>CALXYG010000020.1 GCA_944392885.1 uncultured Clostridia bacterium
ATATATATTTTTTACAGTTTTATTTTAACATGAAAACAATATTTATGCAAGTTTTTCAGTTTTTTATTCAAATTCTTTTATTTGTAATATTCTCATTCTTTTCTGCAAATACTAATATAAAAATAAATAGGAAGGAATTTTCATGAAATATTTTATTATACTAGTTATTACATTATTTAGTTTGACTGCCTGTTCTGTTAATGAACCTAATACTTCAGACTACACACCAGAAAGAACTACCCACCAAGTTGAAGTTAATAATGCAAGTTCTCCTAACTCAGTTGATATAACCGGAACAACTGAAATTGAAATATATCAATACAAAACAAAAATCTACACCAAGACTGATGCTAGACAAAACAATGTACAATTAGCTTGTAAGGAATTGAATGGCACAATCGTTGCTCCTGGTGAAATTTTTTCTTTTTGTGATACCTTAGGTCCTGCAAAGCCAGAAGAGGGGTACCAAAAAGCTGAAACCTTTGAAAGTGATGGTGACATTATTCAAGAATATGGTGGAGGAAAATGTCAAGTTAGCAGTACTCTATATAATGCTGTAATTAATCTATCTGGTATTGAAATTATAGAAAGACATGAACATAGTAATAATGTTCCTTATGTTCCTAAAGGTCAAGATGCAGCCGTTGCTTATGGAAGCGTAGACTTTAAATTTAAAAATAATAATTCTTATTCTATTAAAATAGTAGCAGATGCTACAACTGATGAAGTTATTATAAAAATTATAAAAGTATCATAGTTTATCTCTATATTATCCTTCTAAAATTTGAGCTATTGAATAATCTTAATAGTAAAAATGATAGGAGGTAAATTTAAAATGTTAAATAAAAAAATGATATGTTTTACTCTAATTTTTATTCTTTTTCTTTTTCAAACTAATATTTCGCTAGCAATAGATGCAACTTATGTTTGGTCTACTGCTGATGAACAAGCGATAGATACAAGCGCGTCTATTACAACTGATTCAGAGAATATAAATTCTTTAAACTTAGATTGTGCATCTGCTGTTTTAATTGAACAAAATAGTGGCACTGTTTTATATAACCACAATATGCATGAACAATTACGACCTGCTTCTGTTACAAAAATTATGACAATTCTTCTTATTATGGAAGCTATTGATTCTGGTAGAATTTCATATTCTGATAAAGTCCCTTGCAGTGAAACAGCTTCTAATATGGGTGGCTCCCAAATTTGGCTTGATGTAAAAGAAGAACTAACAGTAGATGAAATGTTAAAAGCTATTTGTGTTGTTTCTGCTAATGACTGCACTGTAGCTATGGCAGAATATCTTGCCGGTTCTGAAGAATTATTTGTAACTCAAATGAATGAAAAAGCAAAAGAACTTGGAATGAACGATACATGTTTTAAAAATTGTCATGGTATTGATGAAGATGGTCATGTAACATCTGCATATGATATAGCACTCATGTCTAGGGCTCTTATGATGCATCACCCTAATATTACAAAATACACAACTATATGGATGGATTATTTAAGAGATGGTAAATCTGAACTTGTAAATACAAATAAATTAATTCGTAATTACCCTGGAGCTACAGGTTTAAAAACCGGCTCTACTTCTCTTGCTTTATTTAACTTATCTGCAACAGCAACTAAAAATGATTTGTCACTTATTGCAGTTATTATGAAAGCTCCAACTAGCCCTATCCGCTTTGCTGAAGTAAAAAAACTTCTAGACTTTGGCTTTAACACATATGAATATAAAGAGTTTGGAAAAAAGGGTGATATTGTTGAGACCGTACCAGTTTCAAAAGGAATTCAAACTTCTGTTGAATTAGTTTATGAAGAAAATGCAGGATGTTTAATTCAAAAAGGTCAAGAAAAAAATATTTCACAAAGTATTACCATAGATGAAAATTTGAGTGCTCCTATTAAAGAAGGTCAAAAGCTAGGGGAAGTAAGTTTTCATCTAAATGGCTCTATAATTTCAAAAATCAATATTGTCGCTAAAAATGAGGTAGTTAAAATTAGTCCATTGAACATGGTTACACATGTACTTAATAGTTGGTTTAGTTTATGCAGATAAATTAATTATGTGTCAATTACATATATATTGTAATTGGCACATAATTTAATACAAGATTAATCATCATATTCGTCATTTTCTAGATTAATTACTTCGTTTTGTGGTTCATGTGTTTCGTCATACTCATACTCAAAAGCTTCTTCTCTAGGCTTTTCTTTACGCTCTGGCATTGTTCTTTTTCTTCCTTCTACTCTTGTATTTGTTGTGATCGAATCTGATTTTAAGTCTGGTTTTTGCTTTTTGCTATTTTCTTCAATAATGCGATTTGTTCTTTCAATTTGCTCTTTTTTTTCTTTTAATTGTTTTTGAAGCATTTGATTTATTTTTTCCATTAAATCTGGTACATAATCAATCAATTTGTCTATTGCTGAGCTATGAGAAACTGGCAATAGCTTTACACATCCCTCTTGAACAATTAAAAAAGCAACTGGATTTATACTTACTCCTGCTCCACTGCCGCCTCCAAATGGTAGTCGGTATTGGATTGCTTCTTCTTTCTCCCTCTTGGTGTATTCATCAATTGTTTCTCCCTTAAATTCGCTTCCACCAGCAGCAAAACCAAAAGATACCTTTGATATAGGAATAATTACAACATTATTAGAAGTTTCAATTGGTTCTCCTATAATGGTATTTACATCTACCATATCTTGTATACTGTTCATAGCTGTCAGCATAAGACCTTCTATTGGATGTTCGCTCATTTTTTTCTTCTCTCCTTTTTTGTAAATAGATAAATATTATATTTATAATATGTACCATTTTTACATAAATTATACTCCTAAATTGTAGATGTAATTGATTTTTTCCAATGTAAAACGGTGTTATCTCGTATTTTATATTTGAATAGTCTTTAGTATCTACTAAATATGGCAATCCAATTGATAAAACCATACTAATTAAAAAAACAATAACAGATGTGCATAATACATTTTCAGTTCCTATCTTAAGATTAAGTTGAAGCATCTCTATTTGAGGAGATAAATTCCTAAGTTCTTCTAAGAAGTCTAAATTTATTATAGTTTCCTTTTTTATCGGAGTATGTTTTAATTTTTCTATAACCTTATTATTTTGTAATTTTTGTTTATTAATTGGTATTTTAAAAATTAATAATTTTTTTAGCAGGTATAGTTTTATTTGAATTTGAAAATCATACACTATTTTTGGTGTTGAAATATTTTTTATTTCAAAATTTTCAATTTCTATTTTTATAGTAGAACATAATATTATAATTATTACACAAGATATAACAATTACAATTCCTAAAAATATTAAAACTAATACCATAAAGCTCACTCCTTTTGGTATTAGTTTTTCCTTGTTTTTCAAATTTAATCATATCAAATTGTGAAATTTCAAATTATTTTATAAAATTACTTATTTATTTTTAATTTGTTTTTCAACAATTATATCTCCGAAATTTACCTCCTGTATTGCGGTTACTCTTTTTCTCTTAGTTAATTCTAAAAGCCCCGAAAAAGCTGTTACTACTTCGTTTTTAGAACATTTTTGTAATGCAAATAATGAATTAAAAATAAATCTAGGTTTTTTAACTAATTCGCGGAAAATCTGCCTTACTTTGCTTGCAACAGTAAATGTTTCCGTAATTGCTATTTTTTCAATATTTTGCGCATTTTGATTTATTTTTTGTTCATTTCGCTTTATTATATTTTGATATTTTTCAACAATATATTTACTATCATACTTTCTTTCCATTACCTGCTTTGGCAATTCAATTACTTCTGGGAAATGAGTAAGCCTTTTAGAAAAAATATCAAATTTTATTTTTAATGTTTTACTAATTTCCTTATATTTTTTATATTCTATTATTCTTTTAATCAGCTCTTCTTCTGTAAGTTCTGCTTCTTCTTCTATTTCATTCGGTAGCAAGCTTTTAGATTTAATATATAGCAGAGTTGATGCCATTACTAGAAATTCGCTTGCTATTTCTAGTTTACATTCTTCCATTTTATGAATATATTCTATGTATTGATCTGTTATTTCATTTATATTTACTTTTGCTATATCCATTTTGTTTTTATCTACTAAATGGCAGAGTAAATCTAATGGGCCTTCAAAATTTTCTAACCTAATTGCATATTTATTTGTTTCTAACGTAAGTACACTCATCTTTTACCTCTAATATTATAATAATTCATCATATGCTAGATCAATAGTTTCCTCCATATAGCCCTTGTTACGTAAGTAGTTTTTTATTTGATCTTTTTCCATTATCATTTGTTTTTTTTGAATTAGTTTTACAGCAGATTGTACTTCATATCTTAGAAGTTCTTCTTTATGCTCTAATACATAATTCTCTATATCTGATTTGGAAATGCCTTTAGCCTGTAATTTGTAAGATACTTCCCTTATTGATAAAGTTTTTAAAGCTATGAATTCTTTAATTGCACGTTTTATGTAATCATTATCATTAATATAACCTACATCTTTTAAGTGTTCAATTGTATCTTCTAGTAGTTCTACAGATATATCTGAAAATTTTTGTCTTATTTCCTTTTCAGTTCTTTTTTTATATAGAATATATTTCAATATTTTTGTTTTCAGTTCGTCTATTTCTTTCAAGGAATTCATGACTATTCTTCTCCTTCATCAGCTTCTATTGTTTCTCCTAAACTTTTTTCAAAAGCAGTATTAAAGTTATCACGAATTCTTTTTTCAACCTCATTCATAATATCTGGGTTTTCCTTTAAGTATTGTTTTGCGTTTTCTCTACCTTGTCCTATTCTATCTCCTCTATAACTAAACCAAGAACCGCTCTTTTCAATAATATCTAGATTTACACCTAAATCCAATATATTGCCTTCTTTTGATATTCCCTTTCCATATACTATATCAAATTCTGCTTCTCTAAATGGTGGCGCTACCTTGTTTTTAATTACTTTTACTTTTGCTCTATTTCCTACAACATCACCATCCTGTTTAATATTTTCAATCTTTCGAATATCAAGACGTACTGAAGCATAAAATTTCAAAGCCCTTCCACCAGGAGTTGTTTCTGGATTTCCAAACATAATGCCAACTTTTTCTCTTAATTGGTTAATGAAAATAATAACAGCTTTTGACTTATTGATTACTCCTGCTAATTTTCTCAATGCTTGTGACATTAATCTTGCTTGCAATCCTATATGAGAGTCTCCCATATCACCATCTATTTCTGCCTTTGGAACTAATGCTGCAACTGAATCTACAACTATAACGTCGATTGCTCCACTTCGTATTAATGCTTCAGCAATTTCAAGCGCTTGTTCTCCAGTATCTGGTTGCGATACAATTAAATTATCTATGTCTACTCCTAGATTTTTTGCATAAACAGGATCTAAAGCATGTTCAGCATCAATAAATGCAGCCTCTCCACCCATTTTTTGCGCTTCAGCTATAGCATGTAAAGCAAGTGTTGTTTTTCCTGACGATTCAGGTCCAAATATTTCAATAATTCTTCCTCTAGGAATTCCTCCAATTCCTAGCGCGATATCTAAACTTAATGCCCCTGTTGGAATAGCCTCTACACTCATTGCTTGATACTCACCAAGCTTCATGATAGAACCTTTTCCAAATTGTTTTTCTATTTGTCCCATAGCAACTTCTAGTGCTTTTCTTTTTTCTGTGTTTTCACTATTCATTTTTACTCCTCCTAAATTATATAAACGTTTGTTTGCTTTATTATACATTATTAAATTTATTTGTCAAGTTATTTTTTATATTATTAATATTGTCTATACCAACCTTCAATATTGTAAAAAATATTATAACAGTTTGGTGTTATTTCACCCATCAAATTTGGACTGTAGCATAATGTATTACGATTAAAATATAAACTAACAAAAGGCATATTTGCTTTGTAATTTTCATATATAGAAAAATACTTTTCTTTTAATAATGCAGTGTCTGAAATATTCCTTACTTCGTTTAGTAAACCAATCATCTCTTCATTTTTATATTTTGAAAAATTACCATCACCTAAATAGGTTGATAAATCTGGACTAAATCCTATTCGTGTTCCTACCATTAACATATCATAATTCTTATTTGCTAAATAACTTTGATATTGTCTGTCATTTGCCCTCCTAATGGTAATATTAATTCCTACTTTTGCAAGTTGTTCCTTTATATTTTCTGCTACTGCTACTCTTTCTGTATTTGCCTCATTTACTACTAATGTGAAATTGGTTCGTAATGTAGTGTAATTTTCTTTTTTCTGCCATACTGAATTTTTTTTCTCCCATCCATTTTCTGTTAAAATATTTTCCACTTGTGATGGATTATAGCCTGAACTTGAGGAATTAGATTCAAATAACCAATTTGTATAATCTAATGGAAAATCTGCAGCATAATATTTATTATTATATATATTTGCAATAATGCTACTTTTATCAATAGCATATGAAATGGCCTTTCTTACTTCTTCATATTTTAATACTTTATTTTCTGTATTAAGTGCTAAAAAATCATATTCTTTTCCTCTATACTCTTTACTGTTATAACCAATTGTTCCTATATAATTTTCTACATATAAATTATTAGTTGTTACTAAATCTATATTTCCTATTTTGAAACTATTGTATACTTCTCCCATAGAATTATATAAATAAACACTAATTGTGTCTATTCCATATTCTTCTGTTTTTTCCTGGAAATTCCAATAATC
This sequence comes from uncultured Clostridia bacterium, assembly GCA_944392885.1. Taxonomy (GTDB): domain Bacteria; phylum Bacillota; class Clostridia; order TANB77; family CAG-508; genus UMGS1754. The sequence goes on from CALXYG010000020.1 coordinate 6,732, forward strand.
TTTGTTCTTGTTTAGTTTGAAAGTACCATCTGCTTCAGCATATACCTTATATTTTCCTGTTCCTACTGGATTTTTATTTTTTTCTGTTGTTAAAAAATCTTGCCCTACATAGTAACTTTCTGATAAAATTGGAAATGTTAAATTATATTCAAAAAATGGTATATCAGAATCTAATGTTAATTTTACTGTATAGTTATCTATAATATCTAATGCTATTACGTTCTTTACATTGCTTTTATAAATTGATGTTATATTTTCACTTTTTAATAGGTCAACTGTAAATTTTACATCATTTGCATTAAAATCCGTACCATTGTGCCATTTAACTCCTTCTCTCAATTTGATTAGATACCCATTATTTTCTATTTTCGACCATTCTATTGCTAGGCATGCTTCTGCCTTATAGTTAACATCTAAACTAACTAAGGGCTCATAAATAATTTTTGCAATGTCTTGTACATTCTTATTATAACTCAAAATTGGATTCATTGTGTCAAATTCAGCAATTCCTAAGCGGAGCTCATTAATAATTTCTGGCTGTATTTCACCATTATTGTCATTTTCATATGATTCCATATTATTTTGGTTATTATAAATCATATAACAGGCAAAAATGAATAGACCTATCACAAATAATATAAATAAAGTTTTGGGTAATGATTTCATTTAAGCTCCTCCAATCAGAGTTTTCATATTATAGATTTCTTTATACTATCCAAAATTTATCATACATGAAATTGTGTAATTTTTCAAGAGAAAGTTAAAACTATTTTCAGCAATTATAGATTTATTAAAATATAAAAATGGCGTATTGCATTTAATACAATACGCCCCTATTATTTCACTTTTACTTCCTACATTCAACAATGAGCTTAATACCTGTTCGATCTTCTCCTTCCACTTCAACTTCTGCAAAAGCTGGTATACACACTAGATCTACTCCTGATGGTGCTACAAATCCTCTTGCTATCGCTACTGCCTTAACCGCTTGATTTAATGCTCCTGCTCCAATAGCTTGCATCTCTGCTTTGTTAGTTTCCTTTACTAAACCTGCAATAGCGCCTGCTACTGAATTTGGGTTTGACTTTGATGAAATTTTTAAAACATCCATTTTTTTGCCTCCTAAAATTTATTTTTTGTTTCATTCGTAACAAGTATATTTATATTATATTTTAGGAAAAATGTCTAGTAGTTTTTGGTAATTTTTGTATTTTTTTATCGCGCAATTTGCCAGTTTTTCGAGCTTTTTCGTGTTTTCGTTTTTGAGTTATATAAACCTTTTTTAATAAACATATACTTTTTAATTTTAATAGTTGATTCTCTTTATCAGCTCTACTTTATTTTCACAATTCAATTGAAATATACAACCATTAAGCATTGCCTCTCCGTCTGCCACTTTGTATTTTTCAGGAAGTGTTGTTAGGAATCGTTTTATAGATGCCTCTATATTCATACCTATGACAGAATTTTTCGGTCCTGTCATTCCGTATATCTGTGATATAACCCATTCCTTTTGGCAATATCTTCTCATCTGCTGTTTGTACGTGTGTATGAGTACCAAATAAAACAGTTGCTTTACCATCTAGAAAGTAAGCCATTGCAAGTTTTTCAGCAGTTGCCTCTGCATGAAAATCTACCACAATTATGTTTGCATACTCTTTTATCTCTTTAATTATTCGTTCAACTGTAATAAATGGATTTTCAGATAATACATTTATATCTACTCTTCCTATTAAGTTGATTACTGCAATTTTTTTTCCACAACATTCATATATTCCGTAACCATTTCCAAGTACACCTTCTGGGTAATTAGCAGGTCTTACTAATTGATTATGAGAAATAAAATTAAAAATTTCTTTCTTTCCCCAAGTATGGTTTCCCATTGTTATAACATTTACTCCTAAAGCTAATAGCTCTTTAAAAATATATTCTGTAATTCCCATACCCTCCGCTGAGTTTTCTCCATTAGCTATTATAAAATCTATTTTATTTTCATCCTTTATTTTAGGTAATAATTCTCTTAACTTTTTTAAACCAATTTCACCTACTATATCTCCAATTGCTAGTATTTTCATTAATTTTTACACCTCTTTATCTAAGTAAGTTTTATCTTATCATATTTACTATTATATTTCAAGCCAAACCATTATAACATAATTGCATATATTAAACAATAAGAAAGACCCCTTAGTTTATTACTAAAAGGGTCTTTTAGGTTATTTTGCATATTCAATTGCTCTTGTTTCTCTAATTACATTTACTTTTATTTGTCCAGGATATTCCATCTCATCTTCTACTTTTTTTGCAACATTTCTTGCCATAATTACCATCTCATCATCTGAGATTTTATCCGGTTTTACAATTAGTCTAACTTCACGACCTGCTTGAATAGCAAATGATTTTTCAACACCTTCAAATGAATCTGCTATTTCCTCTAATTTTTCTAATCTCTTTATATATGTTTCTAACGTTTCACGTCTTGCTCCAGGTCTTGAAGCTGAAATAGCATCAGCTGCTTGTACTAGAATAGCTTCTATGGTTTTTGGTTCTACGTCACCATGATGTGCTTCTACTGCATTTATAACTAATTCGTTTTCTTTAAACTTTTTAAGTACTTCAACTCCAATTTCAACATGTGTTCCTTCCATATCATGGTCTAAAGCTTTTCCAATATCATGCAATAAACCTGCACGTCTTGCTATCTTTGGGTTAACGCCAATTTCTTCTGCCATAATCCTAGCTAAATTTGAAACTTCAATAGAATGGTTTAATACATTTTGTCCATAACTGGTTCTATATTTTAATTTACCTATTAGCTTTACTAAATCAGGTGGTAAGCCATTTACTCCAGTTTCTAGCATTGCCCTTTCTCCTTCTGATTTGATAGAAGCTTCTACTTCTTCTTTGGCCTTTTCAACCATTTCTTCTATTTTAGCAGGGTGTATTCTTCCATCTTCAATTAATTTTTCTAAAGCAATTTTAGCCACCTCTCTTCTTAGAGGGTCAAATCCAGATAAAATAACAGCCTCTGGTGTGTCATCAATAATTAAATCAATTCCTGTTAGTGTTTCTAGTGCTTTGATGTTTCTTCCTTCACGTCCGATGATTCTACCTTTCATGTCATCATTTGGTAATGCTACAACAGATACTGTTGTTTCTGATGTGTGATCTGCTGCACATTTTTGAATTGCAAACCCAATAATCTCTCTAGCATTTTTTACTGCATCTTCCTTTGCCTTTGCATCTAAGTCTCTAATTAGGTTTGCTTTTTCAGAGGTTATCTTTTTGTCTAACTCTTCTAAAATTTGTTTCTTTGCATCTTCCTTAGATAGCCCTGAAATGCGTTGTAGCTCTAGCATTTGCCTGTTAAATACTTCCTCTAATGTTTTTTTCTGCTCATCAATCTCCTGATGTTTTTTTTCTACTTCTTTTTCTCTTTTTTCAAGATTTTCATTTTTTCTTTCTAAAGATTCTTCTTTTTGAATAATTCTTTTTTCTTGTAATGCAATTTCGCCTCTTCTTTCTTTAATCTCTTTATCTAACTCATTTCTGTTTTGTAAAATTTCTTCCTTTGCCTTAAAGATTTCTTCCTTTTTCTTGTTCTCAGCTTCTATGCTTGCATTTTCTAATAATCTTCTTGCTTCATTTTCTGCGCTTTGAATTTTAGATTCAGCAATCTTTTTTCTAAGTATATATCCCACTGGTATCATAATTGCTGCAGAGATAAGAAAAGTGGCTATTATCATTAAGATTTCATTTTGTGACATTGTGCTCCACTCCTTCTTTATTTAATTTTCAATGTGCAAAATATATAAATATAACAAATTTAGTTATTGAATATATTTTTACTTACTATTTTATTTTATATGTAATAGCATTAACTGTCAAGTATTTATTTAATTTTTATTTATCCAGAATTATTTCTAATACATTTGTTTGCCTAAAAAAAACATTCATATGTATTTTACAACTACATATGAATGTGGGCTTACTTAAGCTCTAGGATGAGCTTTTCTATATACATTTTTTAGGCTTTCATCTTGAAATTGCATATATACTTGAGTAGAAGATATGTCTGAATGTCCTAGCATAGTTTGTATCGCTTTTAAGTCTGCTCCATTTTGTAGAAGATGTGTTGCAAAAGAATGACGTAGTACATGAGGAGTAATCTCTTTTGTAATATGCGCTTGTTCTTTGTAGTATTTAATAATTTTCCAGAATCCTTGTCTTGTTAATCTTTTACCATTAATATTAACAAATAATGCTTTGTTTTTCTCATCTTTAATTAAAATATTTCTTGCATGTTCAATATATTCCTTTAAGGCTTTTTGTGACATTGTTCCTAATGGTATATTCCTTTGCTTGTTTCCATTTTTACAAGTAACATAACTTTCTTCTATATTAATATCGTCAATATTTAATGAAATAATTTCTGTTACCCTCATTCCAGTTGCATACGCAAATTCAAGCATTGCTTTATCTCGTATTCCTTTTAAATCTATTTCCTTAGGTTGTTCTAATAGCAACTCAATTTCTTGTGAAGATAAAACATTTGGAACTTTTTTCTCTATTTTAGGAGAACCAATTCCTTCTGTTGGATCTGTCTTTATCTTTCTATTGCGTACTAGAAATTGGTAAAATGATCTAATGGAAGCTAAATTTCTAGAAATTGTTGATGATTTTTTCTTTTGTTCCTGCAATAAAGATAAGTATTCTTCTATACGGCTTTTCGTTATTTTTATATAATTTATTTTATTTTTTTCTATATATTCAGCATATTGCATAATATCTCTACGATATGATTGTAATGTGTTATCTGATAATTTTTTATCATTTTCAAGAAATTCTAAAAAAAATTTAATTTGTTTTTCCATGTCTAGCTCCCCATCTTTCATAAATTTGCATACTATTAAACGGTCATGCATAAACCTTATTATAATTTACATAAACTATATATGTTATATCAAATTAGTTTTAAATTGTAAATAGATTTATCCTTTTTTTTTATTTTTCTATATGTATTGAACAAATGTATGTAATAAATTTGATGAAATATACGCTTCGGTAAAAGATGCTACTATTAATAAAATTGTCATAAATAGAGAAAAAAGTGAATGTCTATATATTTCAGTCTTTATATTTTCTTTTTTTCTATTTTTTACAATAGATTTGTATAATTTTATTCCACTTAATGCAATTGCTAGTAATGCAGGAATAAATAGTATATTTTGAAATAGCAATGTTGTAATGGAAAATATTAATCCTTTTCCACTACCTAATATTGCAATTGCAGATGAAATAGTATACCCCAAACAAAATCCGCGAAATACTATAATTCCATAAATAAGTGGTATCAATGTTACTGTTGACCCTATAAACCACAGTAATAGAGCAAGTGTTATATTTTTAATTAGTGAATCCTTTAAAAGTTCAATCTGATTGATTGTTTTATTTTCTTTTACTGATGTTATAAATGTATTAATATATGAAGTGATTTCCTGTTTTTGCTCATGAGAAGCATTATTAATAAAAAACACTCCCAAAACAATACCAATTATAAAGAGAATTAATAAAATGCAATAATCTCTAGCATTATTTCTAATATGTTCCAATATTATAGCTGTTATTTTATAGCTTTTCTTATGTTTTTTCATTTTATTTTCCTCCATTTATGTAAGATAATTTCCTACATAATGTCTATTCAATAAAATGAAAAATATAACTTTATAAAGCGCTTATTTTTCCATATACTCCTCCGCCGCCTTCTGTAATATTTATTTTTCCTTCTCTTGCTTTAGCAATACTTTTTGCAACTTTTTCGCCTACTGCACTTTCTAGATCGTCATATGTTACTCTATGAAGAACATTCATTTCCGTTTCAAATGTATCCAACAATTTGTCAATTGTTTTATTCCCCAGTCCAGGTATAAAAGTAAGTGGTATTTGATAAATATATGGCGGTCTATCTTTTGGACTTTTTGTTGTTTCTTTGTCTTTAATCATTTCAATTCTATCATAAACACCCATAGTAATATTTTTGCTATCACAATTACCGCATTTCACAACTGGAGCAACTCCTGTTATATTTTCTTTACATGTTTCACAATATGTTCTATGATATTTCCCAAGTTTTGGATCTAAACCATAATTACAAAGTATTTTTCTTCCTCCTTCTTTTTTTATTGCCATTAAAAACTCTTTATAACTAATATCTTCTACCTGTATTTTATTATATTCTCTTGCTATTTTAGGAAGAGAATGAGCATCTGAATTAGTTAAAAATGTTTTTCCTTCTAGTTCAGAAATCTGATCTGCTAAAAAAGTATCTGCACTTAACCCTAGTTCAATCGCATATAAATTATTAAATTTCTCTTTAAAAATTCTCTCTAGTCTTGATGTACAGTTTCCATAGAAACTTTTATGTGGAGTAAAACAATGTGCAGGTATTAAAATTCCATTATATTTTTCTACAATATCAATTAACTCATAAGCTGAAATATTAGCTCTTTGTGAGCTCAATGTAATATTGTGAATATATTTGCTCATCTCTTTTGAGAATGCTTTTATATCATTTAATTTCGGAAAAAAACATATATTATGTGCACTTCCCGTTTTACCATTATCATTTACCTCAGAAGTTTCAATTTCACTTCCTAATAGAATACAAACCTTATTTTGATAAATTATGCCACCATCTTCTATTTCATAAGCTTCTCCAGTTCTTAGAAAATGTTCAATATCTTCTTGCACATAAGGAGAGCCACAGTCAATAATTCCTACTATCTGAATCCCTTTTCTATCTGCACATTCTTTTGCAATATTAGTAAACTGTAATGTTTTTGCTGCAGTTATTTTAATTGGTTTATTGCTCTGATTTCTTCCTATGTGAACATGTAAATCTGCAAATACTTCGTACATTTTTTCTTCCTTTCTGTATTCAAAAAAGAATACTCCTACTTTCTTCATTTGGTAGGAGCATTTTTCATGCTCAAAATTATCGTTCCATATCATCTTGGATTTCTCTTAGTATTTTTTCTGGATCTATTATTGTTTTACCTTCCCCATTTTTTTTATTTTTATCATCTTCTTTTGTTCTTATCATGTCTTCCTCAAATCTACTTACTGCAATAGCTGCTTCAATTGGATTTTTTACTCTATTTATTCGTTTGCTTAATTCATCTAAAGCATTGTTAGAATCATTTATAATTTGATCATCTACAAGACTCATGCTACTTTAACTCCCTCCATTAACTTTACAAATTCTTTGAAAGCTTCTAAATATTTGTTATCTTTATCTTTAAGATTTCGATTTTCTAGTAAACATAATGCTTCATCTGATTTGAATGCAATTCTCTCTGGTCGATTCATTAACATGCCCCCAAATTGATCTACTAATTCTAGGATATCACTTTCTTTTTCACGTGGTTCACTACCACTATATCGATTATGTTCTTCACAAATTTTGCAAAATTTCTTAGAAAAACCTAATTGACTTAAATATTCGGCTCCTTCTTTAGCATATGAGCGTATTTTCTCTAAATCCTGTGCACTATTACTTTTCTTACAAGCATATAATAAGCAAGCTGTTAATATTAAGTTTTCATCTACTGGCAATTTCATTGTTTCAATAAATAATTTTGCTATTTCTGTTTTTAAAATAACAGAATTATCATAAAAAATTCCTGTTCTTTTTTGTAAGTAATACACTATCTCCATTTTACGAATTATATCTTTTTCTCCTAATATATAGTCAGCAAATGTTTCCATATTTGTTCCTCCCCAATACTATGCCTTTAAACACTATAAGAAAAATGGCTTCGCAATATCTACATTTTTTATTATTATATGTCATTACATTACTCTTTTCAACGCTTGTTACATAAATGTAATGTATTTGTAATATCGTGGTAATATTACGTTTGATTTAGTTGTTTTATAGCATTTCGTGCCAACTCATCACAACGATTATTCCATTCATTATCACTATGTCCTTTAACTTTAAAAAATTTTACCTTATGTTTTTTTGTTAAACTATATAACTCTTGCCATAATTCTTTATTTTTTACTTGCTCTCCTCCAGAGGTTTTCCAACTATTTTTTATCCAATTATAAATCCACCCCAAATTAAATGCATTTACTACATAAGCACTATCACTATATATTTCTACTTCACATTCGTACTTTAGCTGTTCTAGTCCTTTAATGATAGCGGTTATTTCCATAATATTGTTTGTTGTTTCTTTTTTAGCACCAAAAAACTCTTTTTTCATATCTTTATACATTAAAATAGCTCCCCAACCTCCGTGGGCCTGGATTACCAGAACATGCACCATCAGTATATAATATAACTTTCTCCATTTTTCTTAATTTTCCCTCCCTTTTAGTTTTATACTTCTCTTTGCAAATTTTAACTTTTATGGTATTATATCAATAAATAAAATTTTGTACAAGGAGAAAATAATGAGTAATAATTTAGGAATTATCGCAGAATATAATCCATTTCATAATGGTCATTTAGAACACATATTACAGTCCAAAAAAATGACTGATCCTACCTATACAATTTGTATTATGAGTGGAAATTTCACCCAAAGAGGAATCCCTGCCATTGTAGATAAATGGTCCCGCGCTCAAATGGCTCTAGAAAATGGTATTGATATTGTAATCGAACTTCCCACAATTTATAGCATTTCAAGCGCTGAGTCTTTTGCCTATGGTAATGTTAAGATTCTTGATAGTTTAAAACTTATAGATTTTTTTTCTTTTGGTAGTGAATGTGGTAGCCTAGATATATTAGATGAGTTTGCTACTGTCCTATATAATGAACCTAAAGAATATATTACACTCTTAAAACATGAATTATCTAAAGGTTTATCTTATCCTAAGGCAAGAGAAAATGCACTTTTACTATATTTAAATGATATAAGACGATATGCAAATGTTCTTTCTAATCCTAATAATATATTAGCAATAGAATATCTAAAGGCACGAAAGAAATTAAAAAGCCATATGATTCCTATTACTGTTGAACGAACAGCAGTTAATCACAATAGTAAAATAGCATCTGGAAAATATGCTAGCAGTAGTGCTATTCGAGAAAAGCTTTCTAAAGAGGAAGAAATAACTTCCTATGTTCCTTGTAACACATTTGATATATTAGAAAATTCTATAAAATATGGGAAAATAGTTTTATCTCTTTCAAAATTTGAAAAAGAAATAATTTATATCTTTAGGCGCATGACTGTTTCGGAAATTGCAAGCCTTCCTGATGTTTCCGAAGGACTTGAAAACAAATTTAAATCAGCTGCAAATGAATGTAATACAGTAAAAGAACTAATTAATATTATTAAAAGCAAACGTTATACTGAAACAAGAATTCAAAGAATTATTTTATATGCTTTACTTGGTATTACTAAGAGTAAACTTAATGAATTATATAGAATCACTCCTTATATTCGTATTCTTGGAATGACATCTAAGGGTAAGGAATTTCTATCGTTATTAAAATATGAAAATCCCAAACTACCAATCATTACTTCTGTAAAAGATTTTTTGGATATTAATAAAAACAAGCTATTATATGAAATGATTGCGATAGATATATTTGCAACAAACCTTTATACTATTGGATTTGATCACGAACCTTATGCTAATTTAGATTTTACTAAAAAACTTGTAATTGTGTAAATTTTGATGTATAATAGATAGAAATCTTTATAGAAAGGTAGGAATTCTAAATGTGGAGAGTTTATACTTTTCGTTATCGCTACTCTCACCCTGATGAATGGGAAAAACTGAAAAACTCCATACTTACTGAATTCGCATCTCTTGTCGGCTACCCGCTTCAAATTGAGGAAAATCCGAAAAAATTCGAGTTTAATACCATTACATTTTCTTTGAAGCTGAATGAGACTGATTATATTATGTTCGCTCATTGGTATCAACCCTTTAGGGAGAAAAGCCAACAACAAGTAAGGATTTAACTACCTTCCACCTTGTCAATATAATTATTGGCAAGGTATTTTTGTTTTAATTTATATGTAACAAATTTCTTCATTTTCCCATAAAATGTACTATATAAACTAAATAAAGGAGGAATTTAAATGCATAGAAATTGCAAAATGGGCAATTTTCATTGTCATTCTTGTAATATGGAAAATAACCATATGCTAGAAGATATTTGTGACGATATACTGTCTCTTGCTGATTCTAAGAATAATGATGAATGTTCATGTGGATTTGATGAAGAAGAAAATTTTTTTCCTTCTAATCCTATGTTTGGTCAAAGTTATGTACCGAATCAAAAGTTAAACAAGACTTTCATGCCAGAAGTGGGACTCCGAATGGGAACAATTTTCCCGGAACTAGTTAACCCATATATGCCATGTCAATCCATCGATGAAATTGAATTCATCAGGAAAGCAAATAAAATTAAGGAGGGATGTAATCGTGCTTAATACAGAACCTTGTCAAGAAACACGTGCAGAAATGCTACGCAAAATTCGTGAATATAATTTTGCAATCATTGAACTTGCTTTGTATTTAGATACCCATCCCGAAGATCAAAAGGCACTTTGTCTTCATAGAGAGTATGCAAAATGCTTTAAAGATTTAACAGATAAATATCAGAAGGTGTATGGTCCTTTGACAATCAATTTCCCATGTAATAAATGGAGATGGCTTGAAGAACCTTGGCCTTGGGAAAGGAGTGATTTTTAAATGTGGACCTATGATAAACGTTTAGAATACCCAATAAATATCAAATGCCCTAATCCACGTTTAGCAAAATTTATAATTTCACAATATGGCGGTCCAGACGGAGAACTTGCTGCTTCCCTCAGATATCTGAGTCAACGCTTTGGAATGCCAGATCAAAAATCAAAAGCGATTTTGAATGATATTGGAACAGAAGAATTAGCTCATCTTGAAATGGTTGGAACTATTGTGCACCAATTAACAGATAAGGTTTGCCCAGAAGAACTAGAAAAAGCAGGACTTGGAGCATATTATACAGATCATGGGGTAGATATATATCCTCAATCAGCATCTGGCAATCCTTTTACAGCAGCATATATTGCTTGTAAAGGAGACCCTGTTGCTAACCTACAAGAAGATTTAGCTGCAGAACAAAAAGCTAGAGCAACTTACGAGAAATTGATTGATTTATGTAAGGATGACCCAGATGTTATTGATCCACTTCGCTTTTTACGCCAAAGAGAAGTAGTTCATTTTCAACGTTTTGGTGAAGCACTAAATGGTGTTCATGAAAAATTGTCCCAAAAAAAATTTTATATGACCAATAATTCATATGGATGCGATATGAACAATACTACAAACAATACTGGTAATAGCTGTGGATGTGGAAGATAAGAAAGACATTTTTCTAAGACAGTCTTCGAAGCATATGCTTTCACCATCAAGTTGTTGCCCATGATGCTGGGCACACAAAAACTAGCAAGCCTCAGTAAAGAAGCTTGCTAGTTTCTATATTTATTTACCTTTTGGCTTTAACAAATTGCATAATTCTCAATTATATTCTTAATACTCCGCCAATAATTCTATTAATAGTATCTTCCTGTTTTATATTAGGTACCACACTTGCTCCTCCTGCAATAACAATTGTATCCCCTTCTATTAGTCCGCCCTCTTCTTTTACGATTTCTGTTCCTTTATATAACAATTGATTAATTGTTTTTTGTGGCTCTAATAATTTTGGATATACCCCCCAAATAAGAGCTAACTGTCTATATGTCTGCTTACTTTGTGTAATAGCATAAATTGGGCAACAAGGTGTAAAGCTCGATACGATTCTTGGTGTATCACCTGTTTCGGTATATGCAAATATTGCAGCTGCTTCCATATTCATTGCTGTTGAACATATAGAATGATTTATATTAAACTCATAATTAATATTTTTAAAATCACAATCGCGATTACGGAATCTTTTCCAATATTTAATAGAGGATTCTATTTTACTTGCAATTTGGTTCATCGTTTTTACACATTCTACTGGGAAATTTCCCATTGCTGTTTCGCCAGATAGCATAATAGCACTACTCATGTCAAAAATTGCATTTGCCACATCACTTACTTCTGCTCTTGTTGGTCTTGGGTTGTTCATCATAGATTCTAACATTTGCGTTGCTGTAATAACTGGCTTTCCTGCACTATAACATTTCTTGATAAATTGTTTTTGAAGGATTGGAACTTCCTCCATAGGAATTTCAACACTTAAATCTCCGCGAGCAACCATAATTCCATCACTAGCAGCTAAAATTTCATCAAAATTATCGATTCCTTCTCTGCTTTCTATTTTTGATATAATTTTTATTTTTTCACCACCATTATCATCTAGCAACCTTCGAATATCATATACATCTTGGGCTCTTCTTACAAATGATGCTGCAATATAATCAAAACCTGCTTTAATACCATCCTTAATATCTTTAATATCCTTTTGTGTTAGACTTGGTAAATTTAATTTTAATCCTGGTACATTAATGCTTTTACGCTTCCCTAATTTCCCACCATGCATAATACGACATATTATATCTGTTCCATTAACTTCTTCTACAATAGTCTCTATACAACCGTCATCAATTAATATTCTTGTTCCTTCTTCTACCTCTTTATATAAATCTCTATAAGTAATTGATACTTTGGTTTTATCTCCTAGAATTTCTTCTGTTGTTAATATAATTAAATCGTTATCTTCTAACATAACATTTTCTTCTGCTAACATTCCGGTTCGTATTTCAGGGCCCTTGGTATCTAGCATTAATGCAATTGGAACACTTAGCTCTTCTCTAGCCCTTTTTACATTGTTTACTTTTTCTTCTTGTTCTTCAAATCCGCCATGTGAAAAATTAATTCTAGCTACATTCATACCTGCCATTATTAATTCTTTTAATGTTTCTACTTTTTCACTTGCTGGTCCTATGGTACATACAATCTTTGTTTTTCTCACATTAATTCCTCCTCTAAATTTAACTATTATATTATATCACACAAAAATTACGTTGAAAACATTTTTAAATAATTTTATTTGTCCTATACACAAAAAAATCTATTGCTTTTTACTCTTTTATATCATATAATATAAATAGTTTTTATGCGAATATGCTGGAACTGGCAGACAGGCACGTTTGAGGGGCGTGTGCATTAATTGCGTGTGGGTTCAAGTCCCACTATTCGCACCAAGAAGGATATATATATGTTTTTAAGTTATACAGTTTCTCAAAATGTTGAGCAATTAAAAATAAAAGATTATTTAAAAAAGCAAGGGATTTCGCATCGCTTGCTTATTAGTTTGAAGAAAAATAATGCAATTTTTGTGAATCGATCTCCAGTTTATTCAAACTACATTGTTAAAGCAAATGACTTAATTACAATTGATTTAAATTCTAATGAAGAACCTTGTAATATTGTTCCAATTCACATGCCACTTTCTATTATCTACGAAGATGACTCACTACTTATTGTGAATAAACCAGCAAATCTTCCCGTACATCCATCACTACATTATTATCAAAATAGCTTGGCAAATGGAATAAAATACTATTTTAATCAAATAGGTCTTATGAAAAAAATTCGCCCTGTTAATCGCTTAGATAAGGACACTTCAGGACTAGTAGTATTCGCAAAAAATGAATATATCCAGGAATCTATTATTCGTCAAATGGAGACTTTTTCATTTAAAAAGGAATATATTGCAATAATAGAAGGTATACTAGAAAAAAAATCAGGCACAATAAATGCACCAATTGCCAGAAAAGAAGAAAGTATAATTGAGCGATGTGTCTCTTCTTGTGGCAAACCTGCGATTACACATTATAATGTATTAAATGAATTTGATAATTACAGTTTAATTAAGTTTATATTAGAAACTGGTAGGACTCATCAAATTCGTGTTCATTGTAATCATATTGGTCACCCTATTTTAGGAGACACCTTATATGGTAAAGCCTGCAAAGCAATCCGGTAGACAAGCCTTGCATGCCTACCGAATTCAGTTTGTACATCCAATAACCAATAGTAAAGTAACATATACAGCACCACTACCTGATGATTTTAAGAACATTATTCATCATCATAACCGGGCTTTCCTAATAATCGAAACATATTCTTTTTATACGCTTCCACTCCTGGTTGATCAAATGGGTTGATTCCTAAAATAAATCCGGACATAGCACATGCTTTTTCGAAAAAGTAAATCATTCCTCCTATATTTTCTGCATCAAGTTTTTCAATGTTTAAAACAATATTAGGCACATCTCCAGAAACATGTGCTTCAATTGTTCCTTGCATAGCTTTTTTATTTATATAGTCTATTGTCTTGCCAGCTAGAAAATTCAATCCGTCTACATTATCTTCATCTATTTTGATCTTCATATCATTTTTCGTTTTCTCTATATTAATGACAGTTTCAAATAAATTTCTTCGCCCTTCTTGTATATATTGTCCCATTGAATGTAAATCAGTTGTGAAGTCTACACCAGCTGGAAAAATCCCCTTTTGTTCTTTTCCTTCGCTTTCACCAAATAATTGCTTCCACCATTCTGTAAAATAATGTAATTTAGGTTCATAATTTACTAGTATCTCCGTATTTTTTAATAATCTGTACAATATATTACGAATTACTGCATACTTATAACACTCATTATATTTTAAATTACTATCACTGTATTTTTCTTGTGCAAGAAGAGCTCCTTGCATTAATTTTTCAATGTCAATTCCAGCAGTTGCAATTGGTAATAAACCAACAGCAGTTAAAACAGAATAACGACCTCCAATGTTATCTGGAATAACAAATGATTCATAGCCTTCATTATCTGATAAACTCTTGAGTGCCCCACGATGTGCATCTGTTGTTACATAAATTCTTTTTCTAGCTTCTTCAATTCCATATTTTGTTTCCAATACCTCTCTGAAAATTCGAAATGCAATTGCTGGTTCTGTCGTGGTTCCTGATTTTGATATAACATTAATTGAAATATCTTTATCTTGTATATAATCTAAAATATCGTGAATATAACTAGAACTAATATTATTTCCTGCAAATATAATTTCTGGTGCTTTTCTTTTTTTTCTGTCTATCTCATTAAAAAAAGTATGTGTTAAAGCTTCTATAACTGCGCTTGCTCCTAAGTAAGATCCACCTATACCTATTACCACAAAAACATCTGATGTCTTACGAATGCGATTTGCCGCTTTTTTTATTCTTTCAAATTCTTTTCTGTCGTAATTTGTAGGTAGATCTAGCCATCCAAGAAATTTTTTTTCATCTGTTGATTTTTCATGCATTTGCTTATGTATTCTTGCTACTTTTTCTTTATACCTCATAATTTCCTTTTCAGAAATTCCTGAAGTTTGGTAATCTAATTTTATATTTGACATTTGTATTCTCACTCCCCTATATTTGAATATTTTATAGGATAACTTATGAAAATACAACAGAAAAAGTTAAAAAAAATATAAAGATTTTAGAAAACTTCCTTCAACACGTCTGCCAAATATTTCATACTGTTATTGCATTGTTCTAGTGTATTACCTGTTGCTCCTACCTCTATAATACTAGAACCTTTTGCAAGATTTTGATTATATCTTGAATTTCTTAAAATAATAGGTTTAAACAATCCTGGATATTTTTCATTTGCTTTTTCTTGTATTTTAATTGCAATTTTTAGATTTTGTATCCAATTCGGATGTTCTAATCCTCCACCATTACTTCCTATAACAAACATTAATTGAGCTGCATATTCTTCACCTATTTTAACGGTAGGTGCATAGGAACTGTCTCCAATAGAATCTCTGTGTATATCAAATACTATTTCAGTTTCTGGCGATTGAGCCAATCTATTTTGAACTGTTGTATAAGATCGATCATACGAACCGGAATATGCAGGAAAATCATGATATGTTATATCATGTATAACACTATAGCCATTATTTTCTAAGTATTTTTTAAGTTCTGTTCCCACTCTTGCTACATTAAAATTCAAGTCTGTTGTACGATAATTTCCAGTCATTTCATAAGAAAATGCTTCGCTTGGTGTATAACTTTCACAAGTATGTGTATGATAAATAAGGATACTTTTAGGATTTTCTATTACTGCATCTGGTACTAGCATTTCCTCTGTAAGTCCAAAATCCGTTTCATTTTTTATATTTACATTTCCATAAGAATTAGTATAACTTTCTTTCACATTAGACTCAATCACTTGAGTTTCTAATTGGTCTGGTATTTCGAATTCATCTATATCTTCTTGAGTTAGCTCTTCATCGTAAATAACTAAATCATCTGGTATCTTAACGTGTTTTGCCATAGAGAGTTCCACCTCTAATATTTTTTTAGTAGTAGAGATTTCTTGTTTTTGAAATTCAATATGTTTAATTCCCGGAATACAAATGTCAAGACATTCTAAAAAGGTATGCTTAATTATTTGTTTACCTGTGCTTTCAATTGTTTTGGTTGTGCTACTCCAATCTATTTTATCCCTTGACAAAAAATTAGTAACAAAAAAAAGAACAGTAATTATTAATAATCCTTTTTTTATAAATTTTACAATATCTTTTAAATTTATTACAGCAACATTAAACACAAAAAAATCTCCTTTGTACTAGCATTATATTTATAATATATGCTAATAAGAAGATTTTTAGAATTATAATTGATAACAACACCTTATGCTTCTATATGTTTAGCGAGTTCTATTTCATTAAGAACTACTAATGTTTCTTCTCCTGTTATCATATCTTTTAAATTTGCTTTTCCTTTTTCTAGTTCTGTTTCCCCTATTGTTAGAACATATTTGCAACCTATTTTATCCGCATATTTGAACTGGGATTTTAAAGCTTTTCCTGTGACATCTTTTTGTGCGTAAATATTAATATTTCTTAATTTTTCAACCAAATTAGTAGCAAATATATTTGCATCCTCTCCTATTTGTGCTATGTATATTTCAGGAATTGGTACTTTGATTTTAGTCTCTTTTCTTTTAAATAACTCTACAATCCTCTCCATACCCATTGCAAATCCAATCGCCGGTATGTCTTGTCCATCTAGCTCTTTTACCAATTCATCATATCTTCCACCAGCTAACACAGTTAAACCTTCTTTTTCATCTATGAATTCAAATACAGATTTAGTGTAATAGTCCAACCCTCTTACAATTTTACTATCTATTTCATAATTAATGCACAATTTGTTTAGTGTATTCTTTAGTTTTTCAAAATGTTCTTTACATTCTTTACACAAATAGTTTAAAATAACAGGGGCTTCTTGATTAAGTTGTATACAATTTTTCTCTTTACAATCTAAAATTCTCATTGGATTTTTTTCAAATCTGCTTTTACATGTTTCACAATATTTGTCCAATTTGTCTGCAATCCATTCTTTTAGAACTACTTGATATGTTTGTCTACAAGTAGGGCATCCAATACTATTTAGCATTAATTTCACATTCTCAATTTCTAAAGAATCAATTATCCTTTTAGCCAGACATATCACTTCTACATCTGCCTCATATGAACTTGAACCAAATAATTCTGCACCTATTTGATGAAATTCACGTAATCTTCCTTTTTGAACATTTTCATAGCGATACATTGACATGTTGTACCATAATTTTACTGGATTAGGCAAGCTTGCCATTCCATTTTCAATATATGCCCTTACAACTCCTGCTGTCCCTTCTGGTCTTAAAGTAATGCTTCTTCCACCTTTATCATTAAAAGTATACATTTCTTTTTGTACAACATCTGTCGTATCGCCTACTCCTCTTTCAAATAACTCTGTATGTTCAAACACCGGCACGCGAATTTCTTGAAATCCATAGTTTTTAAATACTTGTTTTGTATTATCTTCAATAAACTGCCAAATATATGTATCTTGTGGCAATATATCTTTTGTTCCCTTCGGTCTTTGTATCATTTTTTTCCCTCCTTAATTTCTCCATTTCTAATACAGCTTTGGTTTTAAATCTAAATAAATTGGTTTTTCCTCTCCAATTAGGCTAGACTTTCCGATGTCCAGGATAAATAATAGTGTCTTCTGGAAGGACCATTAATTTATTTGTAATTGAATTCATGATTTCTTCAAAACTACCAGTTGGCAAATCTGTCCTTCCCCATGTTCCTCGAAATAATGTATCACCAGAGAAAAGCAATTTTTCCTTTGAACAATAAATGCAAATAGATCCTTTTGTATGCCCTGGTGTATGTATAATTTGAAATTCGAGATTGCCTATATGGATTTTATCCTCATCATTTAATCTAGAGTCTGCTTTCATTTTAATATTTTTCATTCCTATATAATATGTCAAACTAATTTCTTCATTATATAACCCTTCTGCATCATCACAGTGTACTAACACATTTCCACCGCATTTTATTTCGAAGTTCTTCTGCTCCACCTATATGGTCTCCATGGCAATGTGTAATTATAATGTACTTTAATTTGGCTTGTAATACCATTAACATTTCTATAATCTTGTCTACATCTCCTGCTGGGTCAACTACAATTGCTTCTTTTGTTTTGTCTTCTACAGCAATATAACAATTAGTAGGTTCACCAATTTCCATATCAATTTTTAATCTCTTTAGTATCATACTTTTTCCTCTCTATTTTCTCCTTTTTACTTCATAAACACTATCCACTTTGCGGAGCGCCTTTAATACTTTATTTAATTCCTCAATATTTTCTACTTCAACTGTAACTTCTGTCAGTGCAATTCTCTCTTTATTTGCTTTAGATGTTACTGCCATTAGTTTTGCTTTTGCCTCACTTAGTGCAGCAATAATATCTGCTAGCAAACCAGATCTATCATTTGCATATATTTCAATATCTGCATTATATGAAGCTTTAGTATCATTATACCATGAAACATCTATAATTCTATTCTCTTCTGTTAATAGGTCTTTAACATTAACACAATCTGTTCTATGGACAGATACTCCTCTTCCTTTTGTAATATAACCAATGATATTATCTCCTGGAAGCGGATTACAGCATCTCGAGAGTTTTACCAAACAATTATCAATACCTTTTACTACAACTCCACTCTTAGAAGATTTATTTAAATTTGGTTTTGTTCTTGAAAGTTCCTCAATTTTTTCTTCAATATTCTCTTCTTTATGTTCTTTCCTATATTCCTCTAAAATTCGTGAAATAATTTTGACAGGCGAAATAGCCCCAAATCCAATACTTGCATACATATCGTCTAATGTATTATATTTATATCTTTCTAAAGCTATTTGTACCCAATCTGGTCTAAATAGTTCACTATGCGTCATACCTATTTTTTTTATTTCTTTTTCTATAATGTCTTTCCCTTTTTCAATATTTTCTTCTCTTTGAGCCTTTTTGAACCACTGCTGAATTTTAGTTTTAGCTCCTGTGCTTTTTACAAACTTTAGCCAATCTCTGCTTGGTCCATTTGAGTTCTCTGATGTGATTACCTCTACAATATCTCCATTTCGTAGCTCAGTAATAATAGGAACCATTTTGCTATTAATTTTTGCTCCAATTGTTTTGTTTCCAATTTCAGCATGGATATTATAAGCGAAGTCAATTGGTGTGCTTCCTCTTGGCAATACCTTAATATCACCCTTAGGTGTAAATACATATACCTCATCTTCAAATAATTCTGTTTTTAATGTTTTTAAGAATTCATCTGGATCTTGCATATCCTTTTGCCATTCTAGCGTTTCTCTTAACCATGCAAGTTTATCTTCTGTTACTGATATATTTGTCTTTTTCTCCTTGTTAGCTTCTTTATAAGCCCAATGTGCAGCAATACCAAATTCAGCTACACGGTGCATATCCCATGTACGAATCTGTACTTCAAATGGAGTTCCTTTTGGACCTAATAATGTTGTGTGAATAGATTGATACATATTTGGTTTTGGAACAGAAATATAATCTTTGAAACGTCCAGGCATTGGATTGTATAATTCATGTACTACTCCTAATGCCGCATAACAATCTTTTACAGAATTAACTAAAATACGCAAAGCAAATAAATCATATATTTGATCAAGTGTTTTATTATCACGTTGCATTTTTCTATATATACTATACAAATGTTTAGCACGTCCAGTAATCTCTGCTTCTATTTTTTCTTTTTTAAGTAGTACTCTAATTTCATCTACAATCTTATCTATAAACTGTAATCTTTCTTCTCTTTTTTTATTTATTCCATCTACTAATTCATAATATTCCTCAGGGTATAAGTAACGAAATGATAAATCTTCTAATTCCCATTTTAAAGAATATATTCCCAATCTATTTGCAAGAGGTGCATATAAATCTATTGTCTCTTTTGCATTAGCAATTT
This sequence comes from uncultured Clostridia bacterium, assembly GCA_944392885.1. Classification (GTDB taxonomy): domain Bacteria; phylum Bacillota; class Clostridia; order TANB77; family CAG-508; genus UMGS1754. The sequence goes on from CALXYG010000020.1 coordinate 27,068, forward strand.
GTCTATCTCTTTTTAAATATTTCAAAGTTCTCATATTATGTAATCTATCAGCTAGTTTAATTAGTATAACACGTATGTCTTTTCCCATTGCTAAAAACATTTTTCTATAATCTTCTACTTGTTGTTCCTTTTCCGTTGTGTACTGTAACTTTCCAAGCTTTGTCACTCCATCTACCATTTCTGCAACAGATTCACTAAATTCCTTTACTAGTTCTCCTCTAGTTACGTTTGTATCTTCAACAACATCATGCAAAAGAGCTGCACATATTGTCTCATCATCCAATCCTAATTTAGAAAGAGTATAGGCAACTTGAACAGGGTGAATAATATATGGCTCACCCGATTTTCGAAGCTGTCCTTTATGATTTGAATTAGCAAATTCATAAGCTTTCATAATAAGCTTAGAATCTGATTTTCTATTGTGTTGCTTCGTTTCTTTAATAACATCCTCTATTTTCGCTTGTTTTATCTCCTCATCCATTTGCCATCACCCTCCTAGTTCATTTAATATGATTTTCTAATATCTTTTAAATTCATTTGCACTTGACAAGTTCCATTAAACTCATTTATTTCTACATAACCTACTACATCTACTTTATCTTCTAATAGAAAGTCTTCTGCTAATTCTCCCATATTAAATCCAATAGCATTTATCACCTGATTTTCTTGTTTTAGTGTCATTTTTATATGTTTTCCCTCTGATAATGTCCTTATAGAATCAATTTTTAAGTTTTTGCAAAGAAAAACTGGCATCTTATTTCCTTCTCCAAAAGGCTCTAAAAGTTTAATTTGTCTTACCGTTTCAAGTGTAAGCTCCTTTAAATCTACTTGTTTATCAATCCAAATAACTGGCATTAAATCTTTAAAATTCGATTGTTCCACAATTTGTGTAAATTTCTTCTTAAAGTTATTTATATTCTCTTTTTTTTTTTTTTTTCCAACTGCCATTTCATGTCCACCATATTTTTCTAAAAATTGACTTGATTTACAAAGGGCTTCATGTAAGTCAAACCCTGGAATGCTTCTTCCAGACCCTTTTGCTTTATCATCTTCTATGCATAGTAATATTGTAGGTTTATGGTACATATCTGTTAATTTTGAAGCAACAATTCCAATAACTCCATGATGCCAATTTTCAGAAGATAGAATAATACTATTTTCACATCCTTCTGATTCTATTTTTTTAATTGCTTCATCATAAATTGCTTTTTCTGTGTCTTGTCTATTTCTATTATATTTATTTAATCTATCCGTAATACTTGTTGCTGTTGTTACATTATCTGTTAAAAATAACTTCAGTGCTTCATGTTCATATCCCATCCTCCCACATGCATTAATTCTTGGAGCTATACCAAATGAGACCATGTTTGAGTCAATACATTTATAACCTGAGGATTTAATAAGTGCTTTTAAACCCACATTATTAGTTCTTTCTACTAATTTTAACCCCAACTTAGCAATAACTCTATTCTCATTAATTAATGGTACAATATCTGAAATTGTTCCAATACATACAATATCAAGATATTTTAAGTATTCTTTTTCATCTAGTTCTAAACGCATACTAAGTGCTTGTATTAATTTAAAAACTACTCCAACTCCGGCTAACATATTAAACGGATACTTACTATCTTTTCTTTTTGCATCTACTACTGCAACTGCATTTGGTAATTCGTCTAATGTTTCATGGTGATCTGTAACAATCACTTTCATTCCAAATTCATTTGCATAGTCAATTTCACTAATACTAGAAATTCCACAATCTACTGTAATAATCAGTTGGTAACCACATTTTGCAATTTCTTCGATTGCTGATTTGTTTAAACCATACCCTTCTTCTAGACGATTTGGTATATACTCATCTACCAATAAGTCTTGCTGTGCCAGAAACTTTTTTAATACTGTAATACTTGTAATTCCATCTACATCATAATCTCCATATATGATAACTTTTTGCTTCTCTTTTATCGCTTTAATGATTTCTCGTACAGCAATCTCCATATCTGGCATTAAAAATGGATCATGAAAATCGTTTCTAGTTGGTCTTAAAAAAACCTTTATTTCTTCATCATTTGTAATTCCTCTGTCTACTAGTGCTTGTGCTATTAACTCTGATATTTGAAACTTCTTTTTTATTCTTTCAATTTGCTGTTTATCAGTTTCATAAAACTCCCACTTTTTGTTCATTTTTGTCTCCTAACAAACTAATTTTATATATTATACGTTATTTCATCACATTTTTAAAGAGTTTTTATTTTTTTTTATATATTTTTTCTTTTCACAATATTAATTACATTATTCAATTTTCGTTTTATTGTGCAAATATTTGACAACATGGCATTTTTAATAAATTTGAAAAGCTAAAAAAATTGATGGTAGAGGAAATGGAGTTTGCATTTACACATCATTTATGGTATAATTTTAGTATAATTTACCTTTAAAAGGAGGCTTCTGTTACATGGCAGAACAAGATCGTTACCAAGTAGGGCTTGACATCATTGCCAGAGTTGAAAAATACTGTGCGGAGAAAAAAATACCATGTAAAAAAATGCCGTTAAAACCAGCACTTTGGATTTTTCTCTCGGACAATACTTCCATTCAGCTTTGTCTTTTTCCATCAGGTTCGTTCTTTTTGGTCTATAACGCGACTCATCAGAACATAGCTTCCTTCGAAGAGATCAAGAAACTTCTTGATGAACTTCGTTAACACTTAAAAGCGAGGCATAAGCCTCGCTTTTAAATGTTAATATAAAATATTTCATATAATTATCATGAGAATAGCAATAATAACATATAAAATTACCTTTCCAAGTATTCTAGCTAATAAATAATAATTTACCATTGGAATAGCTCTTACATTAATATCATTATATGATTTTATAAGAATATCTATATTATCTTTTGTAAGTTCTGTACTTTCTAAATAGTCTTTCGCTAAATATGGAGCTTGTGTCATGGCATCTGTTTCCAAATAAGCTCTTATTACATATTGTACAAACCCTAATAATAGAATAATAAACACATGAAATACTGTATTTTTATAAATTCCAAATATGCTAAATAGAATACTTAGTATAAAATACAAATTATAAAAATTAGAATAAATAAAGTTGAACCATAGCATAGTCTTGCTTTGTATAGAATGTAGACACTCGTGTGCAATTGTTTGTACTCGTGCATATTTATTTTCCATATTTCCAAGTAATATTGTGTTACTCATAACTAAATACAAACTAGTACCAGATTTCTCATCCATAGTTTTTTCTACTTTTACATTAGAATTATTTATTCTTTCTAACATTTCCTTTGTCATTTGTTCTGATGCCGGTAAATTTTTAGTAATCTCATCCAAGTCTGTTTTGTCAGCTAATTCTTTAATTTCTTTAAACTTAATCTTCATTACTATTTTTAACCCAACTAATACAATTAAAATAATGACGACTGATATTACTAATTCTAACATATCATTTCTTCCTTTCTTTTTGCAAGAAAACCAACTTCTATTATAATAGAAGTTGGTTTCTAGCATATACATATTTCCAAATTTATTTTAAAACATCCTTTACAGCTTCACCAATAATCTTGTTTACATCAGCAAGCAAAACATTAAATCTTACTTCTGCATCAAAGTACTCTTTTACCTTTGGTTCTTTTAATAGAATTTCATACAATTCTTGAAGCTTTTTCATTTTTTCTTCATCTTGTTTTTCTCCTTGAATAGCCACTACCTGTGCTTCATAACGTATTTTATCAAACTCTTTTATTTTCTCTTTTAGTTCTTGGTTTGCATATACTTCCTCTTTTATTTTCTTATATGCTAAATATTCATTACACTCTGTTAAATCTTTTGCAAGTTCATTTGCTTTATCGTAAACCTTCATGTAAACATTTCCTCCCTAACTTACTTTAAGCATACGCATGTCTTTTTTTAAATGCTAATAAATTCGTAATTTCTGTTTCTGTATTTTTTGCTTTTTTAGCCTTCTGTGTTTTCTCTTGTAATAATTGATTTGCTTGTCTTTGTGCCATTGTTTGACATATTGCTTTTTGATATGTAAAATGTGTATCCTGAGCAATTTTTGTCCAACTATAATTTTCTTTTACTTCTTGCTTAGCCCTTTTTGTTACATTTGCACATAATTCTGGATTATATAATAATGCAAGAATAGAATCTGCAATTGAGTTTGGATTCCCAGCATAACTTTTCATTCCATTTACTCCATGATTTACAATTTCACCTAACCCACCAACATCAGACACAACCGTCGGAATACCTGCAAGCATAGCCTCTATTGCAACAATTCCAAATGGTTCATAAGTACTTGGGAATACGGCTATATCTGCACATTGATAAATTGGAACTTTTCTTGAATTTAGAAAACCAGCAAAATATACTTTTTGATCGATTCCCAAATTATGTGCTTGTGTTCTTAACTCATCTATCATTCCACCCTTGCCAACAACTACTAATTTTGCATCATGATAATTGCTTAATATTTTTGGCATAGCAGCAATTAAATGTTGTACTCCTTTTTCATATACCATTCGTCCCATTGTTAAAATAATTTTTTCATTATCTGCCGCATACTGTCTTCTGAAACTATAATCTCTCTCCAATCCAGCAAATGCAGTTAGATTTAGTCCGTTTGGAATAACATTAATTTTTTCAAATGGCAAACCGAATAATCTTTGTATATCGCCTTTCATAAAATTACTATTTACAATAACTTCTATAGCTTCATATGTAAGAAGCCACTCTGTATCATTTATGTAGCGCTGTACTTCATCATGAATTCCACCGTTTCTTCCAGCTTCTGTCGCATGAATAGTTGCAACTAAAGGAATATCAAAGGAATGTTTTAACGTTTTAGCAGCATAAGCCACTAGCCAATCATGTGCATGAATAACATCAAAACTACCTTCTTTGTTTATAATTTCCGTAGTTTTAGAAACTAAATTAAAATTCAACTGCATAATCCAATCTATAAAATTGTTTGGATTTATCTCAAAGTTAGGAACTCGGTAAACTTTAACACCTTTATCATTTTCAAAGTCAGGCAAATCACCTTCTTTGTATGTTACCACAGTTACTTCATGACCATCTTTAATAAGCCTTTTTGATAAATCATGCACAACTCGTGCAATTCCCCCCACAATCCTAGGTGGGTATTCCCATGTAAGCATTAAAATTTTCATTTGTTGTTACCCCTTTCTTATATTCTCTTTCGTTTGTCTCATATAATTATTTTTATTTTATCTGATTATTTTCTAAAAGTAAACACTATTTTACAATTTTTTTATTTTTTCTTAAAAACTTTTTTTAAAAAAATATGTCGTTTTCTATTGAATTTATTTGTATTATGATATAGTATTAAATAATAAAGTTTACTAAGGAGGAAGGGTGTATGCCAAGAAAAGCTAAAGAGGCAATAGAAAATGAAGAAAATAAGATTAATAAAATAACAAAAAAAGAAACTAGTAGTATAAAGAAACTGGCAAACTCTTCAACTTCAAAATCTGCTAAGAAAAATAGTGTTTTATCTCAGGGAGAAGTTGGTGAAAATAGTAGAATACCAAAGAAAACAGCTAATGTTGCTAAGCCTAAAAGCAATAAGGTATCAAAAACTGCTATTAAACCTAAAAAAGAAACTACTAAAAGAAAAACTGCTAATTCTGTAAAAAAAGCAACTTCTGTTACAAAAAAGAAAACTACTAATTCTACCAAAAAAAATGTCAAAATAAGAAGTAAAACTGTAAAAAATATTGCTACACCAGAATATTATGATTTGCCTTATCATTATAATCAAACTATAGTTAAAGTTTTAGCTCAAACACCTAAAACATTATTTGTTTATTGGGATGTTTCTGAACAAGATAGAATGTATTATGAAAAACAGTTTGGTCCAGATTTCTTCAATAACACTATTCCTTTTTTAAGAGTAAAAAATGAAACATTTGGTTATTCTTTTGATGTGGATGTTGATGACTTTGCAAATGGTTGGTATTTACATGTAAATGATGCTAAGTGTAATTATACTATCGAATTATTAAGAAAACAACGACCTTACACTGCAAAAGTAATCGAATCACCAATCTATATAACCACATCCAATAATATGGAAACACCAAATGATCACATTCTCTTTGATATTAATTCTAATGCTGTTTATTTTAAAAATATAAAAACAAATCAAGTTACTTCAAAAAATATAAGTAGAATTTCCTTGCTTAGGAAAGTGGGTAAAATTTATAATATCTACGATTTTTATAAAACAATATATCAAAATGAAAATGTTAATGAAATTTTTGACCTAGATAATCCTACTTCTGGAAACCCTACTTCTACATTTAATTAACAATAGAAACAAAGGAGAAACACATGAAACAAATAAAAGGATACGTAAGTTTTATATTACATGCTCATTTACCTTTTATTCATCATCCAGAAAGTGAAAACTACTTGGAAGAACAATGGTTATATGAAGCAATTTCTGAAACATATATTCCGTTATTATTAAATTTTAAAAAATTGGAGGAGGAAAAAGTTGACTTTTGTCTTACTATGTCACTTACTCCCCCTCTTCTTTCTATGTTAGATAACAAACTATTACAAAATAGATATATAAAATATTTGGAAAAACATATTGAACTTTCTGAAAAAGAAATACAACGCACAAAGCAAGATTCCCGTTTAAATGAGCTTGCTCACTATTACTATAATCGCTATTCAAATGATTTACATATATTTAAAGATGTCTATCATTGCAATTTAATTCAAGCCTTCAAACATTTTCAAGATATTGGGGTTTTAGAAATTATTACCTGTGGTGCAACACATGGATATTTCCCAATTTTGTATGTTACTAAACAAACCGTAAAAGCACAAATTGCAGTAGGAGTACAAACCTACGAAAAATATTTTGGAAAAAAACCTCGTGGCATTTGGCTTCCAGAATGTGGTTATGTCCCAGAGGCTGACGAATATTTAAAGGAATTCGGGATTGAATATATCATTACAGAATCTCACGGAATTTTATATGCAGATCCTACTCCTATCTATGGCACTTTTGCACCAATTATCTCACCTAATGGTGTTATTGCATTTGGGCGTGATATTGAAACTTCTAGACAGGTATGGAGTTCTATTAATGGATACCCTGGTGATTACAATTATCGTGAATTCTATCGTGATATTGGCTATGAAGCTGATTATGAATATATTAAACCATACATTGCTTGTAATGGTGCCCGTGTTCATACTGGAATTAAATATTATCGCATTACCTCTAAAGATGACAACAAAGATTATTATAACCCAAGATGGGCAATGGATTCTGCCGAAAAACAGGCTGGTCACTTCCTAGATTGTAGAGTAAATCAAATTAATGATCTTTCTTATTGTATGGATACTCCTCCAATTGTTGTTTGTCCTTATGATGCTGAATTATATGGTCATTGGTGGTATGAGGGTCCATATTGGTTATATATTTTATTTAAAAAAATATATTATGATAAATGTAACTTTAAATTAATTACACCCAGTCAATACATTGATAAATTTCCTAATATTCAAATTTGCACTCCTTGTCGTTCAAGTTGGGGAGCTAAAGGTTATAGTGAAGTATGGCTTAACCCTACAAATGATTATGTGCATAGGCATCTTCATAAAGCAGGTAATCGTATGGTTCAGCTTGCTAATCTTTTCCCGAATGAAGGAATTACGTTACGAAGAAAAGCATTAAATCAATGTGCTAGAGAATTATTACTGGCTCAAAGTAGTGATTGGCTATTTATAATTACAAATGGTACAATGGTTGATTATGCAAAAAAACGAATTAAAGATCATATTGGACGTTTTACAAAACTTTACTATCAAATTAAAAATGATAACATTGATGAAAATTTTGTTAATGAATTATATGAAAAAGACAAGATATTCGATGAAATTAACTATGAATTATATTTATAGTCCAACAATAATCCCAAAATGCAGTTTGTATTTTGGGATTATTGCTTTATTAAATTGGAATAAAAATCCCCCGCCTTAGCCGTTACTGTCGATAAAAATTTTATAGGACCTGTATTTATACAGGTGGGTGCTTACCTAAATACTCCTGGGTTTCTTACATAAAATGTAAGCATACACGCCATATTCAGAGATCAGCTCCCTTATCCAAACTTGTAGGTTCTAAAATTTCTATTCGTTCGCACTACGCAGGGAATTTTAATACTTTTTCTTTATTTGTATTTATATTATCATACTAATATGTGTTTTACAAATGAATAAATTATTTATTTTTTGTGTTTTTAATGTTTTAGTTTATGTTATCTAATCCTATCTATTATTTTCTAACTAAATTTATTTTATTCATTATTTGTAAAAATACAAAAAAAGGTATATAATAAATGTAATATTGAGTTCATTTATTTAATTTTGTTTTCTTAATTTCTCTTGTTTAGATTTTACTGATTTTATTGTATTTACTATAGCAATTAATAAACAAATTCCACTTACAAAAATTCCTACAAAAAGTATAGATATTAATACAATATTTGGTCTTTCCTCCCCAAAGCTTAAGAACTGCATTGGTGTAAATAAATCTAATATCTCTTCTTCCGTAAGTTCTTCTGAAAAATCTTCTAAATAGTTCTGTTTTATCATTTCAAAGCCTTCTATCATGTCCGGCTCACTAAATATTTTTACAATTCCATCTAAGTACATCTCTTGATTTTCATTTTTCAATATCTCTTCTGCCTTTGTTTTTTCTACTAGAGCAATAAATGCCTTTCCATTTACTTCTATATCAATAAAACGTGCTAATCTATTGCCATTCTCTTCGTACCAATAATCTGTCCCATAGGCACGAGTAAATTTCAAACGAATTCTTTCTCCCTCTTTGCATTGACCTAATTCAACAATATTCTCCACAACTTTTGGCTCTTGAAAAAAATATTCTAAATTTTGGGTTAATAATAATACAATAAAAACGCAAAATACAACAGAACAAATAATAGTCCCAACTATACCTCTTATACGAATTTTTTCCATAAATTATTACCTCTCATTCCTTCTTATGTTTTTTATTATATATTATAATTTTGTTTTTTTCTAGTACACTAAATGTTTTTGATAATTTTATTTTAAATTAATTCCTTCGTTGTTCAGTATACCATATTAATAATTTTTTATATAGAGTTTCATAAAATTTTAACATTTTTTTGCATCAAAATAGCCCAGGTAAAATAAATAATTTTACTCGGGCAAATAATTAGCATTTATTCCTTTTCAAATATTAGTTTGATTCCCCACAGTCCAGATATACCAACTAATATATATATGATTCTTGAAATAACACTCATCGTACCAAATATAGTATCAACCAAATTGAATTTAAATAATCCTATTAATCCCCAATTAATAGCCCCTATTATAATCAGTACTAAAGCTACTTTATCAATTATCTTCATATTATTGCCTCCTCTTCTTTTTTCTATTATTTACTATTTTATATTATTTATTCAAATATTTTAATTTTTTATTTCTTTTGCTAATTTTCCTATTGCTTTTGTTTCAATTCTTGATACATAGGAACGTGATATTCCCATCATCTCCGCTATTTCGTTTTGTGTTTTTGGTTTACTACCATCTAAGCCAAATCTAAGTTCTAATATGTTTTTTTCACGTGGCTTTAATACTGTTTTCATTTTTTCATACATTTTTTTTACCTTCATTTTCAGGTCAATTTCATCTTCAATATTTTTCTCATCATTTTCCAAAATGTCAATTAAACTAATTTCGTTATCATCTTTATCCTTTCCGATTGGTTCATTTAAATATACTTCTGCTCCAAGTTTTTTTGCGCTTCTTAAATACATTAATATCTCATTATCAATACATCTTGAAACATATGTTGCGAGTCTTACTCCTTTTTCCATATCAAAACTATTAATTCCCTTTATTAAGCCAATTGTACCTATAGAAATTAAGTCATCATTTTCTAAGTGAATACCATTATACTTTTTGCACACATGTGCAACTAATCTTAAATTTCTCTCAATTAATACATTTCTAGCATCTTCACTTCCCGCCTTATATTCCTCTAAATAGTTTTTTTCTTCTTCGGCTGTTAATGGTTCAGGAAAAAGGTTCCCACTCTGAATATAACCTACAACAAAAATAGCTGATTTTAAAAACGCAAGAAAACCTGAAACTGAAAGACCTAACATAAATGCACCTCCACTTTTTCTATAACTTAAATATATGTATGGGTCAAAGTATAGGTGCATGACCACAGTATTTTAATTTAAAAACAATTTTCCTATTTAAAATAGTATTTTTCTTTTTATTTTGCATATATATTAACAAGTTTTAAGGAGAGATTAACTCTAATGTTATATTATATTATTCAAATTTTTAAAGGTATTTTAATTGGCATTGGCGCTATTTTGCCTGGAGTTAGTAGCGGTGTACTGTGTGTTGTATTTGGAATTTATGAAAAATTACTAAACTCTGTTTTATGTTTTTTTTCAAATATAAAAGAAAATATAAAATTTTTACTTCCACTTTTAATTGGAATTTTTATTGGAATAGTTTTATTTGGAAATGCATTAAATTACATATTTACTCACTTTAAGATTCCGGCATATAGTCTTTTTGCAGGGCTAATTCTAGGAAGTATTCCTAGTATATTAAAAGAAGCAAATATAAAGAAAATTAGTTCTTCCTCCATACTTATATTATTACTTACACTCTCAATAAGTATTTATTTAGTGGTTATGGAAACATTTTCGAGTTCTTATAAATTAATACAAACAAGTTTTGCTTCTTTGGTTTTTGTAGGCTTTGCTATGTCCGCTGGTGTTGTTATCCCTGGTATTAGTAGTACCGTTATTTTAATGCTTCTTGGAAAATACGAAATATATCTTTCTGCAATTAGTTCTCTTGATTTTATAATTCTCATTCCAATGGGAATTGGGATTATATTGGGTAGTCTTTTATTGCTCCAATTGATTCGACTCTTTTTAACCTATTTTAGAACTCTAACTTATTTCGCAATTATTGGCTTTGTATTGGGTTCTCTCCCAGTATTGATTCCTTCTATATCTTCCAAATTAGACTTTTTTTGTGGATTAATAAGTTTTATTATTGGTCTATTTATTGGACTGTTTTTTAATAAAATTACTTCAAATAATACCACTAAGGAGGTTCTATGAAAAAGCCTGAATTATTGGCTCCTGTTGGAGATACCATTGTTGTAGACTCTGAAAAAGGAAATTATACCATCTCTGAAATCATCGTAGATAAAACTAATATTCCTAAAGCAGAAAAAGGGCAAACTGTACAAATAGGTAGAATGAAAGGTAATATAATTTCTAGTCCTATTACACAGGAACGTTTGAAATAGCAGATTTCTAAAACTGTGAACACGCAATATTGTTTCTGCGATATTTGCATTGACCTTGATGATAGCTTGTATCTCTTGCGCAGTTTCTTTCTTTGCCTACAGTTGTTCATACTTTATGTGAAAAGCATATGGTTAAAATTGCAAACCCATGTGATGCTATTCGCATTTCTTTTCTCTCTTTACAGTAATAATTTTATTTGCATATATTTTGTCCATCTTCGAATCTGGATAATAGCAATCAAGAAGCTCATCTATTTTACTTTCAGCAGGTATTTGCTTTACTCTTTCATTTTGTCTGCTACCTGCTGCACAAGATATAATAATATTTGCGGTCATAAATATAATCATAATGACTGTTATTGTTTTAAATTCAGTTTTCTTATAGTTTTCTAACCATTTCATGATAAAGGGATATGCTATCATTATATAGAAAATTCCTGCAAGACCCCAAAAAAAACAGTGAATTAAACTTGTCCTTCCATTTAAGTTTAAAGCAACATCACTATAATCCCATGATATAGTTCCAAAAAAAACTTCTTGTACATATGAGCACACATATTCTACTATGCCACCTAATAACATACTATAAAAAAATACTTTTACAACATCTTTTATTTCTGTTACTATGAAATAATATAAAATTGCTCCTACTCCATAAACTGGTATAAATGGTCCATAAATTAACCCTTGTCTTATGTAAAATTCTTTGTCCATTAAGATTCCTACCAATGTTTCTACCATGCATCCAAAAATACTACCAATTACAAATACCCAAAAAACAGTTACTAGCTTCTTTATTATTCCTTTATTTTTCATGTTTTTTACCCTATTATATATTATATTTATTTTTTTATTATAACATTGATAGTCAATAAATACAACTAGGATTTTCTTAAGCTTCTATGAATTTTACTTTTTTTGATTAACTAATTGCCATGCATATTACTTTAATTTGCCATTCTCCGTTTTTATAGTTGAGTTTATATTTTGGGAATATTGCCCCTAATCCGCTTCTATATTTTACCATTGATATTATTGCCTCGTTTTCTGTTGTTTCTTCTGTATTTAGTGAAGGGCTATTTTGTCACAAATGTTCTATTATTTTTTCGTACATTTTTGCAACTTTATCTGTACTTATAATTTTAATGCTAATTACGTTTATTTGTAACGGCCAACTTTCCATTACCTGTCCATCATAAGTTACTTCTATATAATCTCCTAAACTCAGCTTTGTATCTCCTAAAACAGCCGTTCCAACAATTACTTTGTCTCCTGAAGAAGTAATTGTCTCTCCTTGATCTACTTTTACTAATACTGATTTATCATAGACTTCTTCAACGATTCCTTTAAAAGTCTCTGTTGCTTCATTCTCTACAGGCTGTTGTATTTTTATTTTGCTCATTTGTAACATTAGAATGGAAAAGCCAATAAGTAATATAATTAAAATTACTATAATAAAAACAAATTTTTTACTCATATTATCACCTCTATATTTATAATACCTTTTTTAAAGAGAAAAAGTTTCAATTTCATATATGAAATCTTCTCGCTAATTCTTGCCTAATATCTTTATAACTTAAAAAAATTGCAATTAAAAAAGTAATTCCAGCTATTACAAGAGAAATTATATTAAGTAATGGCTTTGTAACTAATGTTGTGAATATTAGAGGTAATGACAAACAGCTTAATAAAAAAATAATTACATGATAAATAACGTATTTTAAATAATATTTTGCTTTAATTATATTAATCATAGACATTGTTATATTAGCTGCCATAGTTGCTATTGGTATTGCATATTGAAATGACCATCCTCTATAGCCTAGGCTTGCATCTATCCATACAGTAAATATAGATATTGCAATTAACTGAAGCATAATGTGAAATGCCATATTTTTGTTCTCTCGTATAGAATAAATTGTCGTTGTCCATATATAAATAATTGCCCCTAGTACTAGCAATGACCAATTAATTTGTTTATTAACTAATATGTTAATAATTAAGCTAGCTATTACAATTACACACGACAGAATAACCATAAAAGTTAATGTAAGATTTTGTTTTTTTATGTTTGCAATTTTAGGATATAACATCTTGTACCCCATTACTTTCTATTCTAAATTTTATTCCATGTTCTTTTAAAATTGAAAAAAATTTCTTTTGCACTTCTACATCTTTTAAAATAGATGTAAAAGTGAAAATCATTTCATTTTCATATGAGCAAGCAGAGCATTTTATTCTTTCCGCTTGTTCTGGTGCAAGTAAAAAAAGAAAGGTTTCAATATGGTTTCGATATTCTGGTAGAATACCCATTCTTCCGATATTAGAAAATGTTATCGTTGTGTATTTTCTAATTTCCATATAGCTAATTTTTACTGTAAAAATCTTTAGGAAGAGTGGAATAATTCTAATTATAATGTGATTTCCGAGTTTTACGTTAGCAGACATAGTTTTACTTATTTCCTCTTCTGTTAATCTTCTTTTGAAATCATGTTTTACAAATTCCAAAATCTCGTCAAATTTCTGTATTTTGTTTTTGTAGCATTCTGCCTCTACTGTTATATATGAAAAGAAATTTGCTAGCGTTGTTGAAGGAAAATATTTTTTTAAGTTAACCGGTATACATATCTTAATTGGCTTTTTTGATTTTTGCTTCTCATATTTGCTGTCATAAATTGATTTCATTAGAACAGCTGTTAAATATTGTGTTATAGTAACACCTTTTTCTTTACAAATTTCCTTTAATTTCTCCAAATCTAAAAATCCATGTATTACTCCAATAGCACCTAAAGGTAATCGCTGTCCTTTTAATAAATACGCTTTTTTAGAACTTGCATTTCCTTGAAGCTTTTTATTATAATTTTTTAGATAACTATCCTCCGTATTATTTTCTACTACTCTTTTTTCACCTCTTGTCTTAAAATCAGACTCATTAGGATGCGCTAGTTCTATATAATTATAAGTTAATTCCTTAAAAAAATCTGTAGCACTATTACCATCTGTTAATGAGTGAAACACATCAACATTAATTTTATTTTTAAAATATGTTACTTTAAATAGATAATCATTATTCTCATTTTTATCAATATACTTGCATGGATAACTATTTTCAATTTCTATAGTTGGTTCCTTTGAATTATACTCTAAATAATACCAAAAAAAACCTTTTTTTAATTTTACTTTATAAGAACTATATTTATTTAATGTATTAGAAAGAGCCAGTAGTAAAATATCTGGCTGTATTTCTTCTTTCAATACTACAGATAAACGAAATACTGTACTAAATTTCTTATTAGAAAGAATTGGAAATAATTTTGCAGAATTATCTAATTTCCTCCATTTTATGTTTGCCATATCTTTCCCCTTTTTATATATTTACTAATATTTTATTAGATATATTAATTCTTGATAATCTTCTTCTGCACGATAGATTTTTGAGTTGCGATACAAAATCCAATTATGTATTGCTTTTGGAGTTTCCCTTATCTCTATTTTCACTCCTTTTTCTTCTGCTTTTTCTTGTAGTATATGAACATCTGGATTTAAAATATCATAAGTTCCAGTAAAAATAATTATATTCTCAAGTGCACTTAATGGACCTTTTATAGGATTAACTAAATAGCTTTCCATGCCATCTTCTCCTGCGTAAAGTTCTCCTGCTATTTTTAATGTATATTTATTTAATTTTGGATCATTTTTTTGTATATCATCTATTTTCGGGTTGCTCATAGTCACGTCTAGCCATGGTGAAATTAAAATTGTTTTTTGTGGCATATCAACCCCTTGTTGCCCCATTTTCTCTAATAAGCCTAGGGCAATTCCTCCCCCTGCGGAGTCTCCCATAACAATTAAATTTTCTTTACCTATTTGTTTAATTAAATCGTAATATAATGGTTCCATCATGGCAAAGACATCTTTATACGTATACTTTGGTGCTAATGGATAATCTGGTAATATAATTGTACAATTCAAATCATCAACAAGATTTTTTGCAAATTCCCAATGTTCTTTATATATCTCAGCAGTATATGCTCCCCCATGAATATATAATATATTTAAATTCGTTCTTTTGCTTTCTTCCTTTGGTTTGACAATAAATACTTGTCTGTTTACATATTCTTTTTCTAGTAAAGTATAATTATTTATTATTTCTGCTGGTGGATTTGATTCTATTTCTGTACCAATATGTAATATAAAAGCTGGTATTATTAGTAAACATAAAACTAAAAGAATTTTCAGTATTTTTCTCATATTTATTCTCCATTTTTGTATTATCATACCATTATTATTATTTGTTTTCAAGATTATTTTTAAGTTTATATTAACTCCCAGTCTTTATTTCAGGCATGTTTACAGCATATTAGTCATATATTAAATCAGCAGGTGATTTGTTTGAAAAGAATAAAAGTTTTTTTCCTTAATACTATTGTTTTAGTTATAAGCTCTCTAATTTTAAAAACAATTGGGGTATCTTTTGGTATTTTCATTTCTAACCACATCGATAAAGAAGCTATCGGTATATTTCAGATAATTATGTCTATTTATATTTTTACTGTTACTATTGCTGGTAGTGGAATTAATTTGGCTGCAACAAAATTAATTTCTGAAGAATTAGCGTTACGGAAATGAAATAGGTGCTAAAAAAGTAGCTAAAAAATGTATTGCTCTTAGTTTAGGTGTTTCATCTATTGCTAGTATAATCCTTATCCTCTCTGCTCAATTACTCTGTGATTACTTTTTACATAATCGTATATCGGAAAAAATTTTCTATATTATTAGTATTGCCTTACCTTTTATTTCAATGACTTCTGCAATAAATGGTTATTTTACAGCTGTTCGTAAAGTGTATAAAACAGCTTTTTCTCAGTTTGTTGAACAATTGATTAAAATATTTTTTACACTTTATATGTTAGATAATTTTTCCGGGACAGGATTAGAAGCTGCCTGCTTTTGTTTGATTATTGGAGATGTTCTTTCAGAATTTATCTCTTTCCTAATATCTTTTTTCCTATATTATATTGATACTAAAAAATTACATTATGGTAAAAATATTTTCTCTATTTATCCACGTATACTTAATGTTTCATTTCCTATTGCAATTACTTCATATGTTCGTTCTGGACTTTTTACATTAAAACAAGTTTTAATACCTTCTGGCTTAGAAAAAAGCGGTTTGGATTGTACCCGTGCGTTTGCAGAATATGGCACTATTTCTGGAATGGCTATGCCTGTTTTATTGTTTCCAAGTATTTTTATTACAACTTTTAGTAATTTACTTGTTCCTGAATTTACAAGATATTATGTAAAAAAAGATTATAGCCGCATAAAAGCAGTAACTAAACTTATTTTCTTTGTTACTGCTTTATTTGCTATATTATTAATAATGATTTTTTTCTTTTTATCAGACAGAATTTCACTTGCCCTTTATAAGGATTCTTCTGTAAGTAATTACTTAAAATTATTTTGTCCTCTCCTTCTTATTATGTATTTAGATATAATAATTGATGGTATTTTAAAAGGACTGGGTGAACATACATCAGTTATGTTAGTTAATATTATAGATCTCACTATAACTACAAGTTTTATTTATTTATTTGTTCCAAAGCTAGGAATTATTGGTTATATAATTTCTATTTATATTAGTGAGGTTGTAAATTTTTCAATAAGTTTTATAAAATTACTATTTCTACTAAAGAGACACTAAATTTACAACTGCAATAAGTTATTAACTATTATTGCTTATTATTCTGTTCTTAATGCTTCTACAGGATCTTTTTTACTTGCCATTTTTGCTGGTATTAACCCAGCTATTACAGTAAGTAACATACTTATTATTACTAGTATAATACCTCCTGTCACTGGCAAAGTAGCAATTCTAGGTATACCTAGTATTGATTCAATTACCATATTTATTGGTATATTAACTAATAATGTGATGCCAATTCCAAATGCTCCTGCAACAATCCCTATAATAAAAGTCTCTGCATTGAATACCCTAGATATATCCTTCTTGGATGCACCTATACTTCTTAGAATTCCGATTTCTTTTGTTCTTTCTAGTACTGATATATATGTTATTATTCCTATCATTATAGAAGAAACAATTAGTGAAATAGCAACAAATGCGATTAAAACATAACTTATCACATTCACTATTGTGTTAACAGAATCCATCATAATCCCTACTACATCTGTATAGTTTATAACATCTTCTTCTTTGTTTTCTCCTCTTTTTTGTTCATTATATTTTTCAATGGCATTTGCAATTTCTTCCTTGTCTACAAAGTCCTTTGGATAAATATTAATTTCACTAGGATACGCCAAATCTATAGCACCTAGTTTGTTTAAATTGTTCTCATAGCTTGCATTAGCATTATTTGTATACTTTTCCATTAAATTGGCAAGTTCTGCTTCACTTAAAGATGCCATATATACTTTTTGTTCATTACTTAATGTGTTATAATCAAATTTTCCGTGAACTTCCTTCTTCTGGGAACTCCAACCCAGTAAATACGTTTATATTTTGGTTCTCTTTTTGCTCTTTTACAATTTCACTCTCATTTATTTTATTTATTACATATTCTTTCAATTCCTTAGTATAACCAATCATCCCATTTACACTGATTCCAACACTCTCTTTTTTTGGTCTTACAATACCTACTATTTTAATTGTTTGGCTATTGGCTATTTTCTCTTTCATATACTCTTCATCTTCACTTTTATCTTTCCATAAATTGTCTTCTTTTTGATAATAGTCTGTATTTAGAAGTACTTTATAAGATAAATTTAAAAAATCATCATATGTATATGAAACCTGTTCTGTTTCTTCAATTTCTTCTCCATTTTTTAACTTTTCCATTTTTTCTGCTAGTTCTTCTTGATCTTTTAACCCTAAAGAATACAATGTATAATCACTAATTTCATTGTCTTCGCTTACCATTAATACAACTTCATTATAAGATTTTGGCCAATTTCCTGCTATTACATCATATTGTGAATCCAATAATTCCTGATTATCTAATAATTCTCCCCATACATTTGTATTAGTAAAAAAAGACATATTGGCCATCATGGATTGTTCTTGCATTTCTACCATACTGCTCATTCCTATAGAATCCATAACAGTACTAGGATTTACTTTTACTATTCCATCATCTGTATTTTCTTTATATAAGTTTAGGTCTAAGTCATAACTATATTGGATAGCGTTTGCTTTTTTTACTATTTCATTGTCTTCTGACTCTAAATATTTCTTAAATTCATTTAGATTATTTTTTTCTATTTTTGTTGAAAGTAAACTCATCATGTCATTCATAATTTCTCTAGAGTATATTTTATCACTTTCATAATTTTGTTTATCTGTTTCTTCTCCCATAAAAGATTCCAACATACTTCCCATATCCATAGACGATTCTTCTATTGTAATTGGATAAGATGATAGTGTATCTTCTTCAACTTTGTTAATATAGCTTTGTACTCCATTTGAAAGTGAAAGTATTAGTGCTATTCCAATAATTCCAATACTACCTGCAAATGCAGTAAGTATTGTTCTTCCTTTTTTTGTTAGTAGATTGTGAAAACTCAGTGATAATGCCGTAATAAAATTCATATATGTTTTTCCTGATTTGCTCTCGTTATTTGCTACAACTTTTTTTATCTCATCTTGACATGGATTGCTATCATCAATTACTTTTCCATCTAATAGCTTTATAATTCTAGATGAATATTGCTCAGCTAAATCAGGATTATGTGTAACCATGATTACAAGCTTATCCTTAGCAATTTCCTTTAATATTTCCATAATTTGAATGCTTGTTGTTGAATCTAATGCACCGTGTTGGCTCATCTGCGAGTAAGATGTCCGGATTGTTTACTAGTGCTCTTGCAATTGCAACTCTTTGCATTTGTCCACCAGACATTTGATTTGGTCTTTTATTAATCTGATCTCCTAACCCAACCCTTTCTAATACTTCTTTAGCACGTTTTTTTCTCTCTTCTTTTGAAACGCCAGATAATGTAAGTGCTAATTCTACATTAGATAGTACACTTTGATGTGGAATTAAATTATAATTTTGGAATACAAATCCAATAGAATGATTTCTATAAGTATCCCAATCTCTGTCTTTATATTGCTTTGTAGATATATTGTTTATTATAAGGTCACCTTCTGTGTAGCGATCTAATCCACCTATAATGTTTAATAAAGTAGTCTTCCCACAACCACTTGGACCTAAAATTGATACAAATTCGCTTTCTCGAAATTCTAGATTGATTCCTTGTAAAGCTTTTACAGTTTCATTTCCTGATATGTAGTTTTTTTTAATATTATGTAGTTTTAACATTCTTTTCCCTCCAAACACTCCTTTTTAATATACGGCTTTATTCCTGATATAGTAGCACTTATTTTATTTTTTTTCAATTGTTTTTACAAAACTTTCATAATCTTTCAGTTTTATTTTATTAGATATCCAACTCTCTTTTGGTTTATCTTTTAATAAAAGGGTTGACAAATATTTTTTGTTATCATCGGCAAATATAGTTATAACTGGTTTATCTATTTTTTCTCTTAGTAAAATTGCTCCTATAAAATTTGCTCCTGATGAAATTCCAACTCCTAGCCCTAATTTATTTGCTAACATTTTAGCCATATTTATAGAATCTTCATCATTTACTAATATAAATTCATCAATTACATCCTTTTCTATTAAATGTGGTATAAATTGATTTCCTATTCCTTCTATTTTATGTGTAGCTATAACTTTTTTTTGTGATATAATTGGCATCATTTCTGGTTCTATTGCTGCAACCTTTATTCTTATGTTTTTAGATTTTAGGCGCTTTCCAATTCCCATTAGTGTTGCGCCTGTGCCAACTCCAGATACAAATCCACCCAATTCTTCTGGGCTGTGGTTTATAATTTCTTCAGCAGTTGTTTCATAGTGTGCTAAAAAATTATCATAATTCTCAAACTGATTTGTAAAAAAACCATTTTGTTCTTCTGCCATTTTTTTCGCTTTTTTTCTACAAGTTTCCATTCCCCCGTCTTTGTCTGAAATTAAAATGGTATTTGCTCCGAAGCTCTTTATTAATTTTACTCTTTCCTGACTTGCACTTTCTGGCATAAAAATAAAAACAGGATTATGATAAACATTTCCTAAGGCAGCTAAAGCAATTCCTGTATTTCCACTTGTTGCTTCGGTAATAATCATATTCTCTCTTATATCTCCGCGTTTCCTAGCATTTGCTATCATATAATAAGCAGCTCTATCTTTAATACTACCTGTTAAATTATAATACTCCAATTTTGCATAAATATAATTTTCTTTCCCTTTATATTCATAACATATCTTTATTAATGGTGTATTTCCTATTATGTAATTATTTTGAAACATATATAACCTCCTTATACTTTTGTATAATATGTTATAAATATTATTTTAAGTACTATAAAAATTGGCTAAACTTTTCACATAGGTCCCAATCCATAAGTTTGTATTTATTTTCTGTTGTAATAGTGTACTAGTAATTGATTTCACACATTAATCAAACCAATTGTATCATGTAAAAATATTGCATCTTCTGCCGTTGCTATATAGAATGCACCTGTTTTTACCAATAGTATCTTGCCCTTGTGCTTTATTTTTAATAATTCTATCATTTGACTATAAC
>CALXYG010000021.1 GCA_944392885.1 uncultured Clostridia bacterium
ATTTAAATTAAAAAAAGTATTGACAAAATTATTTAGATATCAGATAATGATAATTGTTATTAAAAAAGAAAGGCGGAATTGTTTTGGAAAAACATAGTAGGCAAAGGGAAGCTATTATAGAATTACTGAAGCAAAGAAATGACCATCCAACAGCAGAAATGCTATATTTAAGTTTAAAACAAGAATATCCAAGTATGGGAATTGCAACAGTATATCGAAACTTAGTAAAACTTTGCTCGGAAAACAAAGTTGTTAAAATAAAAACAGAAGAAGGTGTTGATAGATTTGATAGTAATCTATTTCCACATATTCATTTTGTTTGTGATAAATGCCATGTAATGCATGATGTTTTTTTAAACAATGAAGAAATGGAAAACTTAATAACAAGATTATTTGAGCATGTAAAAACGATTGAGGCAAAAACAGACAAAATTCAAATTATAATAAATGGAACATGTAAACAATGCCGCCAAAAAAAAGAGGAGGAAAAAAAATGAAAGCTTATGTATGCAAAATATGTGGTTATGTACACATTGGAGAGGAAGCTCCAGACAAATGCCCACAATGTGGAGCAGGTGCTGACAAGTTCGAATTAAAAGAGGAAAACGCAAACAAAGACTATGCTGATGAACATCGTATAGGTATTGTACAAGGGCTAGATGCTGAAGTAGTAGAAGGGTTGCGTTCTAACTTTATGGGGGAATGTACAGAAGTTGGAATGTATTTGGCAATGAGTCGCCAGGCAGATCGAGAAGGATATCCAGAAATCGCAGAAGCATATAAGAGATATGCATTAGAAGAAGCTGAACATGCAGCTAAGTTTGCAGAACTACTAGGAGAGGTTGTATATGCAGATACAAAGAAAAACTTAGAGCTACGTGCAGAAGCTGAACATGGAGCTTGTATGGGAAAAAAAGAATTGGCAACACGTGCAAAAGAGTTGGGTTATGATGCCATTCATGACACTGTACATGAAATGTGTAAAGATGAAGCAAGACACGGCAGAGGTTTTGACGGACTACTAAAAAGATATTTTAATAAATAAAAATTTGCATATAGACCATAATATCTATAAAATCCTGAAAAATACTTGCCAAAAAAGAAAATATTTGCTATAATATTTTTTGTTAAAAAAACACGCTAGATTAGTTTTTATTAGTGCCTAACTTAAGGTAAGTAAAAATGACGATATTTGGCGGATGAAAAACTAAAAGGAGGAAATTAAAATGGCAGTAGTAGCAATGAAACAACTACTTGAAGCAGGTGTTCATTTTGGACACCAAACAAGAAGATGGGATCCTAAAATGGCGGAATACATATTCCAAGCTAGAAACGGAATCCATATTATCGATTTACAAAAGACATCTAAAAAACTAGATGAAGCGTATCGTTTCATTAAAGAACAATCAGAAGAAGGGAAAGACATTCTATTTGTCGGAACAAAAAAACAAGCACAAGAATGTATGAAAGAAGCAGCAATTAAGTGCAATATGTTTTATGTTGATCAAAGGTGGTTAGGTGGAATGCTAACAAACTTTGGAACAATTCGCTCAAGAGTTCAAAGATTAAAGGACCTAGAGAGAATGCAAGAAGATGGTACATTTGATGTATTACCTAAAAAAGAAGTTATTAAATTAAAGAGTGAAATGGAAAAGTTAGAAAAAAATCTTGGTGGAATAAAAAACATGGAAAAATTACCAGGAGTGCTTTTCATCGTAGATCCTAAAAAGGAAAGAATTGCTATTTTAGAAGCAAGAAAGTTGAAAATTCCAATTGTAGGTTTAATTGATACAAATTGTAATCCAAATGATGTAGATTACCCAATTCCAGGAAATGATGATGCAATTCGTGCTGTAAAGCTAATTGCAGATGTTATAGCAAATGCGGTAATCGAGGGAAAACAAGGAGAAAGTTTAGACCCAGAAACTGCAGAAGTTAATGAAGAAGAAACTGCAGAAGAACCAAAAGATATGGAAGAAGTAGTTGAAACATCAGTTGAAAAATAGTTTTCAATAAATTTTACTACATTTTATAACTTATGTGTGAAAATTATATATTAATAGATTCAATAAAATTCTATATGTCATAAATAGATACTATTAATAAAAAAGAAGTTGGAAGTTAGAAATGAAATATCTAGCTTCCTGCTTCTAATTTAAAAAATAAAGGAGGTTATTTTAGAATGATAACAGCTGAGTTAGTAAAGGATTTAAGAGAAAAAACTGGAGCAGGAATGATGGATTGTAAAAAGGTATTAACAGAAACAAATGGAGATATGGAAAAAGCAATTGAACTTTTAAGAGAAAGAGGAATTGCAAAAGCAGCGAAAAAATCAGATAGAATTGCAGCAGAAGGTATAGTAGCAGCTTATGTGACACCTGATCAAAAAATAGGAGCACTAGTAGAAGTAAATGCAGAAACAGATTTTGTTGCTAAAAATGCAGATTTTAGGAATTTTGTTTCAGATGTTGTTGAACAAATTGCTACAAAGAATCCAGCAAATGTAGAAGACTTACTTGAACAAGAGTCTATTAAGGTATCTGGAAAAACAGTAAAAGAAGTTTTAACTGATAAAATTGCAACAATCGGAGAAAATATGAGTATTCGTAGATTTGTAAGATTTGAAAGCAATGGATTAGTAGAAAGTTACATCCATGGAGACGGGAAAATAGGTGTACTTGTAGACTTAGCAAAAGGTGAAAGCAGTTTAGCAAAAGACATTTGTATGCAAGTTGCTGCTGCAAGACCAGAATATTTAAATAGACAAGAAGTGCCACAAGATAAGGTACAAAAAGAAATGGAAATTTTAAAAGCACAAGCAATGAATGAAGGAAAACCAGCACAGATTGCCGAAAAGATGGTACAAGGCAGAATTGGAAAATTTTATGGAGAAATCTGCTTGTTAGAGCAAGCTTTTGTAAAAGATCCAGAAATAAAGGTAGAAAAACTAGTAGAATCAAAAGGTGCACAAGTTGTACGATTCACTAGATTTGAAAAAGGAGAAGGACTGGAAAAAAGAGAAGAAAATTTTGCAGAAGAAGTTATGAAACAAATTCACTAACAAATAAATTGAAAAAGAAACCTATAAGATTTGTTATAATCAAAATATTTAGTCTTTAACAAGAAAAAATTCGTTTGAATATTGACAAACGAATTTTTTTAATGTAACATATGCATATATATGCATATGAGATAATATTATTTATTAAAGGAGGGAAAAATGAAAGATGAATTTATTTGCAAAGAAAATTGTCCACATTATAAAATTATATCACAAGTCAAATTAACATGTCCAAATGGTAATGCTATCATTGATTTGGCAGATATGTTTAAAATATTTGCTGATAGTACGAGATTAAAAATAATTTGTGCAATACTAAAGCAAGAATTGTGTGTGTGTGACATATCAGAATTACTTAATTTAAATCAAACAACAGTATCACATCAATTAAAGGTATTAAGAGATAGTAAATTAGTAAAATATCGTAGAGAAGGAAAACAAATCTTTTATAGTCTAAAAGACGAGCATGTTATACAAATTATATCAGCAGGGCTTAGCCACATTAGTGAGGAGGAAGAAAAGTAAATGAAAAATCATTGTAGTAAATGTGAAGGATGTTTGAATAAAAATCAATCGAATGGTTACAAATTAGAATGGAAATTATATATTATATCAATTCTTTTTTTTCTAATTGCTCTTTTCGTTCAAAATAATATTATAAAGATAATATTAAATGGAATTGTCATTGCATTATCTGGTTATGAGGTAATATTAGGTGGAATAAAGAGCATTTTTCATTTGGATTTCGAGGAAAATACATTAATGACTATTGCAGTTATAGCAGCATTTTGGATTGGCGAATTTCCAGAAGCGGTTCTTGTATTACTATTATTCAGACTAGGAGAGTTTTTAGAGGAAACAACAATAAGAAAATCACAAAAGAATATTGAAGAAATTGTTGGCATGAAGGTAAATATGGCTAATTTAGTTGAAGGAGAAGAAATTAAACCTACAAAAGTAGAAAATATAAAAATAGGAGATATTATTTTAGTAAAACCAGGAGAAAAAGTACCACTAGATGGTAAGGTTATAACCGGCGCTTCTAGCGTAGATACATCAGCCATTACAGGTGAGAGCAAACCAGTTACAATAAAAGAAGGCGAAAAAATATTTTCAGGAAGTATTAATTTAAGTGGAGCATTAAAAATATTAGTTGAAAAAGATTTAAAGCACTCTATGGTATCACAAATATTAGATTTAGTACAAGAAGCAACTGATAACAAAGGAAAAAAAGAAAAATTCATTACGCGCTTTTCTAAAATTTATACACCAATTATTTTATGTCTGGCAATATTTTTCTCAATAATAGCGTCTATAACAGGATGGCTAGAAGTAAAAGAAGCCATTTATCGTAGTTTGCTTTTCTTAGTTGCTTCTTGCCCTTGCAGTTTGGTAATTTCAGTACCACTTGCATTTTTTGCTGGTATTGGTAGTATTTCTAAAAAAGGTATGTTAATAAAAGGAACAAAACATATTGAGTGTCTTGCAAAAGCAGATACTATTGCATTTGACAAAACAGGAACCCTTACAACCGGTAAAATGGAAGTTGAAGAAGTAAAATGTAGTCAGGGTTATACAAAAGAGGAAGTATTAAGTTATATGGCAAGTTTAGAAATTTTGTCAAATCATCCAATTGGAGCTGCTGTTATTTCAGAAGCTGGAAAAAATGTAGAAATAAAATTGGTAGAAAAGTATAAAGAAATAGCAGGTTATGGGTTATATGGAAAGATAAATGATAAAGAAGTATTGTTTGGAAACAAAAAATTGTTAAAAAAATATAAAATAGAAGAAACAGATACTCTAGAAGATGAAAATATCTACCTTGTTGTTGATAAAATTATATTAGGTAGTATTCGTTTGAAAGAAGAAATATTAGAAAGCAACAAGGCAAGTATGGAACAATTAGAAAAAATAGGAATCAGAAAAAAAATAATGTTAACAGGAGATAATAATAAACAGGCAGAAAAGGTTTCAAAAGAATATAATATTGATATTGTATATAGTTCATTGTTACCGGTTCAAAAACAAGAAATTATTAGAAAAATAAAAGAAGAAAAAAACAAGGTTATATTCATAGGAGACGGAATTAATGATGCACCTGTTTTAGCAGAAGCAGATTTTGGAATTTCAATGGGAGCAGGTACAGAAATTGCAAATATTACGTCAGACGCAATACTAATGAATAATCAATTAAGCACAATACCAAAAGCTATTTGCGAAGCAAGGAAGACTATGAGAATTGTATCATTTAATATTGCTTTTTCAATAGTAGCAAAAGCGGTAGTGCTTTTGCTAGGAGCATTTGGGTTAGCACCAATGTGGCTTGCAGTTTTGGCAGATACAGGAGTTTCTGCTGTTACAGTTGCTAATGCTATAAGAATTATAAGGAAATAATAATAATTAAATGAAATGATAATAAAATGTAAATTGTATGCTAAATACAATAAAAATTATAATACACTTGTAGAATAGAGAAGTTTTTGTTATACTAATAGAAACACAAAATTAGAACCATAAAATAAAAATTGGAGATGAGAAAAATGAGTTCAATGAAGGAATATGAGGATAGAAAAGATACAATTAATTGGAATAGGAGGATAAGACGAGAACTAAGAAGGTATAAACGCGCAAAAGAAGAAACAAATATAGATGACAAAAAAGACAGTACTATACAAATACTAGAATTAATGTATGAAAAAGCGTGTTTTGAATATGAAGTAGATGTAATACTCTTAGAAGAAGAATATGTAAAAACAATTACACTAATGGAAGGATTGTTAACCGGAAAAGTACAAGTGAATTATTCAAAAACACAAGAAGAGTGGAATAAAGAATTAATGGATGCACTCCAACAGGGCAGATTAATGAGAACAGTGGGACTAATTAAGGTTGGAAAAAGATACGGCTTTTCGAGAAAATTATCAGAGGCAGAAGAAGAACAATATAGCAAAGCGAAACAAATTATTAATAGAATCGAAATGTCTTTAGAACCACGAGAAAGGTAAAATAGTATTATTATTTGTTAATTTTTTTAAAGATTTTATGCTTTTTTTCATAAATATATGATAAAATAGGAAACGAAAATAAAATGTAAGGAGAGTGTATTGTAATTGGCTAGTTTAGCATACAAACGAGTACTATTAAAACTTAGTGGAGAAGCTATGGCTGGAGAGAAGAAAAATGGCATTGATGTAGAAACATTAGGCAAAATTTGTGACCAAATTAAGATTATTGTAGAGTTAGGAGTACAAGTTTCTGTTGTTATAGGTGGAGGTAATTTTTGGAGAGGTAGGTATGGACATCAAATGGAAAGAACTACTTCAGACTATATGGGGATGTTAGCAACAGCGATTAACTCATTGGCATTACAAGATGCGTTAGAAGCGAGAAGTATCAATACAAGGGTTCAGACAGCTATAGAAATGAGGGAAATTGCAGAACCATATATTAAAAGAAAGGCAATTAAACATTTAGAAAGAGGTAGAGTTGTTATTTTTGCATGTGGAACAGGAAGTCCTTATTTCTCAACAGATACTGCAGCTGCTTTACGTGCAGCAGAAACTGATTCAGAAGTAATCTTACTTGCTAAAACAATTGATGGTGTTTATTCAGCTGACCCTAAATCAGACAGCACTGCTGTAAAATATGATGAAATAACCTATCTAGATATTTTAAATAAGGATTTAAAAGTAATGGATTCTACTGCAACTTCACTTTGTAGAGATAATCATATTCCTTTAATTGTATTTGGAATAAATCAGCCAGAGAACATTGTAAAAATTATAAAAGGTGAAAAATTAGGAACGATAGTAAAATAAATTATTAAAAGAGGGGGAAGATATATGGATTATAAAGATTTAGAAGAAAGAATGCAAAAAACAATTAGTGTGTTACAGGAAAATTTATCAGAAATAAGAGCTGGCAGAGCTAATCCTGCTATATTGAATAAAATTAAAATTAGTTATTATGGGGTACCTACACCAATTAGTCAGGTAGCTGGTATTTCTGTGCCAGAAGCAAGAATGATTATGATTCAACCATGGGATATAAGTGTTCTAAAAGAAATAGAAAAAGAAATCTTAAAGTCTGATATTGGAATAAATCCAAATAGTGATGGAAAAGTAATTCGTTTAGTTTTTCCAGAATTAAATGAAGAAAGAAGAAAAGAATTAGTAAAAGACGTAAGAAAAATGGGAGAAGAATCAAAAGTTTCTCTTCGAGCAATTAGAAGAGACGGTATTGACGAGTGCAAAAAAATGGAAAAAGAAAATCTTATTTCTGAGGACGAAAGAAGAAAGGCAGAAGAAGACATCCAGAAAATCACAGATAAGAAAGTAACTGAAGTTGATAATTTAGTGGAAATAAAAGAGAAGGAGATTATGTCTATATAAAGGAGAGGTTTTCTTTGGATTTTAGTGAAGAAATAAAAAAACGTGCTAAAAAAATAGAAAAAGAACTAGAAACTTATATAAACACAGAAGAAGTACCAGAAAAAAAACTAAACGAAGCCGTTATATATAGTTTAATGTCTGGAGGAAAACGTATAAGACCAATATTGATGCTAGAGGCATTTAAACTATTTGCAAAAAGGAAAGAAGAAATAATGCCATATGCTGTAGCTATGGAAATGCTACATAATTTTTCACTAATACACGATGATTTACCTGGTATTGATAATGATGATTTTCGACATGGAAAACCAACAAACCATAAAATGTTTGGAGAGTCTACAGCTATATTAGCTGGAGATAGTCTTTTTAACAAATCGTATTTGGTAATTGCTCAGAGTTTAATAAAAGAAACAAATAAAAATAAAGTAGAGGCATTTTACGAATTTTCTAAAGCAGCTGATAGAATGATTGTAGGAGAATATGTAGATACTGATTTTGAAGGGAAGCCAATTTCGGCTGAATACTTAGAATATATTCACAAGAATAAAACAGCTGCACTTATAGTGGCTTCTATACGTATTGGAGCAATAATTGCAGGTGCACCTGTACAAGATTTAGAGAAGTTAACTAAATATGCTGAAAAAATTGGAATTGCGTTTCAAATAAGAGATGACATTTTATCTGAAATTGGAGACGAAAAAATTCTTGGAAAACCAGTAGGAAATGATGTAAAACGTAAGAAGAGCACATATGTTACAAAATATGGATTGGAAACAGCAAAAAATATATTACATACAACAACAAAAGAAGCGGTTGAAATTGTAGAGACTTATGGAGAAAAAGGAAAATTTTTAAAAGAGCTTGCTATATTTATTGAAAATAGAGAAAAATAAAGGAGAACATGTATGAGTAGCTTACCAAAAGGATACCCAAAACATGTTGCTATTATAATGGATGGCAATAGACGCTGGGCAAAACAAAATAAATTGACTTCTACCATTGGACACAAAGAGGGAGCAAAAACAATAGAAAAAATTGTGCGTTATGCAAATAAAATAGGAATTAATTATCTAACAGTATATGCTTTTTCAACAGAAAATTGGAAAAGAACAAAAGAAGAAGTAGGTGCTCTTATGGGGTTGCTTCAAAATTATTTAGATAATTTTGCAAAAAAGGCAGATACAGAGAATATAAAAATTAAAGTATTAGGAGATATTCAGGCACTATCAAAAGGAGTGCAAGAGAGCATTTTAAATGCAATAGAAAGAACAAAATATAATACAGGAATAACATTTGCAATCGCATTTAATTATGGAGGACGAGCAGAAATTATTCGTGCTACAAAGCAAATTGCAGAAAAAGTAAAAAATGGAGATATAAAAATAGAAGATATTAATGAAGATCAAATTGAACAACATCTTTATACTGCAGGAATGCCAGATCCTGACTTATTAATTCGTACGAGTAATGAACAAAGAACAAGTAATTTCTTACCTTGGCAACTGGTTTATTCAGAATTTTATTTTATACCGAAATATTGGCCGGATTTTACTGAAAAAGATTTTGATATCGCTTTAGAAGAATACCAAAAAAGAAACAGAAAATTTGGAGGGAAATAGGAGGATTTCATGAATATTAAAAGGATTACATCTGCATTAATAGGTCTCCCATTAGTAGCTTTTGTTTTAATACTAGGAAATCAGTATATTATAGATATTGCTTTTAGTGCTATTGCAATTTTAAGTTTACAAGAATTTTACAATGCTTTTAAAGAAACGAGCAAACCAATGAAATGGATTGGATACGTTTTTTCAGTTGGAATTGCATTTATTCATATTATTCCAACCGCATATACAAAAAATTCATTACAATTATTAATACCAAGCTTAGTAGCAATTCTGTTTCTAGTAGTAATAGTGACAGATATGAAAAGTACAATTAAGGATATGATGGTTACTTTATTTGGAATTATGTATATACTTGGATTCATAGTATTTATTCCAATGCTTAGAGGAATTGAAGATGGTTCATATTTGGTCTGGTACATATTTGCTATTGCATGGGGCACAGACATTTTTGCTTATTTTATTGGCAAAAGATTTGGAAAGCATAAATTTAGTAAAATTAGTCCAAATAAATCCATAGAAGGATGTATTGCAGGTGTGATTGGTTCAATTATAGTGAGTTTGTTATATACAGCAATATTAAACAACTTTATTGATTTCAATATTTCATACTTGTATATTATATTTGTTTCACTTGCACTGAGTATATTAAGCCAAATTGGAGATTTTGCAGCATCATGTATTAAACGTTATGTGGGAATAAAAGATTTTAGCAATCTAATTCCAGGTCATGGCGGTATGCTTGATCGTATAGATAGTGTAATTTTTATCGCTCCATTTGCATACTTTCTATTAAATATATTTTAAAAAATTGGAGGATTACAAGTTTAGATGGATTTTTTATTAACAGTGCTAAAAATTGTTTTTTTATTAGGTTTTCTTATTTTAATTCATGAGTCAGGACATTTTTTTGTAGCTAAACTTTGCAAAGTAAGAGTAAATCAGTTTGCCATCGGATTTGGACCTACCATATGGAAAAAACAAGGAAAAGAAACACTATATGCATTAAGATTAATCCCACTACGGTGGGTTTGTTAGCATGGAAGGAGAAGAAGAACGTTCAGAAGAAGAAGGGTCCTTTAGTAAAAAAAGTATACCTAAAAGGATTGCTATTGTTGCAGCAGGAGGTCTAATTAATATTTTCTTTGGATTGATTGTTTATTTTGCACTAGGTACAATAACAGGAAACTATATATCTAATGAAATAGAAACAGTTAGCAATCAAAGTCTGCAAACGGCTGGAATACAAGATGGAGATAAAATAAAGGAGATAAATGGAAAAACAATTCATTTAAAATCAGATGTAACAGAAGCATTGGAGAAGTCAGAAGGAAAGAAAATGCAAGTATTAGTAGAGAGAGAAAATGAGCAAAAAACAGTAGAAGTGCTTCCAATAGTAAAAACAACAAGAAATATAGGAGTATATTTTGGAAAACAAGATGAACAAATAACATCTGAAATCACTATGGTTTATCCAGGCAGTCCAGCAGAGAAAGCAGGATTAGAAGAAGGAGACATTATTGTTAGTATTAATGGTAAAGATGTACAAAACAATCCATATAATGTAGTAGAATATTTGAATGAAACAGAAAATGAAAAAGTATTAATTGAAGTAGAAAAAAGTGGAGTAATCGAAACAGTAGAGGTCATACCAGAAACTAAGATTACTTATTTATTAGGTGTAACTTTTAAAGTAGCAGAAAATAATATTGCTACAAATTTAGTATACGGTTTTTGGGATACAGTAGATTTTTCTTTATCTATTGTAGATAACCTAAAAATGCTGTTTACCGGAAAAGTAGGAACAGATCAGTTAATGGGACCAATTGGAATATCAGATATGGTTGCTAAGACTAGTGGCTTAGCGGATTTTGCTTATTTATTGGCATTAATTTCGCTATCATTAGGGGTAACAAATCTTTTACCTTTTCCACCATTAGATGGAGGAAAAATTGTTATTTATATAATAGAAGCTATTAGAAGGAAACCAATGAAGGAAAATATTGAAATCGGAATTCAAATGATTGGATTTGGATTAATGATAGCTCTTTCTATTTATGTGGCATATAATGATGTGCTTAGGATTTTATAAAGAGGCTCAAAAAAATTGTTATAAAATTTAAATACAAACATAGGGGGCAAAAGATGGAACAGGAAAAAACTATACAAGAAATATTTAGAGACTTTTCAGGGAATGAAACGATTTGCCAAGCTAAGATATTAAAAATTGATTTATATAAAAAAAGCAACAAATTAGATATATTATTAAAATCAGATAATAAAATACCAATAAAAGAATTAAAATCTTTTGAAATATATATGAAAAAGAAATTTCAAATAGAAAAAAATAAAATAGAAGTTAAATATACTTTTACATTAAATGCAGATAAGCAAATCCATGAGGAGTGGGAAGATATAGTAGAATATATGGGAGAAAAATTTCCGCTAACAAAAGCCATCCTGCACAAAAGTACTATCGAAATAAGAGAAAATAAAATACAGGTAAATCTAAATGTAAAAGGAAAAGAAATCCTACATGGGAGAGGTTTTGATAAAGCACTAGAAGATATACTTTTTGATTTTTATGGCAAAAATTATAATGTTGCTTATATTGAAAATATTTCGGAAGAACAATTGCAATCTATGGAAGAAATTATAAAACAAGAAGAAAAAAGAGCGATTGAAATGATACAAAGCGATACCATTGTTCAAAATACAAAAGATATGTCTAAAGAAGTGGTGGTAGCAAAAGATAATATTCAGGAAGAACAAAAACAAGAACAAGAGGAAAATTCACCACTAATTTATGGGCACATGCCAAAAATAAAATCAGACATTATTAAGATTATAGATATTTCTGTTGATACTGATAAAGTTGCTTTAGAGGGAGAAGTAATTGGTGTCGATTCAAGAGAACTAAAGAGTGGAAAAATTTTAATTTCTTTTAAACTATATGATGGAAGTAGTACAATTATTTGTAAAATATTTGCTACGAAACAACAATCAGATAAAGCAATATCAAGATTACAATCAGCCAAAGGTATTAAGCTTGATGGCTCTGCAAAATATGATCCATTTACAAAAGAGATTGGTATTATTGCAGGGACAATTATAGAAACCGAAGGAATTAAAAAGAAAAAACGTATGGATGATTTCCCAGAAAAGAGAGTCGAGCTACATATGCATACTAAAATGAGTCAAATGGATGCAGTAACAGCATGTAGCGATTTAATTAAAAGGGCTGTTAGCTGGGGATGGAAATCTATTGCAATTACAGACCATGGTGTAGTACAAGCCTTTCCAGATGCTCATAAATATTTAGGTAAAACCAAAGCGGATATAAAAGTAATTTATGGAGTTGAAGCTTATCTTGTTCCTGATAAAGATAGTTGTGTAATATTTCCAAAAAATCAGCCATTAGATACGGAGTACTGTATATTAGATATTGAAACAACAGGACTTTCATTTCGTACAGAAAAAATTACAGAAATTGGAATTATGAAATATCAAAATGGAAATGTAGTAGACAAATTTGAATGTTTTGTAAATCCGGAAAAACCAATTCCAGAAGAAGTAGTAGCTATTACTCACATTACAGATGATATGGTTCAAAATGCAGAAACAATAGATTTAGTAATACCGAAAGTTTTGGATTTTATTGGAGATTCTGTATTAGTTGCCCATAATGCAGATTTTGACATAGGTTTTATTAAGTATAATTGTCAACAATTGGGACTAAGCCTAAATAATACTTATATAGATACTCTGCGTTTAGCCAAAGAATTATTCCCAGATTATAAGAAATATAAATTAGGTATTATCGCAGAAAATCTAGGAATAAAAGTAGATGTAGCTCATAGAGCACTGGACGATGTAGATACATTAGTAAAGATTTTCCAGGTGATGCTAAAAAAATTAGAGGAAAAAGGAATAAGTCAATTAGAAGAGATTGACAAACTTGAATCACGGAAAAGTAGACTATAAAAAACTTCCAAGTTATCATGCTATTATTCTTGCAAAAGATTATGTTGGATTAAAAAATTTATACAAGTTGGTATCCTTTTCACATTTAAACTATTTTTACAAAAAACCGAGAATATTGAAAAGCCTGTATAAAAAATATTCAGAAGGATTAATATTAGGAAGTGCTTGTGAAGCTGGAGAGTTGTATAGAGCCATTGTTACTGGAAAAACAGATGAAGAAATTGAAAAAATTGCAAGTGATTATGACTATTTAGAGATTCAACCAACTGGAAATAATATGTTTATGGTAAAGAACGGAACACTACCAGATGAAGAGGCAGTTAAAGATATTAACCGTAAAATTGTAGCATTGGGAGAAAAATTAAATAAGCTGGTAGTTGCAACATGTGATGTGCATTTTATGGATCCACAAGATGAAATTTATAGAAGAATCTTAATGGCTGGACAAGGCTATGATGATGCAGATGAACAAGCACCTTTATATTTAAGAACCACCCAAGAAATGCTAGATGAGTTCAGTTATTTAGGAGACGAAAAGGCATACGAAGTAGTTGTTACAAATACAAATAAGATATCAGATATGTGTGAAAAAATAAGTCCAATATCTCCAGAGAAATGTCCTCCACATATTGAGGGTTGTGAAGAAACAATTAAAAATATTGCATACAGCAGAGCAATTGAATTATATGGAAATCCGTTACCTAAAATAGTACAAGCTAGATTAGACAAAGAACTGGAATCCATAATTGAAAATGGTTTTTCAGTTATGTATATTATTGCTCAAAAATTGGTATGGAAATCAAATGAAGATGGATATTTGGTAGGATCTAGAGGTTCAGTTGGCTCATCATTTGTGGCAAATATGACTGGAATTACGGAAGTAAATTCACTACAGCCACATTATCGTTGCCCCAATTGCAAATTTTCCGATTTTACAGATTATGGTTATAAAAACGGATTTGATTTGCCAGATAAGAACTGTCCAAAATGTGGACATAAATTAGACAAAGATGG
This sequence comes from uncultured Clostridia bacterium, assembly GCA_944392885.1. Taxonomy (GTDB): domain Bacteria; phylum Bacillota; class Clostridia; order TANB77; family CAG-508; genus UMGS1754. The sequence goes on from CALXYG010000021.1 coordinate 14,076, forward strand.
TATGGACATCCCATTTGAAACTTTCTTAGGATTTGATGGAGATAAAGAGCCAGATATTGACTTAAATTTCTCTGGAGAATATCAAGCTAAAGCACATCGATATACAGAAGTTATTTTTGGAAAAGGAACTACATTCAAAGCAGGAACAATTGGAACGATTGCAGACAAAACTGCATACGGTTATGTAAAAAAATATTATGAAGAGCGAGGAATTCCAATAAACAGTGCAGAAATAGAAAGAATTTCAGTAGGCTGTACAGGAGTAAAAAGAACAACAGGACAGCATCCTGGAGGTATTATTGTTGTTCCAAAAGGAAGAGAAATATATGAATTTTGTCCGGTACAACATCCAGCAGATGATCCAGATTCAGATATTATTACTACTCATTTTGACTACCACTCAATAGACCAGAACCTATTAAAACTTGATATTTTAGGACATGACGACCCAACAATGATTCGTATGTTACAGGATTTAACAGGAGTTGACCCACAAAAAATACCACTTGATGATAAAGAAACTATGTCAATTTTTTCTTCTACAAAAGCACTTGGGGTATCACCAGAACAAATTCATTCAGAAGTTGGAACATTTGGTGTTCCAGAGTTTGGAACAAAATTTGTACGTGGCATGCTTGTGGATACTAGACCTACTACATTCGAAGAATTATTACGTATTTCAGGTTTATCACATGGCACAGATGTATGGCTTAATAATGCTCAAACTTTAATTGAATCTGGAACAATAAAGTTAGATGAAGCAATTTGTACCAGAGATGATATTATGATTTATTTAATTAAACAAGGACTTCCACCAAAACCAGCATTTAAAATAATGGAGGGAGTTCGTAAAGGAAAAGGACTTACAGAAGAACAAGAAGCAATGATGCGAGAATACAAAATACCTGATTGGTATATTGATTCATGTAAGAAAATTAAGTATATGTTTCCTAAAGCCCATGCTGCTGCTTATGTTACGATGGCATTTAGAATTGCTTGGTTTAAAGTACATATACCAAAAGCCTATTATACAGCTTTTTATACGATTAGAGCAGATGCATTTGACAGTGAAATAATGTGCCATGGTGAAGAAAAAGTAAAAAATAAGATGCGTGAAATTGAATTAATGGGAAATGCTTCTACACAAAAAGATAAAGACATGTACCAAATACTAGAAATCGTATTAGAAATGTATGAAAGAGGAATTAATTTTTTACCAATTGATTTATATCAATCTCATGCTACAAAATTTAAAATGGAGAAAGATGGAATTAGACCACCATTAAATAGTATACCAGGTTTGGGAACTGTGGCAGCAGAAGGAATTGATGAGGCAAAAAAAGAAGGGAAGTTTATGTCAATTGACGATATGAGACTTAAATCTAAAATAGGAAAAACAGTTGTTGAAATTTTACAAAAAGCGGGTTGCTTAACAGGAATGTGTCAAAGTAATCAAATTAGCTTATTTGAGTAAATTAAACATAAAATATTAAAGCATAGAAGGAGAAAATATGTTTACTTTAAATGAAATTATTACATTACCCAATGCTATTATTTATTTTATTATTATTAATTTGGTGGGATTTTTTTTCATGTGGGCAGACAAGAAAAAAGCTCAAAAAGGAGCTTGGCGAATTAGTGAACAAGCATTATTTTATGTCACATTGCTTGGAGGAGGCTTTGGAACTATTTTTGGAATGTATCTATTTAGACATAAAACAAAAAAGCTAAGATTCACTATAGGATTACCGGTTATTTTAGTTTCAGAAATTATTTTGCTAGGTTATATTATTATAAAATATTTTATAAAATAAAGATTATATACAATAAAAAAATTATGTAAAAGCACAGAAACGCAAATGTGAAAAAAAGAATGAAATAGCAATAGCTAGGAGAATAACAACCAAACAGATATACTGTACACATAACAATTGTAAATAATTGGAAACAAGCTTACATAACTACATAACAAGAAATGAATTGTGAATAACTTGTGAACAAAAAGTGTATATTTTATAGTTATTCACAAAGTTATCCACAGTTTCCACAGAGATTATTGTTACAAAGTGTGTAAACTACAATTGGTTACATAAACAAATAAAAATGAAACAAAACAGAAATACAAATGAAATATTATTGTAACATTTGATAATTTAAAAATATAATAAGAAAAATGTTAAAATATAGTGAAGTAAAAATAAATTTGTAAGAGCAATTAATGCTCAGATGGAGGTTTTTATGGTAGAGAAAACAATGGATAAAATAGTAAACTTATGCAAAACAAGAGGTTATATTTATCCAGGCTCAGAAATTTATGGAGGATTATCAAACACATGGGATTATGGCCCATTGGGAGTTGAATTTAAGAATAATGTAAAAAAGGCATGGATGAAAAAATTTGTACAAGAAAGTAAATACAATGTAGGTTTAGATGCAGCTATTTTAATGAATCCAGAAACATGGGTAGCTTCTGGGCATATAGGAAGTTTTGCAGATCCACTTATTGATTGTAAAGAATGTAAAACACGTCATAGAGCAGATAAACTAATTGAAGATTGGCTTCATGAGCAGAAAAAAGATCAAATTGTAGATGGATGGTCAGATGAAGAGATAATTAGTTTTATAACAGAAAAACATATTCCATGTCCTTGTTGTGGAAAGAACAATTTTACAGCAATACGAAAGTTTAATCTTATGTTTAAAACATTTCAAGGTGTAACAGAAGATGCAAAATCAGAAATCTATTTACGACCAGAAACAGCACAAGGTATTTTTGTAAATTTTAAAAATGTGCTTCGCACTACAAGAAAAAAAATACCAATAGGTATTGCACAAATTGGTAAATCATTTAGAAATGAGATCACTCCTGGGAATTTTACTTTTAGAACAAGAGAATTTGAGCAAATGGAATTAGAGTTTTTCTGTAAGCCTGGAACTGATTTGGAATGGTTTGAATATTGGAGAGGATTTTGCAAAGATTGGTTATTAAAACTGGGAATAAAAGAAGAAAGCATTCGTCTTCGTGATCATAGCCCAGAAGAATTATGCTTTTACAGTAAAGGAACAACAGACATTGAATTCAAATTTCCATTTGGCTGGGGAGAGCTTTGGGGAATTGCAGATAGAACAGATTATGATTTAAAACAACATATGGAACACTCAGGAGAAGATTTTACTTATTTAGAACAGGAAACAGGAGAAAAGTATGTGCCATATTGTGTAGAACCATCTCTAGGATGTGACAGAGTTGCGCTTGCTTTCCTATGTGATGCATATGACGAAGAAGAAATTGCAGAAGGTGATACAAGAACTGTTTTACATTTACACCCTGTTTTGGCTCCATATAAAGTAGCCATATTGCCACTTTCTAAAAAGTTAAGTGAAAAATCAGAAGAAGTATATCAAATGCTTTCTAAAAAATATATGTGTGATTATGACGAATCTGGTTCTATTGGAAAGCGTTATCGCAGAGAAGATGAAATTGGAACACCATATTGTATTACAATAGATTTTGAAACTGAAAATGATGGATGTGTTACTATTCGTGATAGAGATACAATGGAACAAGAAAGAGTTAAAATAGAAGAATTAAATAAATGGTTAGAACAAAAAATAGAGTTTTAAATAATAAAATGACATAATAGTAAAAAATTTCTTTTGGAGGAATATATGAAAAAGAATATTATTGTAACAGGTGGGGCAAGAGGAATAGGAGCTGCTATTGTATCTGAATTAGCTAAACAAGGGCATAATATTTTATTAAATTACTATAAATCAGAAGAAAAAGCAAAAGCTTTAGCAGACAAACTAAATAATGATGGATGTAATGTAGAAATATATAAAGCTGATGTCTCTAATATAGAAGAGGGAAAGGCAATGGTTAAATTTGCAATTACTAAATTTAAAAAAATAGAT
>CALXYG010000022.1 GCA_944392885.1 uncultured Clostridia bacterium
CCTGAACTAATAGAAGAGGCATCTACAGAGTAAATAATAGAAGGGGCCTGTTCAGAAGTTCCTGATTCAGAAACAGAAGAGGGATTGGTAAATTGGAAACTAATTTGCAAATGATTTTTGTCAGAAATATCGATGCCCATAGCGACGACTACACTTAAATTATCAATATTCAAAGTGGAATAAGACTTGGAAAAGGCAAGAAGAAGCATGATAATTAAAATGACAATAAAGATTTTTTTAAATAGTTTTTTGGGCATCTGCTTTCAACTCCTTTTTCTTTCTTTTTTTGAAATATGCGAGGATTAGAAGAGAGATTCCTAAAAATATGGAAATAATGATTACCATATAATGATAAATATAATCCTCAATAAATTTTGAAACTGCATAATTTTTTGGTAATAAACTAATGGCAAAAATCAATAGTCCAAATACAAGAATGAGTGGCTTTTCATCACGAATATTGGTGATTTTTTTTATGATAGAAAGAGATATTTTGGCAATAATACTTAAGTAACAAACCATTTGTAGAATCCAGATAAGAAGGAAGATGGATTCTAGCCTTTGAAAAAAGTTTCCAAATTCAATATATCTCGCAGCAGAATACAAAGGCATAATTTGATTGGTATACATTAAAGAGATAAACATGAATAGGATAATAGAAACACATAATAAGAAATAGACAGTTCCTAAAATGATAGATGTTAAGTAAATTTTTTTCATCTTTTGAGGTTCTTTTAAATAGGGGGGAAGAAAATACAATAAAGTAATCCCACCAAAAGCCCCTAAATTGCCTAATCCAGTTACAAATGTATTAAATAATCCATCTCCAAAAATGGGAAAGATATTATCCAAAGAAAAGTTTTTCATGTTTGCAATAAATAAGAAAATAATACTAATAATGACGAAAGGAATAATCAATAGATTAACTTTAGCAATGGATGAAAAACGATGGTGCAATGTAATACAAATTACAATAATAAAGGTTAATATAATAAAGATTAGACTTGTCATAGGGTAATATACAATTTTTAAACATTCACAAAAATTTCGAAGAAGAATACTGCTACTAAATAGAAAATAAAAGATAAACACAATACCAATAAATGTTTTCAATGGTTTTCCACCAAGGTATTCTGCAATATCAACAATATCACTTCCAGGAAATTTAATAAGTAATTTATAAATTAAAAACGTTATCAGTAATGCAATCATGCCGACATAGATAAGATTAATTAAAGTAGCTGTTTTTGTTGTTTCAAGCATACTTCTTGGAAGAGCAACTAAAGTATAAGCAACAAAAATTCCCAGTACAATACTAATTGCTTCAGCAGCAGTTATTTTAGAGGTTTCCATATAAACTCCTTTCGAAAAAAGGTTGCCATGTCCAATTGGGGACGTTTCTGTTTGGGACATTTTTATGTAGATTTTATTGAAATATATTTTCTAATAGACAAAATAAAATTTTTAAGAAATATATAAACTTACATAAAAATAAATGTTTCAAACAGAAATGTCTTTAAGTAGACATAAAAATGTCCCAAACAGAAACGTCCCCAATTGGACAAAATGGCACGTCCCCTTTGGCAACCATTTTATTTCCATTTCATAGAAATATAACCTTGTTTTGTTTCCTTTTTAGAATTTAAAAACCCAGAACGATATTCTCTTTTTTCAATAGGAGGCAAGAAGTAAGAACTACCTTTTACTTTTTCAAGAGGAGAAACACCTACTGTAAAAGGAACACCAAAAGATTTTGAGTCACACATAGCAATCATATATACAAATAGGCCAAGTGCAATTCCTAAGAATCCACAAAGGTAACCTAAAAAGATAAAACCAAATCGATAAACTCTTAAGTGAAATCCAAAAGCATAATCTGGGATGGCAAAAGAGGCAGTTCCTGTAATGGCAACAACGATAATTAAGATAGGACTCACAATTCCTGCACTAACAGCGGCTTGTCCCATTACTAAAGCACCCACAATCCCAATCGTAGGTCCAATCGGAGATGGAACCCTCAAGCCAGCTTCACGGATTAATTCAAAAGATAATTCTAGTACCAATAATTCAAAAATAATAGGGAAAGGAACATTGGCACGAGAGGCTAAAATGGAAAATAACAATTCTGTAGGTAATATTTCTTGGTGAAAACTGGTGACGGCAATGTAGAGACCAGGTAATAATAATGTAATAAAAGCAGCAATTAATCTAATCAATTTTGTGAAGTTAGAAAAGAGTGCTTTTTGATTTTTGTCATCAGGTGAACTTAAAAAATCAGATAAAATACCAGGTGTGATAATCGCATAAGGAGAACCATTAACTAGAATAATGACTCTACCGTCTAACAAATAACTGGCAGCTTTATCAGGTCTTTCAGTAGAGATAAGCTGAGGTGTATTTAGATGATTAGAGTCGGAAATTAATTGTTCTAATTGTCCTGCGGAAAGTAAAGAGTCAACATCTAAATTGTTCATTCGAAATTTTACTTCTGCAATGAGGTCTTCATTAGCTAGTCCAGAAACATAGCAGACACCACATTTGGTTTTTGTGATGTTTCCAATACTTACATTTTCAATCACTAAATTTTCATTATTTACAAATCTTCTGATAAGAGAAGTATTGGTTCTAATATTTTCCACAAAGGATTCATGAGGTCCTTTAATAACAATTTCATTACTAGGTTTTTCAATACCTCTTTGTTTAAAGCCTTTTACTTCTATATCAAAAGCAATATCTAGTGTATCTACAAATAAGGCACAGTTTCCGGAGTTAATTCCTGATATAATTTCTTCAAAGGTAGAAACCTGTTTAATCGCATTTTGAGGAACCAAACAGCTAGAAATATAATTTGGTAAATTAAATTTTTTAACTTTTCGAACGGTAATATTATTGGCAACCGCTTCAGAAATCACTCTATTTTGTGAATTGTCATATAGATTATTTCGATTTCTCATCATAAGAGGCTCTAAAATAAATTCATTCATAATTTCTGTATTAATCATCCCATCAATAAAGATTAAAAGTGCATGATATTGTTTTCCTCTAGCATTTAAGATAAAATCACGAAAAATGATATCAGAATTGATTAACAGATTATACTTACTTTTCAAGTAATCTGTATTCACTGTGACACTGGGAAAAATTTTTGTTTTTTCATTTCCTTCTTTTCCTAATGTACTATCTGGATATATTTTCGTATTTAAATCTTCAACTAAATTAAAATTGTAAGTTTCTCTATTATCAGGTGTATAAGTAAAAAGTGAAGAGAATAAATCTTTTAAATTCATAGTGAAATCTCCTATTAACATATTAGAAATAATTGTCATTTATTTTAGTATTGCTAAATTTTTTAAATTTATACTAGTTTTTATATAATAAAAATGATATAATAAAAACATAGTCTTATGAAAGGAAAACAATAATATGAAAGAAGAAATAATCGATAAATTTACTTCAGTGATATTATTTTTGGTTATCATAGGAATTTTTGCAGTTGTCATTGTCTTTTCTATTATTGCAATCCAAGAAATTTGGGGAGAAGATGAAGACTTAGTATTTGCCGAAAGTTCAGGAAATGTTGCGACAAGTGGAGAAAAAACAGTAGAAGATGATATAGAAGTACCAGCAATTGTTGAAAATCCGATTAGTTCAATAGAAACAAATAATAATACAAATACAGATTATTCAAATGTACAAGTAGATAAATATTTTTATAATCAATTAGAAGAAAAATCAAGAATTATATATAGAGCATTTGAAAGTAATAAAGAACAAATGAAAACAGGAACTTATCAAATTGAATTAGGAGACAGTTTTTCAGATACATTATCTCAAAGCAATGGACAAGAACAATTAGGAGAATATTATCAATCTGCAATAGAAGCCTATACATATGATAATCCAGAAGTATTTTATTTAAGTCCTAAAAAAATGTACTTAAATATAGAAACTACAACAAGAGGAGGAACTACAACATATAATGTATTTATTAACTCTGGAAATGAAGCCAATTACTTAGCAGAAGAATTTAACTCCAAAGAAGAAATTGATCAAGCAATCGCGCAAATAGAACAAGTAAAGAACCAAATTGTGCAAAATAGAACAGGAAATACTTATGAAGATATTAAAATGGTTCATGATTATTTAGTAGATAATATTAGCTATGATAGCAGTTTATCAAAACAAAATATCTATAATATTTATGGCGCATTAGTCAATAGAGAATGTGTATGTGAAGGATATGCAAGAGCTTTTAAATATTTATTAGATGAATTAGATATACCTTGTGTCATGGTAATTGGAACAGGAACAAATTCACAAGGAGAAACAGAAAATCATGCTTGGAATTATGTACAATTGAATGGAAATTGGTATGCAGTAGATAGTACTTGGGATGACCCAGTTGTTATAGGGGGAGGAACCGCAAGTGAAGAATCTAGATATAAATATTTCTTAGTAGGAAGAGAAATCATTGATCAAGACCATAGTCCAAGTGGACAATTTACAGAAGGTGGAAAAGTATTTAGTTATCCAAATGTAAGTTATGAAA
>CALXYG010000023.1 GCA_944392885.1 uncultured Clostridia bacterium
ACATATGATGCAAATAGTGGCTATCGAGAGCCAGATGATGTACCAGCCACTAGATATGGAGATGCAAGTTCAGAAGGGATAGCAGGAATAAAAGAGATATTAGGAAATGACACAGCAAGTAGTTATGCAGATATAGAAGAAGAATGGAATAATTTATTAAAAAGTGATTTTACAGTAATGGCAAAAAGTATAGCGAGGTATGGAGGATTTTATATAAGTAGATATGAAATAGGAAGAGAGACAGTAGAGGACGTAGAAGTAGCTACAAGTAAAAAAGGCCAGCCAGTATTAACAGCAGAAAGTTCTGATGGAGGTAGTGGAGAAACAGCATATTTAGGAGCAGGTAACTGGTATGGCTTATATAAAACAATAAAAAATAGTGGAACAAATAAACAAATGATATGGGGATGTCAGTATGACCAGGTAATAAAATTCTTAAAAGAAAAAGGAGAAGAACCAGAGACAGGACATAATTATATATCAAAAACAGGAGCATTATCAGGACAAAATGAACAAGATTGTATGAGAAATATCTATGACCTAGAAGGTAACCATCGAGAATGGACAGCAGAAGCGGTTTCTAGCAACAATCGAGCTTATCGAGGCAGTACGCACTACTATGCAGACGCTGGCAATTTCTCCCCAGCAAGCGATCGTGTCAGCTACGAACCGACCAATAACAACAATAGCTACTCGTCTCGCTCCACACTTTACTTGTAGCGCTGAAACGCTGGTAGCGATGCAGTAGAAATTGGCGAGACTGTCATAAATTTTGTGTAAACTGAAAATACCTTTTATGATATAACAAAAAAATATATCAAGGAGGTATTTTTTCTATGGTGTTTTATCTCAATATATGTTGTAACTAAAAATATTAAAATTAGAACTGATACTTGTATAGTTGAGAAAAATGGTATACTCTTTTTTGGTTAGATATTATGGTAAATCGAAAGATTTTCGGTATTTACTTTGATAATAAAAACGATACTCGATTTTGGTTGAAAAAGTTTGAAATTTTTTAACACTTTTTGGAAAAAAGTTGTTGCATTGGCAATGAAAATTTTGCCCATTTATATTCCATAAATAATTCTGAAACAAAGTATTTACAAAAACAAAAAATATCACTATAATAAATAGTGATATTTTTTTTAGAGTAGGAGAGCAAGAAGGATATGAGAATACTAAAAGATTTTAAAATACCAAATTTTAAATTCCCTAAATTTAAAATGGATGGCTTAGAAAAAATTGATGAAATGAAAGTAGAATATAACCCAGAACAGCATATGGCAGTAAAAACAGACAAAAGAAATTATGAAGCCACCACTTATAAAACAATTAAAGAGGTTTTTAACCGTTCTACTGAATTATATAAAGACAGAACATTTATCTTAGAAAAATTTAATCATAAAGAAGAAAAATTTTCGGTAATTACATATGAACAATTTCGTAAAGACGTACTTGGGCTGGGGACAGGTATTAGAACATTGTTAAAGTTAAAGAAAGAACCTATTGCAATTATTGGAGAAAATACTTATCATTGGTATGTAAGCTATATGACTATGTTATGTTCAGAAGGAATCGCATTACCAATAGATAAAGAGCTTCCGCCTAACGAAATTGAGAATGTAATAAAACGTTCGAAAGCCAAAGCAGTTATTTATTCTGCAAAAAAGGAAGAAGCAATAAAAAAAGTAAAAGATAATTTGCCAGAAGTAGAATATTTTATTAAAATGAATTCTGATGATGAATTAGATGGAAAAGATGTAGGAGCGAACTATTTAATAGCAAAAGGAACAGAATATATAGAAGCTGGAGTAAATGACTTTGAAAGTATTGAAATAGATCCAGAGGAATTTAAAGTACTTATATTTACCTCAGGAACAACATCACAAGCAAAAGGTGTTATGATATGTAATCGTAACCTAGCACAAAATATCAATGCAGTATCAGCCTATGTGCATTTATCAGAAGAAGATAGATTATTTTCTGTTTTACCACTTCACCATACTTATGAATCAACCATTGGATTTTTATTACCAATGGCAGTAGGTGCCTCAATTGCCGTATGTGAAGGACTAAAATATATAGTTCCAAATCTAAAAGAAACACATCCAACTGCTATGCTAGCAGTTCCATTGTTAATTGAAAATTTGTACAAGAAAATCAATGAAAACATTGTAAAAAGTAAAAAAGATAAACTAGTAAAATCAATGATTCATGTAACTAATGCGTTGAAATCAGTAAATGTAGACATTAAAAGAAAGATATTTAGTGAAATATATGATAATCTAGGCGGTAAAATCCGCATTATTGTATCTGCAGCAGCACCAATTGATGCTAAAATAGGAAAGTGGGTACAAGACATTGGAATAAGCTTTTTACAAGGTTATGGATTAACCGAAACCTCACCGATTGCTGCTTTAACACCAGAATTTGACCCCAAAGTAGGTTCAGCAGGAAAACCAGTAATATGTGCAGAAATTAAAATTGATAATCCAAATGAAAATGGCGAAGGAGAAGTACTAATCAAAAGTGAAACATTAATGCTAGGTTATTATGAAAATGAAGAAGCAACAAAAGAAGTAATAGAAAACGGATGGTTTCATTCTGGAGACATTGGCTATATGGATGAAGATGGATTCTTATATATTACAGGAAGATCAAAAAATGTAATTGTAACTCAAAATGGAAAAAACATTTATCCAGAGGAAATAGAGTTATTATTGGGTAATGTACCAGAGATTAAGGAATGTATGGTATATGGTAAAGAAGATGAAGGTAAGGAACTAATTATTTCTGTAAAAGTAATTCCAAATATAGAAAAAATTGAAGAAAAGTACGGAAAAGATGTAACAGATGAAAAAATTCATGATATTATTTGGGAAGAAATTAAAAAAGTAAACAAAAAACTAACATCTTATAAAGCAATAAAACATCTTGAAATAAAGAAAGATGAATTTGAAAAAACAACAACAATGAAGATAAAACGTTATGCAGAATTAAAAAAGAATCAACAATAAAAGCAAATTAGAAAAGTAGTATATTTGTAATACTACTTTTTGAGATATTTCATAGAATAAATAAAGCAATTGCAAAAAGAAAGTTAGAAAGGAAGAAACTGTATGAAGCAGAAAATATGTTTATTGTGTTTACTCTTGCTACTAATACCACAATATGTTTTTGCTATGGCTGAAAATCAGTTAATGCAAATACAAGAAGAAACAAATCGAATTGTACAATCAATAGAATCGCAAAAAATAGACGGACAAACAGCCAATTCTTTTGTTTACGCTCTATTGGCGATAGTTGCAATTTCTATGATTTTTGAATTATTTGTACGTAACTATAAAAGAGAAATTTATGAAAAAAAAGATATCAAAGAACCTACAAAACAAATTCGTATTAAATTATGGATTACATATGGTATTCATTTAACTATTTTGATTATTTTCTGTATGATTTGTAGATATTTATTTAATATTACAAATATATATGTATGGTTTTTAGTAGTTGTATCAATATATATTGTAGAAATTGCACCATTATTTACAATTCATTTTAGGAAAAAGAGAGATAAGGAGGAACAAGCATGACACCTCATATAGAATCTCGGCAAAGAGCAAGTTGCTAAAACTGTATTAATGCCAGGAGATCCGTTAAGAGCAAAATATATAGCAGAAAACTTCTTAGAAAATGCGATATTAATAAATTCAGTTCGTAATATGTATGCTTACACAGGCAGTTATAATGGTAAGAAAATTACAGTAATGGCATCAGGAATGGGAATACCAAGTATGGGAATCTACTCTTATGAACTATATAATTTCTACAATGTGGAAAACATTATACGAATAGGTACAGCAGGTGCTTTTGACAAAACACTTAATTTATTAGATGTAATTTTAGCAGAAAAAACATATAGTAAATCCTCATATGCTAAAATTCAATCCGGTATTATGGAAGAAACTATTGAAGCAAGCAATGAATTAAACAACTGTATTGAACAAATAGCTAAGGAAAAGAAAATATTATTACACAGAGGAACTGTACTATGTAGTGATGTGTTTTACAGTAAGAACAAGGAATTTGAAAAGCCTGAAAAACACAATTGCATGGCTGTTGAAATGGAAAGCTTTGCTTTGTTTGCAAATGCAAAAAGCTTAAAAAAGAAAGCGGCTTGTATTTTAACAGTTTCAGATATAATAGGAAATAAAAACAAAGAACTAACAGCAAAAGAAAGAGAAAGTTCATTAAATACTATGATTGAAATAGGATTAAAAGCTGGAACAGAAATTTAAAAACATCCTAAATTTAGGGTGTTTTTTTGTATAGAAAAATAAAGAAGTGCAAAACTAAAATTAGGTGATAAAAATGAAGATTTCAGGGCTACGATTTAAAGAGGATAAAAAAAGTTTTCGCTTTTTTAATAGAATCGGAATGGAAGTTTATGAAATAGAAGATTTAGAGAAGACAGATGAAATTCTTTTAGGATTAATTAAGGAAAATTATACAACTATATTTGTAAGTAACGAGGTAGCTGGATTTTCAGAAGATATAATAAAAAAATATCAAAGAAATAATAATATTCATATAATTATAGCACCAAGTAGACGAATATGAATCTAAATTTCGCATATATTTTAGCAACATGTATTAATAAAGGAGGAATAAAATGCGAAAAGAAGAAAGAAATCAATTTATATGTGATTTTAGTAATACTATTTGTACTCTTACTGAAAATCAAGTTTATTCTAATGTTATCTTTTTATGTATAGGAACAGACAGGATGACAGGAGACACTTTCCGGACCGATTGTAGGTTATAGATTAAAACAATTTTTTAGCGAAGAAAAAAACATAGAAATAATAGGTGATTTAAATTCAACTGTATGTAATGCTAATATAACAGTAGTTATGGAAGAAATACAAAGGAAATATTCAAATCCATTTATTATAGCTATCGATTCAGCACTGTCTTCTGAGGAAAATGTAGGAAAAGTAATTGTATCAGAAGGTGGTATTTGTGTAGGAAGGGGTGTTGGTGAAAATAGATTTATGGTGGGAGACATGAGCATTAAAGGAATTGTAGCAAGAAACTTAGGAAATCCAAAATGTAATTTACGCATATTGCAAAATACAAATTTAGGATTTGTTATGCAAATGGCAGATATGGTTGCAAATGGTATATATGAATCAATTGAATGTGAAAGGTAAAGTTTTGTATATTTCTAGGAATTCTGGAAAAAATGTAAATAAGAGAATTTCTAGGAGGAAAAAGGATGGAAGAAAACAAAATGAAAAATATAGTAGTACTTAAAAACCTGCCTTCAAATTTGGTTGAAGAAGCTATTGTTGTATTAAAACAAAATAAAATAAAGTTACCAGAATACGTGGAAAAAAGAACAGATACCAACATAACAAAAGCGAATTCAAAAGAATATATATTAAAAGAAGCTGAAATGATAGTATCAAACTATCTTTCAAAAATAGAAAACAATAATAAAATAAGCAAGAAAAAAAATGAAAATGGAATTCATAAAAAGTATAAACGATTACAGTGGATAACTTTTGGAATACTTGTTGCTTGGACTATTACCATCTTTTTTTAAAATAAAAATACATTAAAACAAATTAAGAATAAAACATTTCTTCTAAGCATATATTGTATAAAACTACAAAGGAAGAGGTGTTTTTTTTATGGAACGAGCATTAAGCCCAGAAGAGAAAATTCGAAGAGCAGAAGAAATCTATCAAAAGCGAAAGGAACAAAATTATACAACAAATCAAGCAAGAGTAAATGTTAACAAACCTTCAAAAGATTATGGACTATTTAGGAAACTGGTTTTACAGATTATTATTTGCTTACTTATTTATTTAATATTTTATTTGATAAAAAATAGTAACTATATTTTTTCAGAAGAGTTTTTAAAAAAATCAAAAGAAATATTATCATATGACATAAATTCAAGCCAAAAGTATGTAGAATTTGTAGATTGGATTAACAGCAAATCTAAGGAAAAAACACAAGAAAATACAATAAATGAAACAATATCACCTGATTTGGATAATCAAACAGATAACCAAATAATGGAGGAAGGACAAACACAGACCCAAAATACCTTACTAGAAGGAAATGCACAAACATTATCTGTAGCAGAAGACAGTAGCAGTATCAGCCAAACCGCAATAGATGCAGAAGAAATAAAAGCTAAATATTCACTTATTAAACCATTAGAAGGAACAATTACATCTCGATTCGGTGTTCGCAATCCAACAACAGAAACTGTACCAAAATATCATACAGGAATAGACATTGCAGCAAATACAGGGACTGTATTTGTTGCATCCATGGAGGGGACAGTAGTACAAGTTTCTTCAGAAGGAGATTTCCGGAAACCATCTGAAAATTCAAAAGGACGATGTTATTACTCTATATGCACATTGCAGTAAAATTTACATAAAAGAGGGAGATTTCATAAAACAAGGTCAGCAAATAGGAGAAGTAGGTGCTACTGGTAATGTCACAGGACCACATTTGCACTTTGAAATAAGAAAATCAGAACGTCTAGTAAATCCTGATGATCTGTTAGAATTTTAAAAGATTGGAGAAAACATGAACATTAGAATAGATTTAAAAATTTTTATATTCTTTATTTTATTTATATTTACAAAGCAAAGCACAGTTTACTTACTACTATTGGCTTTTGTTATTCTACATGAGCTAGGACATATAATTGTTGGCTTATGTATGGGACTTAAAATACAAACAATGAAAATAATGCCTATGGGAGTATCTGTATTATTTCAACCACAAAAACAAAACAGAAATACAAAATTTTGGGTAAGCATAGCAGGTCCAATAACAAACTTCGTATTAGCAGCCATTATATTAGCTATGCCAGAATTTATACTACAAGAAACAATGATTTACATAAACATATTAGTGGGGACATTTAATTTATTACCAATATATCCACTAGATGGTGGTAGAATTTTAGAAACAGTGTTACTACGATTTTACCCAAAAGATAAAATTGAAGATATTATAAATAAATTGTCTAATATAATCATGATTTGTCTCACAGTATTAGCAAGTATAGGAATTTTATATTTAAAAAACATTGCAATTCTAATTATTATTGTATATCTGTGGTGGTTAAGATTAATAGAGAACAAAAGACATCATATTAAAAGTAGAATAAGAAAAATACTAAAACAAGAAGAAAAAGTTATTTAGAAAGCCAAAATACAAAATAATTGCCAAAGATGGTTGACGAAAATAAAAAAAAGTGGGAAAATAGTTATAACATAAAACAAAAGAAAAAAGGAGGAATTACTTATGAAGAGCAATAGAGGAGTTACACTACTTACAATGGGAATCGCCGTTATAATTATATTAATTATTTTATCTACAATTTTTTTTAATGTAACTAGTAAAATGAGAGCGCAAGAGTTAGATAATCTATACAATGACTTAACAATTTTAAGCGACAAAGTAAATATATACTATAATAAATATGGAAATTTACCAATAAAAGAAGAATATACTCAGATTTCAAACATACCAACAGAAATCTTAAATCCGAATGATTATGGAAAATATTATATTGTAGATTTAAGCGCAATGGAAAATTTATCTCTTAACACAGCAGTAACAGAGGAAAACGTATTTGTAGTTAACGAAGGCTCACATACGGTATATTTCCCAAGTGGAGTAAATTTAGATGGAGTAATTTACTATCGCTTACCAGAAGAATACACTGAGGTTAGCTCTTCAGTAGATTTTAGTTATTTTATAGATCCTGCAGAAGCAACGGAAAAGGCAACTATTAATTTGAAAATAGAGGAAATTACAAATGGAATAAAAACTATAATATATCCAGATAGTAGCGCAAAAGAATTTAGTGAAAACACAAAAACAGTTGAAGAACAATATGAAGTAACACAAAACGGTGATTATAAATTTGAGGTTATATTAAATAATACAGAAGAAAAAGTAGATATTACAATAACAGTTTCAAACATAAGTTAAACACAAATAATTAAGCAATGTAAAGAAATGTAAAGAAATTAGTAAAATACTTGTAAAAGATAGAAACATATGTTATAATAGCAATGTTGTTAGCAATAGCATTGCTATTGTTTTATCCTTACTCATAGAAAATATGGGTTTTATATATCCAAGAGGAGGTGAATAATAATGAACAAATACGAAAGTGTTATCATTATTAATTCTAGTTTAGAGGAAGCAAAAATAAAGGCACTAATTGAAAAATTCTCTAAATTAGTTAATGAACATGGTAAAATATCAAATGTAAATGAAATTGGAAACAAAAAACTAGCTTATCCAATTCAAAAACAAACCGAAGGTTACTACATAGTATTAGAATTTGAAGCAGAGCCAGCATTTATTTCAGAGCTTGAAAGAATTTATCGTATTACAGACGAAGTAATTAAATTCATTGTAGTAAAAAAAGAAGCTTAATAACCTATACAGGTCAAAAAGAAAGGTGGAAAACATATGAATAAAATTATTTTAATGGGGCGTCTTACAAAAGAACCAGAAACAAGATACACACAAACCAATAACACACTAGTAGCTTCTTTTACATTAGCAGTAAATCGTAGATTTACAAGACAAGGTGAAGAAAGACAAGCAGATTTTATTCCGGTTGTTGCATGGAGTAAGCTAGGAGAATTTTGTAGTAAATATTTTAAAAAAGGTCAACAAGTAGGTGTCATCGGGAGAATTCAAACAAGAAATTGGGAAGACGAAAACAAAGTAAAGCATTATATTACAGAAGTTGTTGCAGAAGAAGCTTATTTTGCAGATAGTAAAAGAGAAGGAGATACTTCGACATTTGAAAACACATTTGGAACAAATGTGGCTTCTGGCTCAGAATTTTCTGTATCTTCAGATGATGATTTACCATTCTAGTTAGAATAGGGGGGAAAGAAAATGTCAGATAAAAAACAAAATAATAGGAAGAATAGAAACAATATAGATGAGGATTATAATCCAAAATTTCGCAAAATAAGAAAAAAGGTATGCCCATTATGTAGTAACAAAGACTTAGTATTAGATTTTAAAAGTGCAGAGCAATTAAAGAAATTTGTTAGTGATAAGGGAAAAATTTTACCTAGAAGAGCAACAGGAGCTTGCGCAAAACATCAAAGAGATATTACCATAGCAGTAAAAAGAGCAAGACACATTGCAATTCTTCCATTTAGTCAAAATTAATAATAAAAAATTTGCTATATGATGATAAATTTAGTTTGCTTATTTAAGTTATAACTTAAATAAAATAAGAAGCGTTTTTTTATATAGTATAAAAAGAGCATAGTGATAAAAAGTCACAATGCTCTTTTTTGTGTCAATAAATTTTTTATAGAACTTTATTTATTTAACCCTAAAATAATATGTTTAAACAAATTATATCTTGTGAATACTATATAACAAAGGAGGAAGGTAAATGAAGGTAGGATTAGTTTTATCTGGCGGAGGAATTAGAGGAATTGCACATGCAGGAGTAATTAAGGCACTAGAAGAAGAAAACATTTCAATAAATATTATAGGAGGAACTAGTTCTGGAAGCTTAGTTGCTGCACTTTACGCCATGGGTTATTCACCTTATTATATTTACGTTCTTTTCAAACGTTATGCAAAACAAATATTAGGAATTGAAAGTAAGCCTATTTTGTCTGGAATAGGAAATTTTATGTTTTCTAAGAAGCTAACATTAAATGGACTAAAAGATGGAGAAAGCATCGAAAGGGCATATGACGAAATTGCTTTTAAACAGGGAATTCGAGCAGTAAAAGATATAAAAATGCCACTTGTAATTCCAGCAGTTGATATATATAGTTCAAAAGAATATATATTTGTATCTAGAAAACCAAAAGAAAGCGAAGACCAAATACAATATATTACTGATATTAGTATAGGAAAAGCTGTAAGGGCAAGTAGCAGTTTCCCAATTGTTTTTTCACCATGCAAATACCAGCAGTTTGCTTTCCTAGACGGAGGAATTTTAGACAATACACCTGTTTATGAGGTAAAAAAACAAGGAGCGGATAAAACATTAGCTGTAATATTTGAAAGTGACAAAGTAACTAATAAAAGTAATATGATGGATTTAGGAATGAAGATATTAGATATTATGGGCACAAAACTTTCTGAGGAAAATATAGAAATGGCAGATGAAATTATAAAAGTACCATCAGATGGAACAGGATTATTGGAAATAGACAAAATAGAATTTTGCTATCAATCCGGTTATAAGGCAACTAAAAAAAGTATGGAAAAAATTAAAAGAGTTATACAAAACGAATAATAATAATAAAAGCTTGTAAAAGTAAAAAAATTGAGGTATAATATGCTATAAAATAATTCTCAACATCTAATAATGGTAAAAATGTAAGGAGGAGCTAAATGGAAGAAGAGGCATTATTTGAAGTTGCCAAACAATTCCAAATAAATGGAACCCCAACAAAAGTTAAGAAAATAAAAAGTGGACATATTAATAACACATATCAATTAGATTGTATACAACAAAATGGAAACACGACTTCTTACATTTTGCAAAAAGTAAATACACATGTATTTCCTAATATAAAAGCAGTTATGGACAATATGCAAAAAGTAACACAATATATAAAACAAAACAGTAGTGGAGTAACAGCTGGAATAATTAATACCATAGTAGGTAATCAGCCACCACTTTGGAATGGCTGCTGGCGTGTGATAGAGTTTATTCCTAATACAACTAGTTTTGAAACGACAACAGACATAAATTTATTACTAGAAGCAGGAATAGCAGTTGGAAAATTTCAAAAACAATTAGATGGATTTAAAGCAGAAGAATTAATAGAAACAATTGTTAAATTTCATAACACAAAATACCGTTTTAATAATTTCGAACAAGCAATACAGAGTAAACAAAACCAAAATGAACGAGAAAAACGTTTTAAATTAGCAGAGAAAGAAATACAATTTGTAATAGAGCGAAAAAAAATAACAGGTATAATTATAGAAATGCTGGAAAAAGGTAAAATACCTTTGCGTGTAACACACAATGATACAAAATTAAGCAATATTTTGTTTGATAAAACAATGAAAAAAGCAGTTTGCCTAATTGATTTAGATACAGTAATGCCAGGAAGTATGCTATATGATTTTGGAGAAGGGATACGTACTTCTTGCACACTAGCAAAAGAAGATGAAGAAGACCTAAATTCTGTTATATGGGAGAAGAAACGATATGAAGCATTCACAAATGGTTTTTTACAAGAGGTAAATGAAAAAATAACAAAACAAGAACGAGAACTTTTGCCACAGGCTGCTATTTTAATGACATTTGAGAATGGAATACGTTTTTTGACAGATTATTTAAATGGCGATATGTATTTTCGAACAAATCCAGAGATTTCAGAACATAATTTAAAAAGAGCGAAAACACAGTTGGAATTAGTAAGGCAAATGGAACAAAATAAAACTGAAATGATGAAAATAAATTTTTAAGGAGGAACACATGGACTACAAAGAATTAGCAGATATTATTTTTCCTAATGCAAAAGAAATATCATATTATGAGGAAAAATACCCAGAAAGAGATTTACCAGAAGGAGCAATGGTAACAAGGTTCGCACCAAGTCCAACAGGTTTTGTACATATAGGAGGACTTTTTGGAGCAACTGTAGATCGCAAAATGGCACAACAAACGGGTGGTATATTTATTTTGCGAATAGAAGATACAGACCAAAAAAGAGAAATAGAAAACGGAGTTGTACAAATTGTAGAGTCACTAAAGGATTTCGACATTATTCCTGATGAAGGTATGACAGGCGAAAATAGTGAAATAGGAAATTATGGACCATACAAACAAAGTGAAAGAAAAGATATTTATCAAGCTTATGCAAAAAGCCTAATTGCTAAAGGTCTTGCCTATCCATGTTTTGCAACAACAGAAGAATTAGAAGAAATGCGACAAAAGCAAGAAGCCTTAAAGATCAGACCAGGTTATTATGGAAAATGGGCGAAATATCGCAATATACCTGCAGATATTGCTGCCGAAAAAATTAAAAATGGGGAAAATTATATTATTCGTATGAAATCTCAAGGAAACGAAAATAGAAAAATTCGTCATCATGACTTAATAAAAGGAAATATAGATTTCCCAGAAAATGACCAAGATATTGTAATAATCAAATCAGATGGTTTACCTACATACCATTTTGCACATGCTATTGATGATCATTTAATGCATGTAACACATGTCATTCGAGGAGATGAATGGGTTTCTTCAATACCTTTACACTTAGAATTATTTCATCTGTTAGAGTTTAAGACTCCAAAATATGCACATACAGCAGCTATTATGAAAGAAGAAAACGGTGGAAAGCGTAAAATTAGCAAAAGAAAAGATCCAGAGGCAGCAGTAAGCTATTACCATGAAGAAGGAATACCAACTGATGCAGTAGTAGAGTATTTACTAAACATTGCTAATTCTAATTTCGAGAACTGGAGAAGAACGAATCAAGATAAGAAAATAGATGATTTTCAACTTGAACTAAACAAAATGAGTGTAAGTGGAGCAGTATTTGATTTAGTAAAATTATTAGACATTTCTAAAAATGTAATTTCAAAATATTCTGCAGAAAAAATATATGAAGAAACGGTAGTATGGGCAAAAAGATATGATACAGAACTAGAAAGGTTATTAAAAAATGACAAAGAATATGCTATTTTGGTTTTCAATATTGAACGAGGCAATATAAAACCAAGAAAAGATATTGCAAAATGGTCAGATGTTAAAAATAGTATTATATATATGTATGATGATGAATTTGATAACATGAAAGAAGAATATGCTTTTCAAAAAATAACAAATAAGGAAGAAATAAAAACAATTTTAAAAGAATATATTACTAGCTATTATAATAAGGAAGATACAAAGCAAATTTGGTTTGACAAGATGAAGGATTTAGCAGAAAAACTAGGATATGCTAGAGAAGTAAAAGAATATAAACAAGAACCTGAGAGATACAAAGGCCATGTAGGTGATATTAGTACAGTACTAAGGGTAGCACTTACCAGAAGAGCAAATACTCCAGATTTATATGAAATTATGCAAATTATAGGAGAAGAGAGAATACAAAAACGTTTTAGAAAATGGTTTTAAGGAGACTTCTAAAAATGGAATATCAAGTGGGAGATATTGTAAGGGTTAAAAAAGAGCATCCTTGTGGAAGTAAAATTTGGCAGATTACAAGAATAGGGGTAGATTTTAAACTAAAATGCCAAGGATGTGGACATGAAATTATAGTAAATAGACCTAAAGCTCTGAAGATGATAAAAGAGAAAATTTGACATTAAGGAAATGAAGGGGTATAATATTAGTAAATACGCTATATGCGTATAAAAAAATAAGGAGGATTAGATACAATGACCAAGTACGAACGGATTTTGGAAGCGATTAAGCTCCTAGGGTACAAGGGACCAACGGTGTTTAGTGCTACTGACTCAATGCTTTGGGTCACGCGGAGCGTTGCCGAAGAGTTCGACAAAGCAGGACTGACTGAGAAATTCGCGATGACACTCACTGACAATACTGAGTTCAAGTACGCGTTGACCCACGAGAGCTTGGTTGGATTCAGGATTTAAACCTCTTTACAAATTGATAGCATCTGCTATCAATTTGTTTTTGTGTGGAGGAAATCAATAGTTATATATTTATGGCTTATGATGTAGTATAGGATATATAACGAAAAACGCGTCCTATCAGGACGCGTTTTTGGGGAACCTAGTTGTCATTGAGCAGTGTTATCGATTTCGGTAGCAACACGTGCGAGTAAACTGCAAATGGAACTGGAAATCGAATGAACGATTTCAGGATGTTTGCCATCTTGGTAGCAGAGAAGCATAGGCTTATCTTTGCAGAATTCGCTTGCATCAGCACCAGATGAGAAAACAAAAACTCGTTCAGCCATACAAAATCCCCCATATAATGAATTTACCCCATAATAGGAGCATATAATTATTATAATACAAAATGTCTAAAAAGTCAAAAAGGAAATATTACCTTATAGGTTAATACATGCTTTAGAAACATTTTTAGTGCAATATCTTTTCAATTTCCTGCCATATTGAATCAGAATAGATTTTTTGCTCTGAAGAGAAAGGTAAGAAAATAATATCATGTAGCGGATTTAGAAAATCCTGTATTTGTGCAACTGTTGGAATTACTTTAGTAGGTGCAATTTTATCTGCCTTATTTGCAACTACAAAAAATGGTTTATTGGTACGAATCAAATAGTTATACATAAATCGATCGTCTAAAGAAGGGTTATGGCGAATATCAATAAAAAAAACAACAACAGCAATACAATGTCTATTTTCAAGATATTCTTCAATAAATTTTCCACACTTTATTTGCTCTTCCTTTGACATTTTACTATAACCATAACCTGGCAAATCTACAAAATAGAATGTATCATCCATATTATAAAAATTTATTTGTCTAGTTTTACCTGGTTGGCTACTAGTCCTTGCAAGATTTTTACGATTTACTAGTGTATTAATAAAAGAAGATTTGCCAACATTAGATCTTCCAACAAGGACAACTTCTGGTAGATTGCCAGAAGGATATTGTTTTGGACTAATGGCAGATGCTTCAAATCTAGGGTTTTTAATCATCATAAAAAATTCCTCTTTTTATAAAAGTTAACATATTGGTTTTAATATATCAAGACCACCCATGTATGGACGTAATACTTCCGGAATAGTAACACTTCCATCTTGTTTATAATTATTTTCAAGCAAAGCAATTAACATACGTGGAGGGGCAACTACAGTATTATTTAATGTATGAGCATAGTAGTTTCCACTTTCGCTTTTAATTCGAATACCAAGTCTTCTTGCTTGTGCATCAGTTAAATTAGAGCAACTACCAACTTCAAAATATTTTTTCTGCCTTGGACTCCAAGCTTCAACATCGAGGCTTTTCGCTTTTAAATCTGCTAAATCACCACTACAACATTCTAGTGTACGTACAGGGATCTCCATACTACGGAATAATTCAACAGTATATGACCACATTTTATCACACCATTTATAACTGTCTTCTGGTTCGCAAACAACAATCATTTCTTGCTTTTCAAATTGGTGAATTCGGTATATGCCACGTTCTTCAATACCATGAGCACCTTTTTCTTTTCTAAAGCAAGGAGAATAAGAGGTCATTGCATAAGGCAATTCTTTTTTTGGCAAAATTTGTCCTTTGAATTTACCAATCATAGAATGTTCACTTGTACCAATCAAATACAAATCTTCACCTTCAATTTTATACATCATTGCATCCATCTCTTCAAAACTCATTACACCGGTTACAACATCACTTCTAATCATAAAAGGAGGAACACAATAAATAAATCCCTTGTTAATCATGAAATCTCTAGCATAAGAAATAACAGCAGAATGTAGTCTGGCAACGTCTCCAATTAGGTAATAAAATCCATTACCTGCTACACGACGGGCAGAATCTAAGTCAATACCATTAAAATTTTCCAAAATATCCACATGATATGGAATCTCATAATCTGGAACAATCGGGTCACCATATTTTGTTATTTCTACATTTTCACTGTCATCTTTTCCAATGGGTACAGATTCATGCATCATATTTGGAATTTTCATCATAAGTTGTTTAATTTTTTCAGAATAATCTTGTTCTAATTTTTCATTTGATGAAAGTTCTGTGTTTATTTGATTTACCCTGTTTTTAATTTCTTCTGCTTCTTCTTGTTTTCCTTCTCGTAAAAGTCCTCCAATTTGTGAACTTAAAGAATTACGAGACATACGAAGTTCGTCACCTTTTATTTTTAATTCTCGATTTATTTTGTCCAACTTTAGAACTTCATCTACAATAGTTAATTTGTTTTCTTGAAATTTTTTCCTAATATTTTCTTTTACTTCATCTGAATGTTCCCTTACAAATTTTATATCAAGCATTGCTAATACCTCCTTAATTGTATATCTCAGTTATTAAATTTATAAACTATAGTTTACTATAATTTTGGTAGTTTTGCAAGAAAAAGTTGACGAATACTTGCAAGTAAATATATTTTGAAAAATAAAAACGATATTCTAAGTATAAAGTGTTTCATATCTACAAGGAATAAATTGGAAGAATAAGCATATAATATTAATATATTTGCATATAGGGGGGAATATAATGGAAGATGGATTTATAAAAGAAACAAAACTTGTAGAGAAAACAGATGAACAGAAAGATTTAGAATTAATAAAAAGCGTAATTAAAGCAAAATTAGATTTAGAAGTAGCAGGAAAAAATTTTGAATATGCTGATGGGGAACTAATTGATTATTATGCATATCAAATTAAAGCGGAACAGGCAAAATTAGATTATTTACTAAAAAAAGTAAAGAATAAGGCATTGGCTCTAGATATGATTAATGAAATCAAGCTAAGATTAACAGAAGATCAAGCTATATAGAATATTTGTCCAATGCTTATCATATGTATATACTATACTAAAAAGTATAGTATTTTTTTTAAAATAAAAAGGAGAGAAATTATCATGAACGAAGGTACAATAATTACATATTTAGCATGTATTATTCTTTTATTTATTTTTGGAAAAATATTTGTATTACCTTTAACAAAAATATTTAAATTAGTATTAAATTCTTTTTTAGGTGCATTTCTTATATATATAATTAATCTTATAGGAAGTCATTTTGAATTCCATATAGGTTTAAATATTATTACTTCTATTTTTGTTGGAATTTTAGGAATCCCAGGAGCTATTTTGTTAATTTTACTAAAAATTTTTTTATCAAGCTAAATTAAAAAAGAAGAGACTTCACAATTTCTTATATTTGGTGAAGTCTCTTCTTTTCTAATTATTCAACTGTAACAGATTTTGCTAAATTTCTTGGTTTATCAACATCCAGCCCTTTTTCTTTAGAAACATAATAAGCAATCAACTGTAATGGAATAACAGATAAAATTGGAGAAATAAGAGGAGAAGTTTTAGGAATATTTATAATAATATCATATTTTTTATTAGGAAGTTCCAAATTTGTAACAACCACTGTTTTTGCACCGCGAGTAATGACTTCTTGAATATTACTAATTGTTTTTTCCATTAGGTTTTCATCTGTCAAAATAGAAACAACAGTAATGCCATTTTCAATTAACGCAATTGTACCATGCTTTAATTCGCCAGCAGCATAGGCTTCTGAGTGAATATAAGAAATTTCTTTTAATTTCAAAGAACCTTCCATAGCAACATTATAATCGGTTCCTCTACCTAAATAGAACATATCTTTTTCTTGATATATTTCTTTAGAAAGATTTTTAATTTGTTCTATATTTTCTTTTAATATTATTTCAACTTTTTCAGGTAAACTCAAAATCTCAGATCTTAGCTCTTGTAAAAATACTTTATCACAAGATGCAAGACGTTCTGCAAAGCAAATGGCAAGCATAGATAACAGTACAATTTGAGATGTATAAGCTTTTGTAGATGCAACTGCAATTTCAGGACCTGCATGAGTATATAAACAAAAATCTGCTTCTCTTGTGATTGAGCTTCCAATTACATTTGAAATAGCAATTGTTTTAGCACCATTAGCTTTAGCAAGTTTTAATGCAGCAATAGTATCCGCAGTTTCACCAGATTGGCTAATAAAAATGGCAAGAGTTTTATTATTAATAATTGGGTCACGATAACGGAACTCAGAAGCAATGTCCACACAAGTTGGAATATGGCAACATTTTTCAAATAGATTTTTTGCAACTAAGCCAGCATGCATAGCTGTACCACAAGCTACTAAATATATTTGAGAGATATTAGTTAGGTCATCCTTAGACAAAGTAATATCTTCGAAATCACAAGAATTAATATTAGTTAAATGTGAACCAATAGTTTCACGAATAGCACGAGGTTGTTCGTGAATTTCCTTTAGCATATAATCTTCAAAACCATCTTTTTCGGCAGCAGTAGCATCCCATTCCATAGTTTTTAATTCTTTATTAATAGGGTTTAAATTAATATCATAAAATGATATTTCATTTTTAGTAATTTCAACAAATTCTAAGTCATTTAATAGATAAAAGTTTTTAGTAAAAGATAAAATGGCAGGAATATCAGAACTAATAAAGGTTTCATTATTTCCTTTACCAATTACAAGAGGACTATCTTTTCGAACTACAATCATAGTATTTGGGAAAAGAGTAGAAATTACTTCAATAGCAAAGCTTCCTTTAAGCTTACTACATGCCTTATGAACAGCTTGTAAAAAGGAACAATTATTTTTTGTAAAATAGTAATGAATTAAATTAGGAATTACTTCTGTATCAGTTTCAGATAGGAAATGATAACCATTTTGACTTAAAAATTCACGAAGTTCGGTATAATTTTCTATGATGCCATTGTGTACTACCGCAAATACTTTGCTATTATCTAAATGAGGGTGTGAATTTAAAGTAGAAGGTTTCCCATGAGTAGCCCACCTAGTATGAGCAATACCAACATTACCAAATAATTGTTGAATTTCTGGTATGTTTTCCAAAGCTGAAACTCTTCCTTTCGTTTTAATATTGGAAATACTACTTCCTTCGATTGTAGAAATACCAGCCGAATCATATCCACGGTATTCTAATTTTAAAAGACCATTAATTAAAATTGGTTTTGCTTTTTTTTCTCCTATGTATCCAACAATTCCACACATAGTTAAATCCTCCTTATATATATAGTATGTGCAGAATTTAAAAGCAGATATATTTTAGAAAAATAAATACATCAATATAGTGTTACTTAAGAAAGAACTTTGTTCTATACAATTACTTGCATTTTTTTATTCTTTCTTTTGATGACCGTAACTTAAGCCATAGAGCCATCCGCCGAATTCTTCGATAAGCTCTTTCCTCGTCAACAATGAGCAAACATTGTCCAGGCGCTTTATAAAAAATCTCCTTTCTTTATGCTTTTAAATTCATACTGTATTATATTACACGAACTAAAGAAAAATTGCAAGGCTTAGCATAATATTTACAGCTAGACAAACTAGGCGATACAGTGTATAATATATATAGAAATTTTTTTTTGCTAGAAATAAAAGTATTATCTAAATATATAAGAGGGAAAAGTATGTTTGATATAGAGGCAGAATTAAAAAAACTCCCACAAAAGCCGGGAGTTTATATTATGCGAGATAAAGATAATAATATTATTTATGTAGGTAAAGCAATATCATTAAAAAAGCGTGTGACACAATATTTTCGAAAAAACAATAAAACAGAAAGAACAATTAAAATGGTTTCTCTTATAGACCATTTTGAATATATAATTGTCGATAATGAAGCAGAAGCGCTTATATTAGAGTGCAACTTAATAAAAATAAATCGTCCCAAGTTTAATGTATTATTAAAAGATGATAAAACATATCCATATATTAAAGTAGATATAAAATCTGATTATCCAAATGTTTGGATAACTAGAAAAATATTAAATGATGGAGCAAAATACTTTGGACCATATGCCAATAGTGGCGCTGCCAAAGAAATGGTAGACTTTATTAAAAGAAGATTCAAAATTAGGCAATGTAAAAACTTTAAGTCTAATACGAGAGCTTGTTTAAACTATCATATTAAGCGTTGTTTAGCGCCTTGCATGGGCTATGTTACAAAAGAAGAATACCATAAGCAAATAGAACAAATTTTATTATTACTAGAAGGAAAAAGACAGGAGCTTACAAAACAAATAACAGAAGAGATGAAACAAAAGGCAAAAAACCAAGAATATGAAAAAGCGGCACAATTAAGAGACACATTAATTGCAATAGAGGCAATTACAGAAAAACAAAAGGTTTCGAATTTATCTGAAAATAATATTGATGTTATTGGAGTTAGCAAAAATGAATTACTTTGTTGCATTGAAATATTTTTTGTTCGTGGTAGCAAAATGATAGGAAGAGAGCATTATTTTTTAGATAATGTATTAGACATGACACAAAAAGAGATATTAACAGAGTTTATTAAACAATATTATATAGAGAAAATTGATTTACCAAGTAAAATTATGATTAAAGAGGAAATAGAGGAAAAAAATGCAATAGAAGAACTTTTATACAAAAAGGCAGGCAGAAAGGTAGAATTAAAATCACCACAAAAAGGAGAAAAATTACGTTTTGTGGAGATGGCAGAAAGAAACAGCCAAATCACATTAGAAAACAGATTAAAAGAGAAGAGTACATTGTTAGAGGAATTGAAAAATGCACTCAATTTAGGAAAATTACCTCGAAAAATTGAGATGTTCGATATTTCTAACATTTCCGGACAATTTATAGTGGCAGGTATGTGTGTTGCACAAGACGGTGTAATTAAGAAAAACTTATCGAGAAGGTTTAGAATAAAAACAGTATTTAAGCAAGACGATCCACGATGCATGGAGGAAGTAATTATAAGAAGATTAAAGCATTCTATGGAAAACTCAAATGGAAATTTTGGAAGATTACCTGATGTAATTTTTGCTGATGGTGGAATTACACAAATACGTGCAATAAGAAGGGCTATAAATTTTTATGGTTTAGACATTGCATTGTATGGATTAGTAAAGAATACAAAACATCAAACAAGGGCATTAATAAATGAATCAGGAAAAGAAATAGCTCTTTCAGAAGAGTTAATGAAATTTGTAACAAATTTTCAAGATGAAGTTCATAAAATTGCAATAGAATATCATCGTAAACTAAGAAACAAAGAAATGTCAAAGTCACAGCTAGACAATATTACAGGTGTTGGAAAAATAAAAAAGACAGAATTATTAAAGACATTTGGCAGTGTTGAAAACATAAAAAAAGCAGATTTAACAGAATTAACAAAAATAAAAGGGATAAATGAAAATTTAGCAAAAAAAATACAAGAAGGTCTTCGATAAGGTTGAATATTGTATTATGATTGCTGTAATAA
Organism: uncultured Clostridia bacterium; assembly: GCA_944392885.1. Lineage (GTDB taxonomy): Bacteria > Bacillota > Clostridia > TANB77 > CAG-508 > UMGS1754. Next base: position 20,995 of record CALXYG010000023.1, read on the forward strand.
TCTTAAAAAAAGAAGCATATTTCATATTTATTAGAATATACATAATATAAAGAAAATTTTAAGTAATAGGAGGAAATGATATGGAATATGCAAAAGATAAATTTTTTAAAGTTAGGTATAATGAAGCCGAAGATAGCATAGAGATTCAATCAGATGGCGGAGTGGCATTATTTAGATTTCTAAAAAAATATAAGTTTTTGAGTATAATAATATTTACAACAATTATTGCAATAGGAGTAAATTGTATTTTGATACAAAAATTCATAAATATTCTAAATACTTTACAGTAAATAATTTTTTAGAAAGAACATTACAATAAATTATCTAATTAATATCAATGTGGAATGACAAAAGGAGGTAGTAATGAAAGTAGCAAAAGAATGGAATGATTATGAAATACTAGATATGGCAGAAGGAGAGAAATTAGAACGATGGGGTAATTATAAGTTAATACGACCAGATCCACAAATTATATGGAATGAAAAAAGTTTTCCAGACAAATGGAAAACTGCAGATGCAACATATCATCGAAGTAAAACTGGTGGGGGTGGTTGGAAATATAAAACCAAATTACCACAAAGCTGGGATGTTCACTATAAGGAATTGACTTTTCGTGTTAAACCAATGGGTTTTAAACATACAGGACTGTTTCCAGAACAGGCTGTTAATTGGGATTGGATGATTGAGAAAATAAAAAACAGTAAAAGAGAAATAAAAGTTTTAAATCTATTTGCTTATACAGGGGGAGCAACAGTTGCTTGCAGTTATGCAGGAGCCCGGGGTATGCCATGTAGATAGTTCAAAAGGAATGTGTGCGTGGGCAAAAGAAAATGTACAAGCTTCTGGCTTATCAGAAAGACCAATACGTTTTATTGTAGATGATGTATTTAAATTTGTACAAAGAGAAATTAGAAGGGGAAATAAGTACGATGCTATTATTATGGATCCACCTTCATATGGAAGAGGTGCAAATGGAGAAGTGTGGAAATTTGAAGAACAAATTTCCGATTTAGTAAAACAGTGTACTTATGTATTAAGTAATAGACCATTGTTTTTTCTAATTAATTCATATACAACTGGAATTTCAAGCACAGTACTTGCAAATTTATTAAGATTAGAAATAAATAAAAAAGGAAAAATAGAATGCGGTGAAATTGGTCTTGGAATGAAGAATAGTTCTCTAATTTTACCCTGTGGTATTTATGGAAGATGGGAAGAGGAATAAAATGCAAAAATTAAAAATATTAGAAGAAACAAATCATATTTTAGTAATTCAAAAACCAGTCAATGTGCCATCTCAAGGAGATAAAACAGGAGACGAAGATTGTATTACACTTATTAAAAAGTATTTAAAAGAAAAGTACAAAAAACAAGGTAATGTATATGTGGGGTTAGTACATAGATTAGATAGACCAGTAGGTGGTGTTATGGTATTTGCAAAAACATCAAAAGCAGCTACCCGTTTGAGTGAAAGCATACGAAAAGGGGAGTTTGTAAAAGAGTATTTGGCAATAGCAGATGGAAAATTAGAAAAAGAAGCGGGTATAATGGAAGATTACTTATTAAAAGATGAAAAAAGTAATTTATCTAAAGTAGTAAAAGAAGGAACAAAAAATAGTAAAAAAGCTAAACTAGAATATCAAATATTAAAGTATAGAGAAGATAATAATTTGTCTTTAATTCGAGTTAAATTAGATACAGGTAGACATCACCAAATACGAGTACAATTTGCTTCAAGAAATCATAGTTTATATGGTGACCAAAAATATGGCTCAAGAGGTAAGGGAAAGCAAATCGCATTATTTGCATTTAGATTAAGTTTTCCAGATCCAATTACAAAAGAAACCTTGACTTTTTCATCATTACCAGATATAAATGGAACGTGGAGTATACTAAATGGAATAGATGTATTTAAAAATTCCTAATGTTAAAAGAGAGCATTTCTTTTATACAAAAAAAGAGATATGTTCTTTTTTTGTACTTATTTAACGTTATGTAAATTTTATAAAAGTGGAAAAAACATATATAAAAAAATTTTTTTTAAAATTCGTATAATACAAAAAGGGTTTTATATAAAAAATGAAAAAAAAGTCGAAGAAATTGTAAAATCACATTAAAGAAAAGAGGTGAACCAAATGGTCACTCGAATTTGTGATTTTTTAACAAACAAAATTAGAGCAGAGATGCCAGAAATAGATGATGAAAGAGCAGAGATAATACATTATGGATTAGAAAATATAGTTGGTGAATTGCCAAAAACTTTTATTATTTTTGGTATAGCGTGGTTTTTAAATATTATTGATTTAACATTAATTACTTTTGTATCAATAATGATGTATAGAGCTTTCGCAGGAGGGTTTCATGCAAAAACACATATTGGGTGCATCTTATTTACAAGCTTACTCTACCTAGGACCGCCTCTTATAAGTAAATATATTGTATTTGAACAGGAATGGATTAAATATATTATAATTGTAGCAGTTTGGATTTTTAGTATGTTAATGATTTCATGGTATGCACCAGCAGATACTGAAAATGTTCCAATTTTAAGAAAAAGTGAAAGAAAACAAAAGAAAATTTTATCTTATATCACTATGACTGCAACATTACTAATTGCTTCCACTATATCAGATAATATTATTTCTAATATTATTTGGCTTAGTGTTTTAATTCAAACACTATATATTACTAGGTTGATGTATAAAATAACTAATAATGCTTACGGCTATGAAACATTTCAACAAAAATAAAATATATGATTTGCTAATACAAAAGTATTACCGGTAAATACTTGTATTATATATAGAGAAAAGAGGAGGTAAAAATATGATAAAATTTCTAGCAAAAATAGCTGAAAAATACGCAAGAAATACAAATACGGCATGTGTTGTATGGTTCTTTATGCATCAACCAAAAATGCCTGCATCCTTAATTAAAAAGGACTAAGTAAAATAAAAGTTGATTTCAAAAAACATATTTCCAAACGATTTAAAAGAAGCGATTTTCACGTAATCGCTTCTTTTTTTATCTATATAAATCATAAATAAATTTCAAATTGCTGCATAAAAAATACATCATTTTTTGTTGTATAAAGATTTAAATTATTATGTTTTTTTAAAATTTGCCTTACTTCCCAAAGACCTAGACCAGTATTATATGGTTTACTAGAAAAACCTTTTTCATAAATTTTTTCAGTATCTACAGATTTATCTTTATATGTATTTTCTATAATAAGAACCTGCCTTGCTGCTTTGAAATCTCTACGAATAATTACATTAATAATTTTTTGTTCACATTCCATTGCTGCTTCAATAGCATTGTCCATTAAAATACCGTAGAATTCTAGTAAATTCATATGGTTTTATGTTTAGTTCTGTTAAATCTAAAAAGACTTCTAAATTAATGGTAATACCTTTTTCATCTGCCAAATAATACTTATTTGTAAGTAAGCTATAAATGGCAGGTTCATTAATAACAGTAGGACTTAAAGCACTTAAATTATTAACTTTTTGGCAATCACCTAGTAGTTCAGTATAGTATGTTTTTAGACCTTGTATATCTCCAGATTGTACATAACCTCCAATTGTGGTAACAATATTGTTAAAATCGTGTTTGAAACAACGAATATTATCATGCAAAATGCTTAAGGTTTTGTTATATTGTTGGCTTTGTTCTAAATCTCTCTTAGTTCTTTCTAATGTATTAGTTCGAATAAGACTAAATAGGCTGAAGATAAAGTATATAAAAAGTACACTTAAATTAAGAAGAGCTATATATGTAGGCAATTTATCATTGTATAAAGTAGCAATGTATGATTGTATGCATACTGCGACGATACCGAATAAAAAATTTATAAGCAATATTAAAGTTGACTGCTTCCTTAAATCATCTAATAAATAAATATTGAAATTAAAATGTTTTAATATTAAATAAATAATATATACAAGAGCATATGTAATTAAAGAAAATGTAATTTTATAAATTGGTATTGCCATTTGTATTTCGGAAGGAAGTTGTGTAATAGCAACATATATACTGTGTAGAGGGATACTTACTAATATAAAAAATAAAAAAGGAATGAATTGTGCCAATACAGCCTTTAATATATGCACTTTAAAAATTACCATTACTAGTATTGGACAAATAATAACGTTAAGAAACGTATTAAATGGAACTGGAACAAATAGATTAGATAGAATACTAACAACTGAAAAAATAAAAATATAAACTAAATTTTGTTGTTTGCTAGCTTGAATATTAAGTATTCGAGTAAAGAGTAAATTGGTTATAGTGATTTCAATGATGGCAAGTGGAGAAACAATAATCTGTGTTAAATTTGCATTTTCAGTTGTTAGTGCCATCCAAATATTCTGGATAATTTCCATTGTTAAATACCTCCAAAAAATTATTTTTATATTTAGGACCTATGCAAC
>CALXYG010000024.1 GCA_944392885.1 uncultured Clostridia bacterium
ATCCTTCACTATTTATTGCCATGTTTATGGCTGCTCCTGCTAATATTAGTAATACTATTACTGTTATTACTAATGCCACTAGTGTTATCCCTAACTCTTCTTTAGGATGTGTTTTTCTTTTTTCTTCCTTTTTCATCTTCTTCCTCCTATGTTTTTTATTTTCCTTTGTTGCCTTTTTTATTTTGCTCTTTGCCTACTGTTTATAGAAAACCTATTTTCCATAGTTTTTCCTTGTTCTTGGTTTATATTCACGTCCCATTTATTTTTCAAGTTATTTACTATTTTAAATAGCTTTTCTTTTATTATATCTTATGTTATATCTTTTTTCCTTCTTTTGTCAATATGTTTTTTTAATCTTACAATAAGTATTAAAATCTATTTATTTTTATTTGGAAGTTACTTTTTCAATTTACTAATTTAAGATGTTTTTTATAAAATCTCTTGTTTTTTTCTACAATTTGTGTTAAACTTATATGCAGTCATAATTAGTTTTCTGTTTAGGAGGTGCATTTCATGGCAAAATGTGAAATTTGTAATAAAAGTGTTAATTTTGGAAATCAATTAAGCATTACTCGTTCTCATATTAGTAAAAGAACTACTAGAACATTTAAACCAAATTTAAGAACAGTAAAAGCTATTGTTGATGGTCAAACTAAAAAAATTAAAGTGTGTGCAAAATGTTTACGTTCTGGGAAAGTTAATAAAGCATAATATACAAAAGAGGCATATTAGCCTCTTTTGTTGTATACAATTGTTTTCTCGAAAAATTTATGTAAGAAATTTTTCAAGTTTGAAACCTTATATTAACTTTTGATTCCAAATATTAACTTTACAAATCCTCTTAAAAATTTAGGTACTTTTTTTACAACAACTGTCACTCTTCCTCACTCCTTTTTATCTAAATTTAGCAAGTAAGCCATGCTATTCCAACTGCCACTAAACAGACTCCTATAGTAAATAACCAACCAGTTAGAGGAAGTAATATAACAAATAATATCCCAAATCCAAAACCAATTAAACAAACAGCTATTGTTTTTTTTAGTGCTCCAAACATAATCTATTACCCCCTTTTTCTTTACTATATTATATTAAATTATGTAAAAAAGGTGATAAAACATGAATCAATCAAATATTGAAATAATTGAAATATTAAGGAAATCTTACCCTGATGCCAAATGTAGTTTAAATTTTAAAACACCATTTGAGCTTGTTATTGCCGTTATGTTGTCTGCTCAATGTACAGATGAAAGAGTTAATAAAACCACTCCTTCTATTTTCCGTTATTATTCTACCCCACAGGATTTTGTTATGATTCCATTAAAAAAATTAGAAGACCTAATCCATCCTTGTGGTTTTTATAAAACAAAGGCAAAAAATATAAAAGCTTGTAGTCAAAAAATTATAGATGATTATCGTGGTATAGTGCCAAAAACAATGGATGAGTTGATGACTTTACCCGGAATTGGTAGAAAAAGCGCTAATGTTATTATGTTGGAGGCTTTCGGTGTTCCTAGTGGTATTGCTATAGATACACATGCAAAGAGAATTTCTAATCGCATTGGGCTTTCAAATGAGACTGAGCCACTAAAAATTGAACAAGATTTACTTCAAATTTTCCCTAAAAAATATTTGAAAGATATTAATCATTTATTTATGTGGCATGGTCGCAATTGTTGTACTGCTCGTAATCCCAAATGTAATCAATGTCCAATATTTTCTTTCTGTAATAATAAAAATGTATAATTTTATTATAAATTGTTATAATATCCTATAAGAGGTGATTATTTTGACAAACATTAATTGTTCTTCAAATTGTGTTTATCAAAAAGATGGCAAATGTACACTTGTAAATATCTCTCCTAATACTTTTACCCCTTCTCGAGATTGTGCATATTTTAAAAAACAATAGGTGTGGAACTCCATCCCATACCTATTGTTTTTTGAAGTTATTGTACCTAGAAATCTTTACGCTTTTTCAAAACTTAAATATATTTTTATTAGATTGGTATAGAAAAAAAGTTGTCCTTTAGCTAGATTTTTCCTTGTTCTTGTGATAAAATTCTGTAATACATAAAAGGAGGCTATTTATTGAAAACTCTTGAAATTTTATCTATTTTGACTGTTATATTAGTTTTTATAGTGGTTTTTTCTTTATTTATATATAATGGCTTTTGTTTATACACTTCACAAGCAGTAACTCTACCAGTTTTTACGCCTATTATACAGGAAAATTTGCTAGCAGAAGTTTCTTCTCCTACTATTAAGCAGCCTACTCCTGTTATGGAGACTATGTTAATTCCATTAGAACATGAAATTACTGTGGAACCGCAAAAACCTACATATTATATTCGAGTTAATGTTGCTGCTAATACTATTACAGTATATGGTCAAGATGAAAATAAAGAATATACTATTCCTGTTAAGGCTTTTGTCTGCTCAACAGGAACTGCAACACCACATTCTGGTGTTTATGCAACCCCACAAAAATTTGAGTGGGTTGATTTATTTGGTGGTGTATATGGTCAATACTCCACTCAAATTGTAGGACATATTTTGTTTCACTCTGTTCCTTATCGAAGGAAATATGACAAAGCTAGTTTGATTTATAATTATTATGACCGCTTGGGTACAAAAGCATCTGCTGGTTGTGTACGTCTTACAGTAGCAGATGCAAAATGGATTTATGATAATTGCGAACTTGGAACAAATGTTGAATTCTATGATGATTTAAATAATCCTGGACCTCTTGGTAAGCCAACCTCACAAAAGATTTCTAGCAATACATCTCTACGCAATTGGGATCCTACTGACCCAGATGAGAATAATCCATGGAAGCAATAAGCATTGTTGTATATGAAGTTATTTACTAAAATGAAGAGAAGTTCTTTAAACTTATAAAAATAATGAGTTTAAAGAACTTCTCTTCATCGTTGGAAAATTGTAATTTATTTGCTTTTCGTTCCTATTGTTATTTCTTGAAATAAAAAATCTTTTACTTTTCCGAAGTTAACTTTTTGGAACCAAAAATCATGAACTTCTCTTAAAACTTTTTCTTGTTTTGGTGTCATTGTTATAACAACCTCTCTATTTACATCTTGTAATAGAAAAGACTTAATTTTTGACCAAATGCTTACTTCTTGTGGTAAATTAGCTTGTACTGCTTCTCCGCTTCCTGAGATGTTTCCTGGTGTTACTTGTTCTTCCACTATTTTTTGTTCTTCCACTTTTCCTTCCTCCTTTGTGTTTTATTACCAAAATTATGATACAATATTTATACTATATAAATTCAAATTTTTCAATACTTTTAAATATGTTTATTATTAAATGTTTGTTACAGTAATATTACAATTTTATTACACATCTCCTATTAATTCTGTGCCTTCTCTTTGTATAATCTCCACTAATTTGATTTCATTTTCCATTGCCTCATTTTTAGGAATTTTTACCTCTAAATAATTACTTGTATGTCCTTTTGTCCATAATTCATCAGATTGTTCTAAAAGCACCTCCATTTTTTTACCAATGTAATTTTCTAAATAGCTTATTTCGTTTTTATTTGAAAGTTCTATTAGTTTTTTACTTCTTGCTTCTTTTATCTTGTTATCAATCTGATTTGTCATTTGAGCTGCTTTTGTTCCTTTTCTTTGTGAATATGGGAATATGTGCATTTTATAAAATTTTATTTTTTTAAGGAATTCATAAGTCGTCTCGAATTCAATTTGTGTTTCTCCTGGGAATCCTACAATTATATCTGTTGTTAGCATAACATCAGGAAAAGTTTTTCTTAATCTTGCAGTAACTTCTATAAATTCTTCTGTAGAATATTTACGATTCATTCTTTTTAATGTTTCATTACATCCGCTCTGTAGTGAAAGGTGAAAATGATGACATAATTTATCTATAGCTTTTAAATTTTCTAAAAACTGTTCTGTTATAATTGTTGGCTCCAATGAACCTAAACGTATACGCTCTAATCCTTTTATATTATTTAGCTCGAACAATAATTTATCAAGAGAAACACTTTTTAGATCCTTTCCATAAGATGCGATATGGATTCCTGTAAGAACAATCTCTTTGATACCCATTTTAGTAAGCCCTTGTACTTCTTGTATTATACTTTCCATTTTTCTACTTCTTACTCTTCCTCTTGCATATGGAATAATACAATAAGTACAGAATTGATTACACCCATCTTGTATTTTAATTGCTGCTCTTGTTTTTTCAGCATGAGTAATACTTCCAAAGTCTAAGAATTCAGTTTGATTCATGACATCTGAAATTTGACTTTTTTGTTTTTTTTCAACCAATTCGACAATTTTGTTTTTTTCGTTTGTTCCTACCATTAAATCAATCTCTTTTACCTTCTCTAGTTCTTGCTTGTTAACTTGTACATAGCAACCGTGCAGCTACTATTAGTGCTCTAGGATTTTTTTGTTTTGCTCTTCTTAATATTTGTCTTGATTTTTTGTCTGACATGTTGGTTACAGTACATGTATTAACAATATATATGTCAGCCTTGTTTTCAAAAGATACAATTTCATAACCGAGCTTTGCTGAATTGCTCCATCATTGCATTTGTTTCATATTGGTTTACTTTACAACCGTAATGTATAAAAAGCTATTTTTTTATTTCTCATTTTTAATCAATCCCTATTTTTTATTTGTATTTATTCTTTAAAAATAGTCTTAAGTTCGACTTAAGACTATTTTAATATTGTTTTGCTTAATTGTTTTATCTTTTCGTTTTTCCATCAAGGGAATCTAAGTTGTCCAATGCTTTTCCTGTGCCAATAGCAACACATGAAATAGCATCTTCTGCAATCATAACGTTTATACCTGTTCTTTCTGATAGTAATTTGTCTAATCCGTCTACTAAACATCCTCCACCAGTCATATAAATCCCTTTGTCGCTAATATCTGCCGCGAGTTCTGGAGGTGTTCTTTCCAAAACCGAGTGAACTGCATCTATTATCATATTTGCCGGTTCTTCTAATGCTTCCATCATTTCACTAGAATAAATGGTTATATTTTTTGGAAGTCCTGTTATTAAATCTCTTCCTCGTATATCCATTTCAATGTCCTGAATTTTAGGATAAACACATCCTATGTTTACCTTAAGTTCTTCTGCAGTTCTTTCACCTATCATGACATTATATTTTTTCTTAATGTATTTTACTATATATTCGTCAAATTTATCCCCTGCAACTTTTAAGGATGTACTTACTACAGAACCACCTAAAGAAATAACCGCGATATCTGTTGTTCCACCACCAATATCAACAATCATGTTTCCACAGGCTTTTGAAATATCAATTCCAGCCCCAATTGCTGCTGCAATTGGCTCTTCTATAAGATATACTCTTCTTGCACCAGCTTGTGATGCTGCATCAATAACTGCCTTTTTTTCTACTTCTGTTACTTGTGAAGGAATACATATCATGATTCTTGGTGCAAATATGAATTTTCCACATACCTTTGTAATAAAATGTTTTAACATCTTTTCAGTAACAGTATAATCTGATATAACACCTTCTCTTAGTGGTCTAGTTGCAACTATATTTCCTGGCGTCCTTCCGAAGCATTCTTCTTGCTTCTTGTCCTATAGCTAGTACTTCACCAGTATTATTATTTACAGCAACCACAGAAGGTTCTCTTAGTACAATTCCTTTTCCTTTTACGTATGCTATAACAGTAGCCGTTCCCAAATCAATACCAATATCTTGTCCGAAGCCAAACATTTACATCTGTCCTTTCTTTATGGCTATTAGTATAACCCAATTATATTTTTTATTACATTCTCGTTACAACTTTATTGCAATTATATTACATGTACTGTGAAAAGGCAATATATTTTTTTAATTTTTCCATACTATTTTTCTCATAAGTTTAAATGCTTTTAAATTTTATTTGTAATACTTTTTTGTGTAAATTGTTAAAGTCAATAATTTAAGGGATGGTACTTATTCCATCCCTTGCTGGATTATTGATCGTTTGCATTGAAAATGATGATAACTCCCGGCCCTTCGCCAAGAATTTCACCATGTTTCAGTGAAAACTCCTCAAACAAATACGGTCTGTGTAACAAATTTCCTAATGCTGTTGCCATCCGTTCACTTTCTTCTCCGTTTTTTCCCTTTACGGGCCAAAAACCATTCGAAAGCATTTGGTCTTTTTTGTTCACATCAAACACATTTGTCCCTCCTATAAATCCAATTTACCATGCTACTAGCATGTTTATTATATTATAGTTTATTTTTTACATTATGTCAAGTTTGATGCTTTTAACACTGAAACTCTAACATTTGCAAGTTCACATGTAGGAAAACAATCTTACTTTGTAAGAACTTTTTTATTCTTTATAATAAAATTCTATATATTTTTGTTTTCGAAAAAGTGTAATGATTTTCCCATGTAAAAAGTTTCTGCGTAATAACCTAAAAAAAGGAGTATCTTTTGAAAGATACTCCTTTAAAATTGTATTGTATAGAATTAAATTCAATATACAATAATAACTATGTTTCATTAATTTGCCAATTCATTTAACATGTGGCAAAAAAACTTTTCTTATTATTCTGCTGATTCAGTTTCTGTTTCAGGAGCTTCATAAGCTTCTAATATAGCTTTTTGAATCTTCTCTCTTGTTTCAGCATTAATTGGATGAGCTATATCCTTAAATTCTCCGTTTGGAGTTTTTCTACTTGGCATAGCAATGAATAATCCATTTTGACTTTCAATAACTTTTATATCATGAATAACAAATTCATTATCAAAAGTTACTGAAGCAACAGCCTTCATTCTGTTTTCTGAATTAACTTTTCTTAAACGTACATCTGTAATTTGCATGTGAGCACCCCTTCCAAAGTTCTATTAAAAATTTATACATATTCATTTTTATATGTACAATTATATTATTCGTCATTTTTTCATTTTTTCCTTCTTTATTTTACAACTTTTTTTATATAGTTTAACTAGTCTCTTCAATTAAATTTTTTAAAAATTATACCAATTTTTTATATTATGTACTTATTCATTTTTTTTATGCGTATAATAATAGTGATTAGATTTATAATTTTCTATTGTAAATTTAATTTATAGAGTGTATAATTTGGGTGTGAAAGGAATGAGTTTAGATATGCAAGATACAATCTTTAAACTAAATGATATAAAAAACTGCAAACATATTCATATGGTAGGTATAGGTGGTATTAGTATGAGTGGTATTGCTGAGATTTTGCATCACTGGGGCTTTACTGTTACTGGCTATGATGCTGTTGCAAGTGAAATTACAGAAAAACTTGTAAGAGCTGGAATTAAGGTTGTAACTAATCATGATTTAAGTGACATTAATCAGGCAGATTTAGTTGTTTATACTGCTGCCATTGCACAAGATGACCCTGAATTAATTGAAGCAAGAAATTTGAAGATTCCTTGTGTAGAACGCTCTGACTTTGTTGGTTACTTAACTAGGACTTATGAAAATACTATTGGTATTTCAGGAACTCATGGAAAAACAACAACTACTTCTATGATTTCTTTATGCTTTATAGAAGCTGGCCTTGACCCTACAATCCAGGTAGGTGCAATTCTAAAAGAATTAAATGGGAATTACCGAATAGGAAATGGTCCTTTTTTCATTTTAGAAGCTTGTGAATATGTAGAAAGTTTTTTAAAGTTTAGTCCTAAAGCTGAAGTTATATTAAATATAGACAATGACCATTTAGATTATTTTAAAACATTTGAGAATATTAAAGATGCTTTTATTAAATATGTGAAAATTTTACCAGAAGATGGACTTCTTGTTGTAAATGGAGATGATTCAAACTGCCTAGATTTACTAGCTCATGCAAAGTCAAAGTCCCTTACTTATGGAATTACAAATAAAAACACTGATTTTTTTGCTACAAATATTGTATTTGAGCAAAATGGATTTGCTTCTTTTGATGTTTATGCTAAGGAAAAATTTTACGAAAGAATTACACTATCTGTCCCTGGTATGCATAATGTTTTAAATGCACTTGCCTGCATTGCTTTATGTAGTGAGTATGGTATTTCTAAAGAGTCAATTCAAGTTGCTCTTAATAAGTTTTCTGGCGCTCAACGTCGTTTTGAATATTTAGGTAGTTTCGACAATATCCAAGTGTATGATGATTATGGCCATCATCCAACTGAAATTGTTGCAACAGCTAAAGCTCTTATGAACAAAACTTATCATGAATCTTGGGTTGTTTTTCAGCCACATACTTATAGTAGAACCAAAAGTTTATTGGACGATTTTGCTAAAGCTTTATTAAATTTTGATCACATTATTGTAACAGACATTTATGCTGCCAGAGAGGTTAATATATCTAACATTTCATCCGAGGATCTGGTCAATCGAATTAACTCCTTTTATCCGAAAGCAGTATATATGAAAGATTTTTCTCAAATAGCTTCTTATATTAGAAATTCAGCTAAACCAGAAGATATTGTTTTAACCTTAGGTGCTGGAACAGTTACTCATATTGGACCTATGATTTTAGGTATTTAATGCACAGATATCGGACAGGCATATTTATATTTGCCTGCCTTTTTTGTTATTCTACTTCCTTTGCTGTTTTTAACATTATATCTGCAAAAACTCCATATCCTATTTGAGGTTCATTAACTAATACATGTGTTACTGCTCCTATAAATTTTCCATTTTGCACAATTGGGCTACCACTCATGCCTTGAATAATTCCTCCTGTTTTTTCTATAAGTTTTTCGTCTGTTACTTTTAATAACATGCTTTTGTTATTTTCATTGTTGTTTTTATATATTTTTTGTATTTCTATTTCATATTCTTCTTTTTTATTGTCTTCTAATGTACAAATGATTTTGGCTGGTCCTATCTTTATTTCTTCCCTATTTGCAACTTCTATGGACTCTGATTCTTGAATATTCAATGCTATTATATTTTTTAGCTTTCCATAAATACCAAATGATGTGTTTTTTGAAATTTCACCTATTTCTTCACCAGCTGATATATTGCCACGTATTTCACCGTGGTTTTCCTTTTTCTCCTTTTACAATATCCGCAATGCTCGCTGTCACAACTTCTCCACTTGATATGGTAATTAACTTTTCAGTGTCAATATCCTGAATTCCATGCCCTAATGCTGCAAATAGTTTTGTGCTTGGTTCATAAAAAGTGATAGTACCAACTCCGTGCAGCAGCATCTCTTACCCATAATCCTAATTTATAATCTCCTTCATTGCTTTTGCTTGGTTTAATATTTGCAACTTTTATTTCTCCATTACTCGAATAAGTAATTGTGATATCTTCTCCTTTGCTTTCATTTACTGTTTTTATAAGCTCATCTGTTGAGGATATTTCTTTTTCATTTACAGTTAATATTGTATCTCCCTCTTTAATTCCAGTTTCTAAATATGGCTCTTGTGTATTTTCTGCACCAGTAATTTCTGACATTCCTACTACCAAAACTCCTTTTGTATATAGTTTTAGTCCAATAGTTCCGCCAACTGGCACTACTTTTGTTTTGGGTATTACGTTTAATGTTACCTCTTTTAATGGAATTACATCAAATAAGCTTAATTCTAAATCTATCTTTCCTGTTTTTTCAGAAGCACTTTCTAACTGATTACCAATATTTGAAGATGTCTGCATTGCTTCATAATTTTCTTTTTGATTAATATGAATTCCGAAAAGCTGTAATCAAATTTAACTTTTCTCCTTGAAATAGTATAATATTTTTTGGAATCATGGTTATATTACTTGTATATGCCAATAAAATTAATAGCAAAAATATTATTAGAATTTGATAGAATCTCTTCATGACTACCTCCGGTTTTTTAACTCTATATAAATTTAAGCTCTCGAGAAGAAGAGTAAAGGTTTGCCCAGTTGTAGCAAATGCAATTTCCTATAACTTAAAAAAGTTAAGGAATTATTCCTTAACTTTATCGTAACCATTATTTTTATTTTCATTCATTAATAATGAAGTATTTGTCGTTCTCTTCCTAAAACTTGTCTTAGAGCTAGTTGCCTTTTTTCAGTTAATTCTACCTTATCATAATTTCTCGCCACAATACAATAGTAACAAGGCAAATTCTTATGACGAAAGTAATACATTGTCTCTCTATCATTGTTTTCATTTCTTACTTCAACTGCAGTTTGCTCAAAATCGATTTCTCGGTAACCTTGTATGTTGTCTTCACCTAAATACGGACAATCAATTCTATGATATGTACTGCTATCTCCATTTATAAAGCATAGTCCTTCTTGACTTATAAAATTCTTGTTTCTTGGATTATTGATTATAGCATAATTATTATATGTTTTAAATCCAACTGGTAATCCTTGCACAAAAACCATCATACAAATATTCCTTGTAATTTGATCCCATTGGCTCTCTTCTAATAAAGGCATTTGAAAAGACATATTTGTTCCTAGGGCTCCTGAATGTTCACTATAATTGGTAATAGCTGAACTTAGGTTTTCCTTGATAGATATTCGAATCATGTCCCTTTTGTGTATATTAAATGTGGAATCTTCTGCTTCAAAATTGTTATCATTTGAATTAAAAATTCTGTTTGTGCCATTTGTACCAATATAAATGTTATTTTTGTTTCGTTCTTTAACTCCCTCTTCTAAAACTAGGTCGTTCAATGTTATATTTCCTAATTTTAAATCTACCCAGTCAGTAAATTCTTTAGATTCAATAGCATAACTTTTAGCATTAATGTCTTCTGTTTGAGTTTCTTCTACTAAGGAAATATATGCTTTTTTTCCATTTCTATATAGAAACCATTTTCTACCAGAACCGTCTGTTGAGTTTGGGTCATAATACCTTTTTTCTCCACCCTGATATATGTAAATATATTCTTCTATACTTTTGGTGTCTGTTGATTCGTCATAAATAAGTAATTGTTCTTTTAGCGTTTCTGTATTTAAATCTACATTATCATTTACTAAATAGCCAGATTTATTTACATACTCATTACCAATTGTACCAGTAACTGTTATATAATTATCAAGAGTATAACTTATTAATACATCTAGATTTACTGTTTTGTATCTTTGTGTGTATGTAATATATGGTTTTATAATGTGTTCATATTTTTGGCTATCTTCATCATAATTATAAGTAGGTGAATAAATATAATAGCCATCATATAATGTAAACATTATTGCCGGTATATATGGTCTTATATAATCCTCGCCATATCCACTAACCCCAAGTCCTGTTGCAAAACTGTTCATGAAAGTATTAATTGCAGCTTCAATATCTCTTTTTTGTGAACTGTTAATAATAGCATATGGGTTATTTGCTGTATTAATTTGGTATGCTTTTATTGCATCATGAACAGATGTGAACAAGACTTCATCATAAGCATTCTGTAATTGGATTGTATCAATCTGCATTCCAGTATATGAACTTAAAACTAGTGAAACTGGTATTACAATAATAGCAAAAATAATTGATAAATTCTGTAATTTCATTTTTTCACCTACTTTTGTATTTAATTGAGGTCAAAAATCAAAATTTAAACTAAAGCATCCTAGTTATTTAGGATACTATGTAGCTAAGCTCTGATTTCTGACCTCAAGTTTTATTTTCCGTTTGTTGTAATCATCGCAGATGCATGTGCCGCTATTTGATAAGTACTATCTCCTGTTACACTGTAAAAGAAATCTTTTAACATTTGAGCAATAGTTTTATTTGTGTTTTTTACATTTACCGAAATCATATCTCCTTCTTTTAGTATATATTTACGTTTTTGTGGATTGTTTAAGACTTCTTCCATTTGTGATGTATAAACTGAATAGTATACATTCTCTCCAATTTTTTCAAGATTTGCTTGTCCAACTTTGCTAGTAAGGTTTTCATCTAATATTTTTAGCTCTACCTCTACATCAAAAGTGTTTCCAGTGGCATTTAATGTTTGCTTAAAACTACTATAATTTTCTTCTGTAACAACACCACTTGTTTTAACTTTATTTACAAACTCTGTGGTTGCTGCCTGTACACCTAATTCTGCTATGTCATCATTTCTTTCAGATACAGACATTAGAGGAAAAACAAACATCAACACTGCAGCTAAAAATATTGCTATAATGGTTATTAAAGTATCACTCATGACTAATTACCTCCTATTTATTGTTTTATATATGTTATTTTTACTTTAGTATTTGTTTGCTTTTTTTCAATTGTCTCTCCATTTGGTAAATATGCAATATCTCCTCTATATATACTTTCACTGTATCTTTCCTCAAAAAAAGCATCACTATATTTTTTTACAAGCTCTTCTAAACTTTTTTCTAGATTTTTTAGTATTTGAGTTGGTGTTAAATTGTTTTCCTCATCTTCTGTTAAATCAAATACATATTTTTTACTTCCATCAATTACTTCAATGCTATAGTTTTCATTGTCTGTAACATATCTTCTAATAGCTGGAATAATAGTTTCAATGCCAACTATTCTATTTGTTCTATTATATTCTGGCACATATTGCTCAAAATTTGTTTTGTCGTTAAGATATAATAAATAATCAGAAACTTCTCTGGCTTGCGAAAAAACAGCAAATGCCGTTGTTATAGCTATTACAAATACTATAACAGCAAAAGCTATTTTCAAAGCATCTACTGCGTTTTCCATTTTACCTCACCTCTTTGTTTAGCCAACAATTTCAATTTGTGAAATAAGTTGTCCAGTATATGTAAGGTTTACAGTATATGTTTTAGTGTTAACAATAGAATTTACAATTGTTGAAATTGTTGATGAATCACTTCCTGTTGAACTTCCATATTTTACTGTTACTAATCTTGCATCTGCTGAGTCGTTGCTGTTACTGCTAATTACAGTAGATAATAAAGCCTTTACATTTACACCTTTTTGTGAGCCGCTATAGTTTTCAAATTTTGAATTGAACATTCTTACTGCCTGTTCACTCATTTGATCTTGTGCCTCTCCAATTGGCTCTTGTGCTGAAGTGTATAAAAACATTCCTATACCTATTAATAAAATTGCTATTAAAATAGCTCCTGCAATAATTAACGCTTTTGACGCATTCTCCATAAAAATTCCTCCTTATTTTTTATATATAATTTAGACAACTATTTGTGCCCAAAACTTTAAAATCTTTTTTGTATAATTTATTCTTTTACTTGTTTAAATAATATTGTTGCAATTCTTCCTGTTTTTTGATGATATGTTATTTCATCACTTTGGAAGTAACTTGAATTAAATAAAGTTATAAATTGTTCTGTTCCTAATGAATATATTTTTTCCATCTGATAAGGTTCTTCTATATTTAGCATTTGTACTTGTATTAAGATGCTATCGGTTTGATTTCCAATATAAAATCCATTTTCGTCTTTTGATACTTCTCGTTTTTCATTATTGTCTATTGCTTTATTAATTAATGTAGTAAGTTCTGTGCCATATATTTCACGGTTCAAGTAATATTCATATTCAGAGTTTATTTGTTGTAGTTTTTTATTATTACTTTGAATACCAATTAAAACCATACTTTGACTAGCCAAAATAATAAGAAAAATAGCTACCATTGCAAATATTGTTTTTTTCACTTTACTTGTCCCTTTCTATTATTATACTTTTTTTTTCAACATTATGCAACTTTTTATCTATAGTTTTTTGCTTTTATACCATATTAATTATATTGCAAATCTATGGTGTCTTATACTTCATACGGTTTATATAACCACTAGAATTATAGTTTACTGATAAGAAATTGTAACTTAGTATGTCATCTTCTCTTGCCTGTTGTTTTTCCATGATATTAACTTTCCATTCTTCGTTTATTAAGCTCATATCAATTTCTTCTTGATTTATTATTAGAGTAATTTGCATTTCAGGTGCATAAATATTTTTACTATTATTTTCCTCTATCATATTTATTAGTGTTACCATATCTTGTGCATTAATATCTTTTGCATATGTTAGAAATTTATTATTATGAATATTAATTGCATCTGTTGAAAGTTTTTCATCATATTCTACTGATAATCTACCAGCACTTTGAAACAAATATATTCCCAATGATATAATCATAATGGCAATTAAAACTCCACCAGCTATTATTAATGCTTTTGCTGCATTTTCCATATCCTCACTCCTAGCCTTATAGGTTATGTCTTAAGAATTTTATTCATTTTCATTTTTAAATAATTCACTTTCTAATAGCTCTTCAAATTGTATGTTATTTACTCTACCACTTTTAGCACTATATTCTATCTTTGTACATTGGAAATATAGCTCTTTGAACCTTAGTAAAGCTGCCTTATCATTAGATAAATTGTCATAGGCACTGCTATTTTCCTCTCTGTATATTCCAGCAGGTAATGCCATTGTGCCAACATCCTTGTTTCTTATTGTAAACTGCCATGATATATGTAAGTCTGTATTATCCTCATTTATTTTGTTATTATCTCTAACCTTATTAATAATACTTATTATATCTGTTCCTCTTAGTATTTGTCTTTGATAAGCCTCATATTGTCTATTAAATGCTGTTAATTGCTCTGTAGCCGTTTTTTCTTGCTCGATAGCTCTAAAGCTTCCTAATTCTCCCCACAAAATCACCAGCAATCCAATAAGCAGAACAGCAAGTAAAATTCCGCCAGCTATTAATAAAGCCTTTGAAGCATTTTCCATATTGTCACCTCTAATTCTATAATTTCATTATCATAAACTTACATATTATGTTTTTCTTTACATCATTGTTTGCATTGTTGAGAATGAACTTGTCATACTTAAAAGTCCTATTACTACCAATGGTACAATTAAGTATGCTACAAACAAGCAAACCATTGGTGCAAAACCAATTGCCTTTCCTATTAATCCTTTTTTTGAAATTAATCTTTCATTTGATTCCTTTCTTTTTTCTTGATAGTATGCTCTTTCTGTATCTAATTCATCAAATGCATCTTTAATTGGTATTTTTTCTACTGCCGCTTGTAGGCTTTCTACAATTCTTACAAAAGGCAAATAACTAACATCATTTTTTAGTTCTTCTAAAGATTCCCATGCACCACTTTCATAGTTGTTTACACATTTTGTAATTGGTTCTCGGAAAATATTAGAATATCTTTCTAGCCATTCCAAAATTATTTCTACATTTACTCTTTCAATTTTCATTAGCATTAATATAATAGTTTGGAATTGCATTACTTCATTTTCCATTTCTAACTGTCTCATCTTTTTTTGGAATATTAGTAGCCAAATTGGGAAATAGTAACCCATTAAGGCAAATGCAATAGATAGCAGTAGTTCAAACCATTGTAGATATTCGCTATTTACAATTTGTAATTTTTGGTATATTCTTTCAGTAGCTTCTTGTATTTCTTCTTCTGTTGCTTCTTCATAATAATTTGAGTATTTTACACTTGTTGCTATTTGTTCTTGTGTTGTTTCAGGTTTTCCTTTATAAAGATTTAAAAAATAATTGTCCTGCTCTGTAATTTCCATTGCCTTTTGCTCTGTTTGCCCTGACATTTGTCCTACTATATCTAAGTCTGTTGTTGGCTCTGTATATACCATATTAATAGCAACTTTATGTGTTTGATCAAAAAGGAATATTGATATAAAAAATACAAGAATACATATTGTTATACGGTTTACATACAACCATTCCATCTTTAATTTTGATGCTGAGTCTTTTAATAGAGTTCTTACTTTTCGATATTCTTTTGTTCCCTTATTTGGTAAAAATACATTTATTATTCTTTTGCCTATTGGATTTTTGTATACTCTGTTTTGCCATGGATTTTCTGTGTTTTGAGTGTTTTTTCCAGTACCATTATCTTTTAATTTTCTTATTAATACATAACATATAAATGTTATTAAAATGATTAATATTTGTACAATTAGCCCTAGTTTTCCATTGTAGAATGAGTCTGTAAATGAGAATTGTGATAAAGCCCATGATTTTATAGGTCCTAAAAACAATACTGGAATTGCAGCAATAACAGATAAACTTTGAAATACATAATCTAATTTGTCTCTTTTAAGTATTTCCAATTGCATTTCCTGTGTAATGTTATTTACATTTTTTAAATAAAGTGACCCCTCGTCTACTGTTCTATCTCCAAATTCTTTTGTTAAATATGAAATTCCCGCAAATTCTTTTAGATAGCTGTTTGGTGCTACATCATAATATTTCTCAAGTTCTGATTCTGGGTCATCTGATATAAGTATTTCGTAGATTTTTTCTGCTTGACGTGATACCTCTAGCTCATCATCTTGAGCTACTTCATATATTGCCTCTTCTACCATGTTATATTCATGATAAGCATGTCTCATTTCAGCAAAAAAGTCAATTTGTTGTTTTAATAATTTGTTATCTACCTTGTCTACAAAGCCTTCTATAATAGTTTCTATTAATAGCATCTCAAATACTAGTAATATAGAAAGTAGTAGTATATCGTCTTTTGTCATCATAATAAGAGCAATAGTAAATGGAATAATTATTAACAAAGCACGAAAAATAATTTTAGCTGATTGCTTGCGGGTTAAGTATTCATCATCAATATTAATTATTTCTAGTCTTCTTCTTAACTTTAATGTATATCTTTTAATAATAGGTATTTTTATAAAGTTTATATACAATTTTTGATAAATAACATCCATTGAAAACTTTTTTTCTTGTGTTCCTTCTCTAAGTTGTCTTATGTATTTGTTTTCAGACTTGTTAGCATATTTATTAATAATCATATATGCAACTATAACTGCTAAGAATAATCCTCCTGATATCATCATTAAATAAATAATTGCTTGTTCAGACATTTTGGGCTTTCACCTCCCATTCTATTTTGCCGTATTAGGCTTTCTTCCTCTTTTGTTTACTATTTTTTCTTCTTTTGCCTCCACAATCCTGTTAGATTTAATATTTACTTTACCCCAATTTTTTTCAATAAATTTATCGAATTCTTCTACATCAATATCATCCATATTATTTCGCATTTCATTAAGGTTATAGTCTGTAATTTTATTAGTTATTACATATTCTCCATCAACAAACTCCAAAATATTTCTATACTGATATAATTCTTTATCTGTCTGTTTTGTGAAATAATATGTAGCATTATCCATAAATTTTTCAATTTTTCCTTCTAATGTTTTCTCTTTTCTGTGGTCGAAAGTGTATTCGTTTTTATTTTCTACTGGAATACATTCTGTAACTCTTTCTATATATCTTCTTCCGCGGAAATCTTTTACCAGATGAACATTGAAATTTAATACTTGTACAACCTGTTCTTCTGCAGTTTTCTCATTTGTAAAGACTCCTGTCCTAAGCATTGAGTTACGAAGTGCTGTGACTAAGTTTGGAAATGTTTTAGCATGGTGTGTGAATAATGTGAATTTTGATGCGACCTGCGCAGCTTGTATCATCCAAGATGCAACAGGGTCTGTTGCAACCTCTCCAATGATATTTACAGATCCATCTGTTTTCTTTTGAACGTCTAATCCTTCCTGACCGCTGATAGTATCTGTTTCACGAAATGTAAGAATGTTTCTTGTTGGATAAATTTTTCTTAAGTGAAGCTCAAACGCAGTTTCCTGAACCCTTATATTCATTGTTTCATAAATGTTTTCTATCATTGCCATTAACATAGTTGTTTTTCCACAACCCTGTTCACCAGTAATTGCAACAATTCTTGCTCCTTTTACTAAGAATTTCATCAAGCTAATTGCTTTATCAGCACCAGGCAAATTAATTAATTGCTCAAGTGAAGCTCTTTTTACATCGAATTTTCTTACGAAAAATGCCCATGTTTCTGAAAAGCTTGGTCTTACAACAACAACACGAGACCCGTCTTTCATTTCATTGATTTTATAACCATTAGTATCAGATAACTGTCCAGGATTATTGTATTTATAAATATTTTGGCATACTCTTTTTAGTTCACTCTCTGCGCCAAAAGATAAGAATTCCAAACGTATTGATTTTCCTTGAAAGAAAATCCAAATACTATCACATGCTCTTGGCACTTTGTGTTCTAACACTTGTCCCAGGTAGTCTCCATCTGTTTGTGCTACCTGGCTTAGGAAACTCTCTGGTAACCCAGATACACCTCCAGATACACCATCAATGTTCATATCTCGAATTTCATCAATACTGCTATATCCTTTATAATGTTGGTAAATTCTCTGTACAACAATGTTCAATTTATCTGAAAAACCTAAAATTATACTTTCTGTTTCATAAATGTGGTTAATCTCCTCTGATGTAATAACGTAACTAGGTTTAGTTTCTCCTGCAACATATTTCAAGACTGCTAAATTATATTTTTTTATAAGTTGTGTTAATGCTTCATATCCAAATTCTTTTTTGTATACATAAATTAATATATCAAATTTATCACTTGGTGTTAAAAGAGAAGGTATATCAAAAGGGATTGCTTTCGATACGTTTGTTTCGTCTACACCATATTCTTTTGCGAGCAAATCATAAATTAATTCTTTAATATACTTTTTGTCGTTTACATCACCATATGTACATCCTTTTAATGCCTTTTTCAATTCATACTTTTTGTTTTTCCTTCTTTTTAATTCCTCTTCGGAAAGTCCAATATCATATAAATTAATTTTTGTTATTTCGTCTAGTCTTCTTTTTACAAAGTCGGTCATTTTTTCTAGTGTAAATGTTTTATCATCTACCTGAACAGAGTCATCAACTACTTCATTTTTCTTTTTATTTAAGTAGTAAATAACTAATACCGCTGATACAACAAGTACAATAATCATTAGTATTACATTTGTAAAATTCATTTGCTAGTGCTCCTTCCTTGGAAAACTACTATTAGTTTTTCATTTGTAATTCTTGTAATCGGTAGAGAATTTTTTCTGTAGTTTTGTTTACTTCGCTAATGAACAAAGCATTTCTGTCATTTTCCTCTAATTTTCTAAAGCGTAAGAAAAAATCCGCTACTTTTCCTTCATTTGCAGCTTCAAAAAATAATGTACTATAAGGTACTGTAAAAATTTCCTTTTCTCCCATGTATCTTGCTACATTTTTACTACTATATTTTGAATAACGATCATATCTCCCTATTAGTAATAATATATTGTTTTGCTTAAATAATCTTTCTTCTTCTTTTAGTTCTATATAAGCATTAATTAGCTTTAATCTTTGTGTTAAGTTTACTACAATTAAATCAGACATTTCTAGTATTTCTCTAGAATCTTCATTGTCTAACCCCTTATTTAAGTCTACAAATATTAGGTCGTAATAACGATTGGCAGTTTTTAAAATTTCTTTGTATACTGGTCTTATTTTTTCGTATTCTTGATAATTATCGCTTTTTATGCCTGGTAATATTTCTAATCGATTTTTAAATACTATTTTTGTGTAATTTGTAATAATTTCAGGAGATGTTTTGTTACTTACAATTGCTTTTGCAAGTTCCTCAATTCCAGAGCCCAATCCTACAACATTGGTTTTATTAATTATTTTGCCTTCTTCCCAATAGCATGATTCTAGAGTAGTATCATTATAATTTGTAGATAGTACTAAAATCTTGCAATTATGCTCTATTGCCATATATGTAGAAACAGCGGCGACTGACAATGTTTTTGCTGTTTCTTCTTTTCCATTGCTCCAAAAAGTTATAATTGCCATGTTTTATACTCCTTTTTCTATATTTCGCATAACGCGCTTTAATTCACCTATACTTACATTTTCTAATATTTGTTCTACCATAAACAGTAAACTCTCTTTATATTGATTACTTAAATTTTTAAATTTTATTTTTTCAACTCTTTGACACTCTATTATTACGCTTTGATCACCTAATTCGAATGGGAAATATATTTTTATTTCATCCCAACTAATTGAATATTCTGAAGATAAGAAATTTAGATAATCATCTTCCTCTTGTTCCATTGTTTTAGAATACAATACTTTAACCATATGTATAGTATTTTTTAGTCCACTTAGTATTTCTAGTCCTTTTTTTAAGGAATATAAATCAAAAGAGGTAACAAAGTAATTAATGTCTGCATCCTTCATATCAAAATTTTCAAAAACCCTACTGCAATCAATATCAATAAGTGCTATGTCATACTCTAGTTCATCTGTTTCTGATAAACCTAAGTAATATTTTATTTCCTCAAAATCTTGGAATCCAACAGCTACATCAAAATCTTCAAATTCCGTAACATATGTTTTTGTAGGGTTAATAACTGGTACAATGTATTTTGCTTTTTGTGTAATAGTAGAATCAATAACAACTGTTTTCTTTCCCATTACAGTTAATATTTTCGCAATTTGTATAATAAGGTCAGTTTTGTCAAATGAACCGACAAATCCGATTTTTTTCATGTAAACCTCCTACTATTAAAATTTTATTGTGTAATTCCAGTTGCTCCAGCTAATTCCTCTAAATATTTTTCCCTAAGTGCTTTTCTTTTTTCACTTTCTTCTTTAACTTTTTCTTCAATATTCGTTTGTGCCTGTTCTGCGTATTGATTTAGAGCGCTGTTAATATCATTTGTTCTCTGGTCTACTTGTGCTTGAGTATAATTTTCAAATAATGCTTGTTTTGCTTCATTTCTAATATTTGGATTATTTTCAATTAATTTTAATACAGCTGGGCTGACAGCATAAGTAGGTGTTGCTGTTCCCTGAACTCCAGGCTCAACAAATAAATTGACATATAATTTTGATCCTGTCATTTGATATGCTTCTACCATAGCATTGCTCATTGTTAAAATTTCTTCTTCAGATAATTTTAACCAAATTGTATCTTCCATAATATCAATTACTCTCTTTTTAGAAATGACAATATAATCTTGTCCAGTTGGAAGGGTTAAACGCACATCAATATAATCATCAACATTAATTTTTACTGGTAGTTCAAGCATATTATATTCTTGCAATCTTAAATCATCATTTGAAATTTCGTCGCTTTTTGCCACTAAATCTAGTGTTAAAACAGAGTTTGCTTGCATGTTAACTTTGGCAACGAGTGGAACATCTAGAAATTCTACTAATTCTTTTTGATTATTTACTGTTTTATAATAATTTCCATCTGTTTGGTCTTTTTCTATTCTTACTTTTGTTCCATTTTCAATTACATATAAGCCAGTTGTATCTCTATTAATGGTATTTCCTGTTTTCTTTTCTAGTAAAGAATATTCCATAAATGTTGATAAACTTGTAACGGCATTTGCTGGAACAGTTGATAAAAATACCTCTTGCATTCTTAACATATCCTGAGTTATAATTTGACCTGAACTAACATTAGTGTTTAAAACGTATACTGCAACTTGTTGCTGTTCCTGTTCTTGTTGTTCCTTTCTAGCATCAACTAAGAACTTTACCAAGATTCCTATAATAAGTGCTGAAATTATCAGCATTACTAACATTCCTAATAAGAATGAATTTCTTGCTTTTCTTTGCATTGGATTTGTTGCCATTTTTATTCCTCCCTTTATCTCTCTTCGTATTCACTTACAAAAGATTACTATTTCTTTAATTGTATAACAAAATTAACTTAAAAACAACAAAATACATTCTTTGTAACATAAAAATAATATAGTTGTAATATTTTTGTAATATGGAATAACCCTTTTTAAGTTGTAGAAAATACAGCTTACTGTAACTTAAAAAGCGCGATATGTTTTTTTCAAATTCATGTAAAAAGCACATCACACTTTCATATTTTTTTACTAATTATACAATTAAATATTTTTGTAAAACGGTTGCCACTCCTTCTTCATCATTAGTTAATGTAATTTCTTTTGCAACTTCCTTAACAACTGGGTTGCTATTTCCCATTGCTATTCCCAATCCTGCATTTTTTATCATCTCTATATCATTTACATTATCTCCAATTGCCATTACTTCATCTGGCATAATTTGATATTTTTCCATTAAAAATTTTAATGCATTCCATTTGTTTACATTTTTATTTGTAATTTCTGTATAGTAATATTCTATTAGGAGCTCTTCCGTACCATATTGTATTATTTTTCTTGACATGTGAGCTACATCTAATATGTCAATTTGCTTATTTCGTCTTAATTTTGCCAAAATACCTTGAAAAATAGATTTGTCTTTGTCACATACAGTGACTTTTAAAAAGTTTTTGGCTTGAATATTATTAATATATTTAGGAATATTCTCCACGATATCGATTTGTGTTCTTTTATCTTCTTGTTTTTTTTGATTTTCGCTATTATAATATAATGTGTTATAGTTTAATGATTTTGTTATAACAGAGCGTTCTGTATACACATTATAGTACATACTGTTTTCTTCGCAAATATTGATTATTTCCAATACTCTTTCTTTAGAAAGGTATTGATTATATATTGTTTCTTTTTTCTGCATATCATAAATAACAGCACCATTACCAGAAATTATATATTTATCTGCTCCAACTTCAATTGCAAAATTTTCTATTGCACTATTTACTCTCCCAGAAGTCAATACAATTTTTACACCAGTTTTTAAAATTTTTTTTATTATTTCTTCACTATTTTTTGTAATTTCTCCATACGAATTTAAAAGTGTACCATCTAAATCAATCGCTATTAATTTATACATATTTGTCTCCTATTATTTTTTTTAACTGTATCATTTTTTTATTTTTCTGTCAACGAATTTTTTAGCCAAAAATTTCTAGTTTATTTTTCTTTAATTTACACATTATATATATTGAAAAAACAATTTTATGTTTTTTTTAAACACAAAGAACTTTCTAGGAGGTGAAATAAATGGCAAACACAAATAGCAATAGAAAATTAGTTCCAGAAGCTATGGACTCTTTAGATAAATTCAAATATGAAGTAGCTAGTGAAGTTGGAGTTAACTTAAAAAATGGTTATAACGGAGATATATCAGCTAAAGATGCTGGTAAAATCGGTGGTAACATGGTAAGAAAACTTATCCAACAGGCTGAAAACCAAATGATTGGTAGATAGAGTTTTATTAAAATATAATAATAGCGTTTTTGTTTAAATTAAATAAAAACGCTATTTTTTATTGTATATGAAAATTGACATATATTTTGACCTGACCATATACAGAATTTTACATAATATATATTTTATGTTATAATATTTTTATCAAAATTTAGGAGGGGATAACATGTTCTTGCAGTCTAGTAAGGTTTTACTCAGAAGTTTTTCACCTGAAGACGCTGACCAATACTATGAAATCGCCTGTGACGACTCAATTCGGAAATATTTGATGTATTTCTATACTAAAACGCCTGACGATTCTGTTCGACTAATCAACGACTTGTGCAATTGTGACTTTTCGAATAACTTTTGGTTTGCTGTTTGTGATTCACGTACTGGCGAACTAGTTGGTGTATTAGCTGCTTTTCGTACATTTTCACTAGTTCTGGAAATATGTTTCTTTACTGGAAAAAAGTATCGCAGATGTGGCTATTGCATAAATGCTTTAGAGCTTTTTATTAACTATGTTAAAGAAAACACCAAATACGCCTCTTTGTTCTTCAATGTTGAAACTACAAATGCATCTTCTCATGCGATATTGCGCAGGCTAGGTATTTCAATCCAAGACGGTCAAGAATATTTTGTATATTCTCTTCATACCAGAAAATAATTTTTTTCTGTTCAACATTTTTAGGTGTATGAAGTAATTTTCTATCACCTAAAAACCCACCTTAAATTTGGTGGGTTTTTTTAGGTTTCAGGTTCTACTAGGCCATAGTTTTTTCCATCTTTTAATTTATAAATAACATTTACCTTATTTGTTTCAATGTTTATAAATACAAAAAATTGATTTGAAATTTTCTCTTGTAGCTTTAATTTAGCATCGTCTGGATGCATCGGTTTTGCATCATAGTATATTGTTTTAATAATTTCATTTTCAACTTCTGTTATTTGATTTGGCACATTTAGTGCATTTTTTTGTTTAATTGAATCATCTTTGTTTTGTCTTTCGCGTTTTGTTTTCCATTTACGAATCTGTCCTTCAAGAATGTCAATATCTTTGTCCATAGAAGCATATAAATCTTTATCCGCTGTTACTGCCCTAAACATATCGCCTTTTACTATAACACCAATTTCTGCAATTTGCTCATTTCCCTCTACTTTAATTGTAAGTGTTACATCAAATTCATCTTCAAAATACTTTTGTATTCTCTCTAACTTTCTCTCCAAATATTCCTTAATTGCTTCTGTTGCTTTAACTTCTTTTCCAGTAATTTTTATGTTCATAAAAATCTCTCCTCTCTAGTTTGATAATATATTTTGTTCTTATGAATTTATTATATATTATATTTTAAAATTTTTCAAACTTTTTCTTGTTTTTTATATACTTTATTTATATTCTTTTTCTAACTTCTCATTTAAATACAATTTACTAATTAATTCTAACTCTCTTATACTTTGTTGTGGAACTACAAAAGAAAAAATTTTCTTTGCAGGGGCTAATAAACTATATGTGATTGCATCTTTAGTTTCTGGCATAATATTAATAGCGCTTTTATCTTGTTCTCCACAGATTTTACATTTTAGACCATTATCTTTTAAACTAAAAAATTTTAAATTGTCTTGCCTTTTGCAATTAGTACATTCTTTTACATTTGGAGCAAAACCCAATATTGTAAGTAATCTAATCTTAAAAACAGCTGTAACAAATGAAATTTGCTTATCTGTTTCAGAAATTGTATATAAAGTATTTAAAAACAACTGTAATACCTTATAACTGTTTTGATTTTCTGTTGTAACATCTAATATAATTTTTGTAATATTTGTTGCCGCTATTAATTTGTCTAAATCTATTCGCAAATTATAAAAAAGCTCTATTGTCTCACATGAGTTCATAGTATATGTATTTTGTCCTTTAAATAACATATAATCTCCGAAACACAAAAATTGGCTACCGAGCCATAAGCAAACTTTTTGATTTTCTAGCGCCTTTAGCTAGACAGCCAATTTTTCCGTTGTCCGCGGTGTCAATATCGTTAACATTTTATCAAAATCGCCTGTATTACTTTCTGAAATGATAATTCCCTTCGTTTTTATAATTCCCATTTCCTTTTACCTTTAATTCTCTTTCTATATTTTCAACCTCTACAAGCTCTAAAAACGTGTCTATATTTCCAGTTTTTTTAAATGTATTCCATGCTATATTCTTTAGCATTTTTTTCACACTCCTTTGATTAAAGTTTTACCTCTAATTTTATCTTTTGTAAGAAAGACCAAATTATACAATGTATAATTTGGAAAATTTATTCTACTTTAAATTTTTTTATAATATTATCTTCATTTTGCCAGTTTTCTCGTACTTTTACCCAAATCTTTAAATTAACCTTTGTGTATAAAAGTTTTTCTAAATCTTGCCTTGCATATATACCTATTTTTTTTAACATGTTTCCCTGTTTCCCAACAATAATTCCTTTATGCGAATTACGTAAACAATAAATTATTGCCCCTATGTCATAGATTTTTTCTTTATCTATAGTTTCTCTTTTTTTCATTTTTTCTATTTCCACATAAATTCCATGTGGTACTTCTTCTTGCAATAATTTTAATGCTTTTTCTCTAATAATTTCTTCTGTCAATTGTCTTAATGTTTGGTCAGTGTATTCTTCTTTATCATAATAAGCTGGTCCTTCTGGTAATAACCTTTCAATTTCATTTAGTAAGTCATTTATTCCTTCATTTCGTACTGCTGATATTGGAACAACTGCTACAAATGGAAATTCTTTTTGATATGTTTCTATTAGTGATAATAGTTCAGTCTTTTTTACTAAATCTATTTTATTAATTACTAAAATTACTTTTTTATGAACTTCTTTTAGTTTTTCTAAAATGAGTTTATCTCCCGTTCCCATTTTAGTACTATTTGCTTCGATTAGGAACAAAATAAAATCTACCTCTGCTAGAGTTTTAAAAGCTGTTTCATTTAAGGTTTCTCCTAATTTTGTTTTTGGCTTATGTATACCCGGTGTATCTATAAAAATAATTTGGCTGTTTTTGCGATTTACAATTGCTTTAATAGCAGTTCTTGTTGTTTGTGGTTTGTTTGTCATAATAGCCACTTTTTCTCCTGCTAAAGTATTTAGCAATGTGGATTTTCCTACATTTGTCCTCCCTATAATTGCCCCAAAACCAGAATGAAATGTTTGCATATTAATTCTCCTTATTTATTATAACGTTTTACATTTACTAATTTTGTCAAATTACGTAGATAATTTCTATGTTTTTTTCGATTGTTTTTACTTGACTTTTATGTTTGCATAATATAACTCATACAAGAAATATTGTATGAGTTATATTATAGCTTATTTTTTTAAATTTGCAAATAGATTTTACTGCCAATACAAAATTAGCTAACCATTATTTGTATTTGCTGTTTCTTCTACATTTGGAGTTTCAAACACTATTTCTGCATTTAGTGGACAAATTTGAATAAATGTGTTTCCATCGTTTACTTTTATTTCATTTCCTTGTAAGTCTTTATATACTGTTTTTTCTGTTCTGGATGATTTTTCACAAGTGATTTTAATATATTTTCCGTTTGTTATATAATAACCATCTAAGGTTCCAATATTTTTTAGTCCTTGTCTTCCTTTATTTTCACTATCTGATAATGTATAGTTTTGTGCAAGTGTTATAATAATGTTTTTTGTCTTTACTGGTTCTCCTGTGTTCCAGTCTGTTTGTTGCTTGTCTCTGGCATAGCGAATAAATACCTTATTTTCCGAATCATATGTGTAGCATACTTCATGCAAATAAGAATATGGAATTGTTACTTTTGTAATTTCTGTCCCTTCTTCTAGTTCTATTTCATCTACACTATAGTTTAAAACACTTTTACTTTCTGATGTTGTACGATAACCTTTTCTTTCTGCTATTTCTAATATTTTCTCTGTACTTGTTGCAACATTGTGTGGTGCATACTTTTCTGTGGTTCTCCAAAACGAACTAGCGCTTTCCGTAATTCCATTAATATTATCAACATTATATGTTTTTATATCAGATTCTGCTTGTGGGCTCCAACCAAAATGAGTGTAAATAGCATCATTTTCTAAAGCATAGTCAATAAAATAATGTCTTGCGCTACGCACAGGTCCAATTTTAGACAGATTTCTCCCCTTAAATATTGCCATTAGTCTGGTTTCTCCGCCCTCTACTATAATTTCATAGACTAGGTCAGCATCATTTAATCCACCTTGTGGCCATGCATCTTTATTATTATCAATCATTAGTGCAATTGCTCTTTGATTGCCCGAAAAAGTAGTTGGTAGTTTTTCTTCTTCTATCTCCTGCAGTTGTTTCCCGCCTGTTGCAATTACTTCCTCTGCTTCTTTTTGTCCATTTAATATTTTAAGCATTAATAAGACTCCTGCTATTATAGCAACTATAATAAGAGTAATAATTAAAAGTTTTGTGCTTCCTTTTTGTGAATTCATAATTTCCCTCCATATATCTTTTATTACTTAATTAGCAATGTTAGTCCATACATTATCATTGCAATAGAACTACCAATAAAGCCACCAAATAGCACTTCTCCTAATGTTCTTTGTTTACTTTCTATACGGCAACCGCAAACAAGTATTGTAAGCAATATAGCAAGGGTAAATGCTACCATGTTTTTAGTTGTAAACCATATTACAATTGATGCCATAGAAGAAATTGCAGCTATCCCGCTGGGTATAAATTTTTCCATGTAACCTCTTTTTTTTCTATTAATATTTGTTGCTTTTAGTGCTATCATTGCAATTAGCGTAAGAGCTAATGTAGTAAATGCCAAATGTTCTGGAGTACGAATTAAACTTTCCAGTACAGTTGCTCCTTTTGCAGCAATTTTATCAAAAAATAAAAAGTAAGCTACCACTACTGCGTTAATTGCAGCAATTACCACTGCCCCTGCTCCTACATCTTTTGCTATTTTTGCTTTAGGATGATAAACATCTATATATAAATCTACTACTGTTTCAATTCCAGTATTAATCATCTCTGCTATAATAATTAAAATTACCGCAAAGAGCAAACACAAAAATTCCACTCTTGTTAAATTGAAAAACAAACTAAATAGTAAGACAGCTACAATTATAATAAGCTGTTTTTTTATGTTCCCCTGTGTAGTAGTTGCATAAATAATACCATTAATTGCATTTGCCCAAGCATCTAGAAAACTTTGGTTAGAAGTTTTTTCTTCTTTTTTCATGTTACCAATCCTTTCTTAGTATATAAGTAACCATTTTAAGAAATTTGTTATTTACCTTTCTAGTCCCAATTTTTCTAATACTTTTTCCTCTTTGTTTCTCATTTTTATTTTTTCTTCGTTTTCAACATGGTCATAGCCCATGATGTGGTAAAATCCATGCACTGTCATATACGCAAGTTCCCTCTGGATACTATGACCATATTCTTCTGCTTGTCTTTTTACTTGGTCTATTGAAATAATAATATCTCCTAGTATTTCTGGAACACTAGTACCATTTTTCTGAATTATTTCTACCTCTTCTTTTTCAAACATCGGAAAAGATAATACATCTGTTGGTTTGTCTACATTTCTATATCGTTTATTAATTTCCTGAATTTTTTCTGGTATTGTTAATATTATATTTATCTCCACATTTTTCTTTATCAAGTTTTCTTCTTTAAAACAAGCTTTTATTACTTGTTTGATAATACATTCATATTCTCTGTTTTGCTCCAATTGCATATATCTAATTTCTACCATGTTTATATTCCTTTTTTATGAAACCATTTTTGTTTTTTTTACTAATTTTCCTTCTTGTGTTCTGTATGCATTTTTTATGTTTCTCATGGCATCATTTTCCACAAGTTTTTCTTTGTAGTATGCAATTATTTTAGAATAATCCTTTTTACTTGCTCTTAATTTTTTTAGGTCTGCACGTATAAATAGTATTTCCTTTTTCCTTAAATACTCTAAATAATTGATTTGTTTTAGCTCATTAATTTCTTGATATAAGCCCCAGAATTTTTTATATTCCTCTCTTTCGGTAGGCTTGTCCCAATATACTTTTGTAGAAAGTAATCTTATGTTATATTCTTCTACTATGTTTAATAATAACTGATAAGCTTCTTCTTTCTTTTTTTTATTTTGGGCATGTACAATTAAATTTCTAACATCCTTTAATAATTTTATATAACATTGTTCTGCAACAATAAGCGGTAAACTATGTGTAAATAAGTTTCTACTAATACCTAATAGTATTGTTTTTTTCTCTATTTGGTCTTTTTGATCTAATTTTCCTACTTCAAATCTCTCAAATTTGCTATAGTCATCTATTACTTGTTTACTTACTTCATCTTCTTTGCTTTCTATTTTTAGTGGAAGTACACTAGTAATATATTCTTCTAATGTAGCAAAAATTTTATTATATATTTCATCATTAGAACGAAATTTCGCACTGTTTACATCTGCTAGCTGAATAGAATAATTTTTTAAAATTCCCTTGTATAATGCTTCCGTTTTAGATAAGTAAAAACGCTTATAACGTTCTGTTAATTTTTCCTTTGACAAAGATAAAACCGTTTCATAGTCTAGCTCTAATAAATATTTTTGTTTTCTATGTTTATATTCAATATATTCTGTTTCCTTTAGATGAACAATTTTATAATATTTTGAAAGTGCATCTGCTTCAAAACTAGATGCCGTTCCAGCTTTTACCTTTTTATAAACAGAGTCCATAATATACCTATCAATTGCTTCTAAATATAGACTATATGTTTCTTCATATTTTTGCATTTCTTGTTCTTTTTTAGAAATATCTTCTGCATTTCTAGATTGTATATAAGCTTCAAATGCTTTTAATACATTATTTCTTTTCATATTTATAAGTAAACCATTAATTCCCACTCTTGTTGGTATTAATAGTTTACTAATTGTGCTTGTGATTTTTGTAAAAAATGTTTTGTCTGTTTCTAATACTTTTAATCCTCTTTGTTCCAAACTTACCACCCTTTCAAAACACTATTTTTTCTTTTGTCCCTATGTTTTCAATAACCTCATAAATAATTTCAATTTCAACATAGGTATCTTGTTCTTCGAAATTTATTTGTTTGTTAACTATGTTTTCTTTTTGTTCTATTGTTTGTTCAATTTCTTGTTCAATTCTTGCTATGTTCTGCTCTTTTATTTGTTCTGCATTATATGTTATAATTTGTTTTTGTGTTTCATAGTTTTTTAAAGTTTTAAACTCAATTGGCAAATAAAAATCGGAAAATATTTTTAATTTTTTTGTTTCTACTATTGTATCATAGTTTTCAAATTTTGAAAGAGTTTTATACAAATTTATTTCTAAATTATTAAATTTTAAACTATATTTCTCTTCTTCTTTCCCCGTTCGACTTTTAATTTCTTGTGTTTTATAAATTCTTTCTTTTTTACTATACCAAACTTTTGCTTCAATATCTGCTATTGCATGTACATAACGGATTCCAGTGTATTTACCTTCTAACCATCCGTTTACTAAAGTAGTTCCTGGTTTTATTAAATCTCCTATCTTTACCGCTGCAGTACCATTTTGCACATTTATTTTTGTTATAACTCCCTCTTTATTTGATATAATACTACAATATTTATCTTCTTGGATTATTTCTGGTTTTTCTTGAGCTTTTACTAATTTTAATATTGCATTTGTTCCTTTAAAACTAAGCCCCGCCCACGCAATGTCTTCTCTTTCGTATCGAATATTTCGAATAATTTTGTTTGTATCTATTTTGTTTTTCAGCTTTCCAACTTCTAAACCATTTTCATTTAAAATAGCTAGTATTTCTTCTTGATTTATTTGTCCATCACATTCGATGTGAATATTCCATACAAAATTTGATACTGCCATAATTAATACAAGAAGAACCCCTAATAAAATCATCAATACTTTTCTTTTTTTATAACGTTCAAAAAAGAAAGGTAATCCCTTCTTTTTTTTGATTTTGGTTCTGCATTTTGTTTTTTTACTAATAGTATGTAATTGTCGAAAATCAGAAATCGAAACATTTGCTACAAAAACGGTTGTGTTAATTCTTTTGATGTTCCAGATTAAAATATTATTTTGTATGCACATATTAATAAATCTTTGAGCAAAATAACCTTCTACTGCAATTTGCACATAACCAACTATATAAGATAACAGTATTTTAATTAGCATTTATGCCTCCTCCTCGTCTGCTATATTTTCTATGTCTATACTTTCTATTTTTCCTATAATGCAAACTGCTTCATCTGTCATTTTCTTTAATTCCAACTTGAATCCGTTGATATTAATTATTCCAATATAGGTGTTAACACGTATATAAAATTCTTCATATTCTAAAATTCCCCTATAGTTTTCAATAAGTAATTCGTTAAATCCTATAATTGTGAGTTTTGGTTCATTTCCTGCTACTTCTTTCGGAATTTCTAATATATCACTAAGTTTGTTTGATTTTCTTCTTTCTTTTCTCATTTAAGTGCCACCTTTCTTTTGAGAACATTTATGTTTTACAAAAATTCATCTAATGTTTTAAATTCATAGCCCATTTTTCGTATTTCTTTTATGCACGAATCTAAAACATTACAATTGTCTTTTGAGCTTCCGTGTAATAAAATAACAGCCCCGGGATGGATGTTATCTAGTATTTTTTTCTTAGCATATTCCTCTCTTCCTTGTTTTGCCTCATCCCAATCATCATATGCAAAGCTCCACATTACGGTTGTATAACCTATACTTTGTGCTATATCAAGTGTTCTCTGACTATACTCTCCTTTTGGTGGTCTTAAATATTTCATTTCATAACCTGTCTTTTCAAATACTGCTGTATGCAATTTCATAATTTCTTCTTTTAACTCCTCATCAGAAAGAGTTGGTAAACTTTTGTGATTCACAGTATGATTTCTTAATTTCTTAATGTCTATTTTTTAGCGATTTTTTAACCGCTTCTATTAATTTATTTATATGCTCTTATTTCATCCTAATATTAGGATGATTTTGAAAAGCAAATTTAATTTTGATGTTTTTTTCTTTGTCAAATTCAATTCGTTCAATTAACTTTTCTAATATCATTTTATTTGGCTTTTCCATCTTTAAGAACTCTTTTGCAATTTGTTTTATTTCTTTAAAATTA
>CALXYG010000025.1 GCA_944392885.1 uncultured Clostridia bacterium
TGTCAAATGGAAAGCCAACTTATACAGAAGCAGGAGCATCAGTTTAAAATTAGGGACAGGCTGTCCCTTTATTTTTTTATAAATTTTAGGAGGAAAATTATGAATTTAAATATTACAGATAAATTAGGAATAGAGAAACAAGAAATAACTATTGCAGAAGGAAAAACATATGAAGTTAATTGTGGGGCCAAAACAATGATAAAAGCTCAAGAAATATTCAAGAAAGATAATTCTTTTGAAGCTATGTTTGATGTAATAGAATTGCTTTTAGGAAAGAAAGCAAGAAAAGATATATATGATATGGATTTGACTGTAAAACAATTACAAACAGTTATTATAGCAATAATGGCACAAATAAATGAGATATCATATGAGGAAATGGAAAAACGATTTCAAACCTCAATCAAGTAGTGAAACGTGGTACGATTTTGAAGAAGATTGGGAATTAATCGCATCTAGTTTAAAAACACAGTATGGATACAGTATTAGAAAAGAAATAGATAATATGAGTTGGGCTGAGCTATGTAGTGATATTTCTGGACTTATGCATGATACACCTTTGGGGAATATCGTTGAAATAAGAAGTGAAGAAGATAAAGAAAAATTGAAATATTTTACTCAAGAACAAAAAAATATAAGATGGAAATACAGAAATAAAATGGCTCAAAATATGGATAAATATGAATTTAAGAAAGTTATTGCCGAATTCCAAAAAATGTTTAAGGAAATGGCTGGTGATAGCAAATGAAAGAAATAAGATGTCCAAGATGCAACCAACTTTTATTAAAGGCCAATATTTGTGTTGGGGAAATAAAATGCACTAGATGTAAAGAAATAATAAAAATAAATATAAAAAAAGACAGAGTGAGCAACACGACTAAAAATAGTGAGTAGTTAGCCAATACCTGCAATTTCTAAAATTTATAAAAAAGTAAAGGGAGGAAAAGCAGGTATGAGTACTAATGTAGGGGCAGTAGATTTTGAATTATTATTAAATTCGAATCCATTCAATAAAAGTTTAAAAAATACTAGTAATACTATAAAAAGCTCGGGAATAGAAAACTCTTTAAAAAATATAGGTAAAGTTGCAATAACTGCTTTTTCAGTTAAAGCAGTTGTAGATTTTACCAAAAGTTGTTTAAAATTAGGTTCAAATTTAACAGAAGTACAAAATGTTGTAGATGTTACATTTGGAAATTTAAATACACAGGTTAATGAATTTGCCAAAAATGCAATAGATCAATTCGGACTAGGACAAACAGTAACCAAAAAATATGTTGGTACTTTTGGCGCAATGGCTAAGGCATTTGACTTTAATAATCAAGCGGCTCTAAAAATGTCTGAAACATTAACAGGTTTAGTTGGAGATGTTGCATCTTTTTATAATTTAAGTAGTGATGAAGCATTTACAAAACTAAAATCTGTATTTACTGGTGAAACAGAAACACTTAAAGATTTAGGAATTGTAATGACTCAGACTGCATTAGACCAATATGCTATGGCTAATGGATTTGGTAAAACAACGGCCAAAATGTCTGAACAAGAAAAAACAGCATTAAGATATCAATTTGTTCTAGATAAATTGAGCTTGGCACAAGGAGATTTTGCAAGAACATCTGATAGTTGGGCTAATCAGACAAGAGTATTAAGTTTAAGGTTTGACGAATTAAAAGCAACTTTAGGTCAAGGATTTATTAATTTATTTACACCAATAGTTCAAGGAATAAATTTAGTAATAAGCAAATTACAGGTCCTTGCAGATGCTTTTAAGTCATTTACAGAAATGATTTTTGGAAATGCAGGAGGAGATAATAATTCTAGTGCTATTTCAAATTTAGTAAATGATGCTTCAAATGCAAGTAATGCTGTTAGTGAAATCGGAGAAAGTGCTAAAAAAAGTTCAAAAGATTTAAAAAATCTTGCTTCATTTGATACTGCTCAAGTATTAAAAAATAATGATAGTTCTTCTAGTGAAAGTGGAACAGGAGGAAACATAGATACTGGAAGTTTAAGTTTAACAGATGGCATTAAACAGCAAGTATCTGACATTGGAAAAATATTTGGAAACATTAATTTTGAGCCACTTATTAATTCATTTGGCAGAATAAAAGAAGCAGCAGAACCATTGATAACTAATATAAAAGATGGTTTAAAGTGGTTATATGATAATGCATTAGTCCCATTAGCTAAGTGGACAATACAAGATGTGTTGCCATCTTTTTTAAATTTAATAGCAGGAGCTTTAAAAGTATTAAATCCTTTAATAGAGGCATTTAAACCAATATTTCAATGGTTTTGGGATAACTTTTTACAACCTATAGCTTCATGGACAGGAGGAGTTATTGTTAATTCTTTAAATGGATTAGCAGACATACTTACAAGAATTGGAGATTGGATGTCTGACAACCAAACAATAGTGACTAATATGGAGATAGCTGTATTAGGATTTTTTGGAGCTTGGAAAACTATAGAATTAATGTCATTTATAGCACAGTCTGGAGGTATAATTGCAGCACTAAATGGAATTACATCAGCTATAATTAGTGGAACCATAGCAAAACTAGCAGATAAAGCAGAAACAGTGGCTTTAACTTTAATGTATGCTAAAGATTTTGTAGTTAGTATTGCATCTGGAACAGCAGCATTAGTTAAACAAGCTGCCCAGTGGGTAATAAATACGGCAATGAAAACTGCAGATACAGCTGCTACAATAGCTAGTACAGTTGCAACTACAGCAGCAACAGCAGCAACATGGTTGTTTAATGCAGCATTGGCCGTATTAACATCTCCTATAACTTTAGTTATTGCAGCAATTGCAGCATTAGTAGCAGGTATTTATATTTTAATTAAGAATTGGGATACAGTAAAGGATGCAGGAACTAAATGTTGGGAAGGAATAAAAAATGCATGGAGTAATGCTGGACAGTGGTTTACTAATATATTTCAACAAGCTTATAACGGAATTACAAGAGTATTTAGTAATATAGGAAGTTTCTTTTCAGGTATTTGGAATAGTATAAAAAATACCTTTAGTAACTTAGGAACAAGCATAGGAAATGCGATTTCAAATGCTGTAAAAAGTGGAATTAATGGAGTAATATCATTAATTGAAAAAACGATAAATAAAGCAATTAGTTTAATTAATGGTGGTATTGATTTAATAAATTTAATACCAGGGGTTAAAATAGGAAAAATAGGAACATTATCATTGCCAAGATTAGCAGAAGGTGGATATGTAAAGGCAAATACACCACAATTAGCAATGATAGGAGATAATAGACATCAAGGAGAGATTGTTGCTCCAGAAGATAAATTAATGTCTTTATATAAACAGGCAAATA
>CALXYG010000026.1 GCA_944392885.1 uncultured Clostridia bacterium
TTCAATTGTAAAACCTGGGCGATTATATTCTTGGATAAACCAATCTTTATAACCGGCAAAACTGGAGTTAAATGGTACATCAGTTAAAAGGTAACCACTTGAATTAGCAAATTGCATACCAATATTAGAAGCATCTTTTGGGGTATAGCTTTGAAATTGCCAATATATCTCTCTGCCCTGAGTATGATAAGCAATAACTAAATGAAAGTTGTGAAGAATTGTAAAGCGGTACATGGCAACAGCCTCCGGTGCAACCAAAGGAGAGCTGCCAACAAAGTCTCGAGGAGCAGGTGATGTAAAACCTTGAGAATACTTTATTTCCTTAGCTTGTTCCCAACCAGCAGGAAATTGTAAATTTAAATCCACACCTGTAATATTAGCCTTCCAACCTGAAGGAAAAACGATAGATGGATATTTATCTGAAATATTTCTTGCTTGCTCATAAGCAGGTGAAGACTTATTAATTGCACCAGTTACCAAGTCTACACCATCAGGATTTACCATTGGAATTAAATATAATGAAACAGTATTAAATAAATTTCTGCTCTGATAACCGTAAATGTCTGAATTTGTAACATAAGATATACAGTAATCTTCCAAAAATTTCATTAAAACAGGAGTTGTAATCCATTCATTTGCATGGAAAGATGCGTTATAAAAAACCTCTTTAACACCTTGCCCTATATGAATTACAAACAATTCTTTACCCAAAACACTACTACCAATAGTTTGTATTTGAATAAACGGGTAAATTCGTTTTAGTGCTGTTAAGTTCATTTTTAATAAATCATAAGTATATCTTACATCAGTTGGTACAACTTCACCAAATGGAACGATTAATCTTTGTCCTGGAAAAATTGTATCAGACTCAAGACCAGGATTTGCAAACAAAATACGACTAATACGAGTTTGAAACTGTGATGCAATAGAAAATAAGCTATCACCGTGAACAGACGGTATATACACTATAGCCATTTAAATATGGAAATAGTAAATCCCAAGTTAAAGAGCCAACAATACCATCAGGGATTAATCCAAAATCTCTTTGAAAATTTTGAACAGCTAAAGTAGTGGAAGAACCAAAAAAACCGTCAATTTTTCCAGAATAATATCCTAATTTAGCAAGAGTACTTTGTAACAGGTCAACAACAGGACCAGAAGAACCGTAATTTAAGAGTTTCCATAAAACCTCCATATACAGAATTAGTTTTTATTTTAGATTATGTTTTTGATAAAGGTAATATGATATAATAATAAAAAAAGGAGGAAATAATAATGAAAATACAATCAAAAGCTGAAGGAGCGGAACTTATAAGTATTCAATATAACGGAAAAGAGAGATTACATGATGGAAAAACAGCTTGGAAAAGACATAGTCCAATTCTTTTCCCCATTGTTGGTAAATTAAAAGATGATAAAACAAAGATAAAAGGATGTACATATCAAATGACACAGCATGGATTTGCACGAGATATGATATTTGAAACAATAGAATATAAAGAAAATGTGCAATCGTATATGCTAAAGAGCAATGAAGAAACTATTACTAAATTTCCATATGACTTTATATTAACTGTAACGTATTATTTGAATAATAATACGGTTACAACAGAATATAAAGTGCTTAATTCAGGGAAAGAAACAATGCCATTTGGAATTGGAGGACATCCAGCATACAAATTAGATTATGGAAAAAATTATATAGAATTTGAATATGAAGAGGAAGCTATAAGATATCAACTTGAAGAAGGTTTGATTTCAAAGGAAGAAAAAGTAAGAATAGGAAAACAATTTGTCCTAAATCAAGATTCATTTAAAAATGATGCAATTATTTGGAAAGGACTAAAATCAAAAAAAATATGGGTAAAAAACAAAGAAACTAATCAAGAGGAATTAGAATTTACATTTAAAGATTTTCCATATCTTGCTATATGGTCAAAAGAGAATGCACCGTTTTTATGTATTGAGCCATGGTGTGCGGTAGCCGACAAAAAAGAAAATAATACACAATTTGTAGATAAAGAAGGAACAATATTTTTAAAACCCAAAGATGAATTCATTTGTAGTTATAGTGTAAAATTCTAATATTGGTATTCCAAAGTAAATATCTATGCTTTGGGATACTATTATTTTTTATTATAAAATTGCCAACAGAGCAATAACTGAAAATAAACTAAATAAAATACGAAAATGTTTATTCTTTCCCTAGGAGAAAAACTTGAAAGATATAGAAAAATATGTTAACATATAAAATGTATAATAAATAAATCCAATTTATAAAAAAATGGAGTGGTATCGAAGAGGTCGTAACGAGCCACATTGGAAATGTGGTTGTCCTGAATAAGGGCACGTGGGTTCGAATCCCACCCACTCCGCCAATTTAACTTTGAATCTATACTATGATAAGGAGATTACAAAATTTAATATATTGTTTTGTTGAACTTAAAGGAAAAGACAATAAAGCACCTAAAATTGAGTGATAATATATAAAAAGCAAAAAGAGTTCTAATCATTGGCTTTAGAATGAATTGTATAAGAAATAAAACTACTAATAGGTTTATTTTTTTAAAAAATAATGCGAACAAGTGTTTACAATATTGCAAAAATGCTATATTATTACTAAATAAACTATGTATAAGGAGATATAATATGCAAGATAAAAACCAACATATTTATGTTGCCATAGATTTAAAAAGCTTCTATGCTTCTGTAGAATGTAAAGAACGTGGATTAAACCCGATGACTACGAATTTGGTTGTAGCTGATATAAGTAGGACAGAAAAAACTATATGTCTTGCTGTTAGTCCATCTCTTAAATCTTATGGAATACCAGGTAGAGCAAGATTATTTGAAGTAATACAAAAAATAAAGGAAGAAAATGTAAAAAGGCAAAGTAAATTGTCTAATAAATGTTTTACTGGTCTGTCATATGATGATGTAGAATTAAAGAAAAATCCAGATTTGAAAGTGTCCTATATAATAGCACCACCACGTATGTCATATTATATGAAATACAGTACAGATATTTATAAAATATATTTAAAATGGTTTTCAGAAGAAGACATATATGTGTATTC
Organism: uncultured Clostridia bacterium; assembly: GCA_944392885.1. Lineage (GTDB taxonomy): Bacteria > Bacillota > Clostridia > TANB77 > CAG-508 > UMGS1754. The sequence goes on from CALXYG010000026.1 coordinate 3,078, forward strand.
AGTTGACGAAGTATTTATAGATATAACTCATTATTTAAAAACATATAAAATGAAATCAAAAGAATTAGTAACTAAAGTAATACAAGATGTACATAGACAAACAGGTATAACTGCAACAGCTGGAATTGGTACTAATTTATATCTTTGTAAAATAGCGATGGATATAGTTGCAAAACATGTAGAACCTAATCAGAATGGAGTTAGAATTGCTGGACTAGATGAGATGACATATAGAAAATTATTGTGGAACCATAGACCTATTACTGACTTTTGGAGAGTTGGTAAAGGCTATGCTAAAAAGTTAGAGAGATATGGAATTTATACAATGGGAGACATTGCAGAAACATCAATAGAAAACGAAGAATTACTGTTTAAATTATTCGGTGTTAATGCAGAGCTTTTAATAGACCATGCTTGGGGTTGGGAACCAGTTACAATTAAAAATATAAAAGCATATAAACCTGAAACTAAAAGTATTAGTTCAGGTCAAGTATTACATTATCCATACAATTATGAGAAAACTAAACTAATAGTAAAAGAAATGACAGAATTATTAACATTAGACTTAGTAGAAAAAAATTTAATCACTAATCAAATTGTATTAACAATTGGATATGATGTAGAAAATTTGACTAATCCTTTTATATGTAATTCTTATAAAGGTGAAATTGCAACAGATAGATATGGAAGAGACATTCCAAAACATGCACATCGGAACAATTAATTTAGACACTAAAACATCATCTACAAAACTAATCATAGAAGCTGTAATGAAATTATATGACAGAATTATAAATAAACAATTATTAGTAAGAAGACTAAATATTGTAGCCAATAATGTAGAAGATGTGCAAGTAGAAAAAAATAATACATTTAATGAACAGATAAATTTATTTACAAATTATCAGGAAAAAAAAATCCAAAAACAACAAGAAAAATTGGAATTGGAATTGGAATTACAAAAGGCTATGATAGGAATAAAGAAAAAATATGGGAAAAATGCAATACTTAAAGGAATGAATTTACAAGAAGGAGGAACAACTATTGAAAGAAATGGTCAAATTGGAGGGCACAAGGAATAATATGAATAATAAATATGAAAGCATTATACACCTATCACATCATATATCAAGCAAGCATCCAAAGATGTCAATACAATCAAGGGCGGCACAATTTGCACCATATGCAGCCCTGACAGGATATAATGATGAAATTAATGAAACAGCGAGATTAACAAATCCTAAAATAGAGTTAGATCTGGAAAGAAAAAATCTTTTAGATGCCAAAATGCGAATAATATTAGAATATATAACATTAAGACCAACCGTACATATAACTTATTTTATACCAGATGTCAAAAAAAATGGAGGAAATTATGTTACAACAGTTGGGAAAATAAGAAAAATTGATAAATTTAAGCAATATATTATATTAGAAAATGAAACAAAAATCCCAATAACTGAAATAATTGAAATAGATAGTAGAATATTAAAAGAAAAATTAGGAAATCTAAATTAACATATTGAAGAAATATATTTGGGATACAATGTGGTAAAAGGATATAATGAGCCAGAATAATCAAATAAAAAGCTTAACAAGATTAATAATTAGTCATTAGAAGAGGTAAGAAAGAGTCAGTTATTAACAATTGTAAGGGCAATGGTGAAAAAAATATCCCATTCTTGATACTAGATGAAGCAACATTTTCTGTTGATACAAGAACAGAAGGATTAGCACAAAAAGCAATGGATATACTAACTATTGATAAAATTTATTGCACATAGATTGTCTATTATTAAAAATGCAGATATAATATTAGTAAAGAATGAAGGGAATACTATAGAGTAAAGAAATCATGAGGAATTAATGGCAAAAATATGCTAAAAGAAACTAATTGTAAATCAGAAAAAAGAAGTAAGTTTGCATTTATAGGTTATGTTTTGGTATATGCTTTTATTTTAGCACTTTTCTGTTTAATTGGGTATATTTCAAAAATAATCAACTTTAAAAAAGAGTGGTAAAATATTTAGACAAATTATAGAAAGAGTATCAACGAAAATCTTATCGTTAATACCCTTTTCACTCTTTTTAAATTTTTTAGAATTTCTTAAAAAATTTTTTTAATGGTCGAGGCGAGTACTCGACATTTTGTACTATTTTCTTTGATATTTCAGCCTTTGCAGTGATTGTACTTTATTTTACGGAACACTTTTGCGGAACATTTAAAGTTCTAAATGCTTTAAAATTTCGCACAGTTTCAGTATTTTTTTATAAGTTTTTTAAAATTTTAACTAGCTACTATCTGCTTATTCATTATTGCTCCAAATATATTTTTGTTTATTAAATAATTAACAACACTCTTGTTTTCAGATTTAATAAAATCAGTATCTATATCGACATAGTATTTCATTGTAATAGATATATCTGAATGACCTAATATTTCTTTTAATACTACTGGAGCAATTTTTGCCTCTGCGCATCTTGTTGCAAAAGTTCCTCTTAGCATGTGAGTGTGTATATCTGTTCTTGTTACCTTTTTGCCTTTTGAATTAACTTCTTCGTAAAGTCCAATTCCTAATTTCAATCCTGCTCGTTTTAATGCAGAATTTATACTAGCTTCTTCATATAATCCATATTGTTTATTTGTAGGATTATAGAATAATAAATGGAACTTATTTGGAATGATATGATTCATAGCATCTTCAAGTGCTTTCCTACTAATATCATTTAAATCAATAGTTCTTTGTCCAGAAAAAGTTTTTGTTGATTCCCCTATCCTTGATTTTCCTTTTGTATCTTTGGTTTGTGTTCTTCTAATAATTACAATTCCTTTTTCTAGGTCAATGTCTTTAGTATAATCTAACACTAAAGCTTCACCTATTCTCATTCCTGTACTAAGCAATAACAAAAATAGATATTTGTGTTTGAAATTTGAATAATCAACTTCATTTAAAAACTCTATTAGCTTTCTTTGTTCATCTATTGT
>CALXYG010000027.1 GCA_944392885.1 uncultured Clostridia bacterium
TGTGGAATTGATATAGAAGCACAACCACCAGGAAAAAAATTACAAAATATGATGTTACTATCTGGTGGAGAAAAAGCATTTACTGCTATTGCACTACTATTTGCTATTTTAAAAATCAATCCAGCACCTTTTTGTGTATTAGATGAAATTGAGGCAGCTTTAGATGATGTAAATGTATATCGATTCGCAGATTATCTGAAAAAGTTTACAAAAACCACACAATTTTTGGTAATTACACATAGAAAAGGGACTATGGAAGCAGCTGATACTGTATATGGAATTACAATGGAGGAAAACGGGATTAGCAAATTACTATCTATGAAATTTAAATAATCATTTAAAATATCTTTACGAAAATCTAAGCAAGTTCAATAAAAGAAATTTAAAACTTGTTAAATAAAAAAAATAATACGAGTGTATTTATTTATAGTATAAAAAAACTATTTAGAAATACACTCGTATAAATTTATTGTCATATTTCCAGCTCGTCCACATATATATAAATAAAGAAAAATAAAAAAGGAGTGTAGAAAATATGTGGCATACAATGACAAAGGAAGAAATTAGAAAAAAACTTATGACAGATTTTAAATTCGGACTAACAGAACAAGAGGCAAGTACAAGACAAAAAAAATATGGGAAAAATCAATTAGAAGAAAAAAAGAAAACAAGCATAATTATAAAATTTTTGCAACAATTTAATGACTTTATGATAATTATATTGTTAATTGCAGCGGTAATTTCAGCTGTTATGTCTTATTGGGAAGGAACTGGAGAATATATTGATTCAATTATAATTGTCGCTATCGTGGTATTTAATGCTTGTATGGGATTAATACAAGAAAGCAAAGCAGAAAAGGCATTAGAAGCCTTAACTAAAATGTCTGCACCAATAGCAAAAGTAAGAAGAGATGGAAAAATAAAGGAGATCCCTATTGAAGATGTAGTACCAGGAGATATTGTATTTTTAGAAAGTGGGAACTTTGTACCAGCAGATAGCCGTATTCTAACAGCCTCTAAGTTAGAAGTAGAAGAATCGGCCTTGACAGGTGAAACAGTTCCGGTTACAAAAGATCCACTTGCAATATTAGAAGAAAAAGTACAAACTGGAGATATGCTAAATATGGTTTTTGCCACAACAACAGTAACAAGTGGACATGGAGAAGCTGTTGTTTGTGATATTGGAATGAAAACAAAAGTTGGACAAATAGCAAAACTAATTTTAACAGATGAAGCACCAGAAACCCCATTACAAAGAAAATTGGGAGAAGTAGGTAAAAACCTCGGGATTGGTGCAATTTGCATTTGTTGTTTTATTTTTATCATTGGAATATTAAAAAACATTCCGTGGGTACAAATGTTCATGACATCAGTAGGACTAGCAGTAGCTGCAATACCAGAAGGACTGCCAGCAATTGTAGCAATACTCCTTTCTATTGGTGTTACAAAAATGACCAAAAAAAACTGTATTATTAGAAAATTGCCTGCAGTAGAAACATTGGGAAGTAGTCAGGTAATATGTTCAGACAAAACAGGTACATTAACCCAAAACAAGATGAAGGTTGTAGAAGTTACAGATGCATACAGCAGTATAGAAAAAAACATTACAAATACAAACAAATTTCTATTAGAATTAGGGGCATTGTGTAATGATGCAACTTTGCAAAAGGAAGGAGAAGAGTGGGAAATTATAGGAGACCCAACAGAAAGTGCTATTGTGCGAGCAGCCACAGATAATAGAATTTATAAAACAGAATTAGAAAAGTTATTTCCACGTAGTTTAGAAATACCATTTGAATCCTCTAGAAAACTTATGACAACAATTCACAAAACTGACATGGGCTATCGAATTATTACAAAAGGGGCTCCAGATATTTTACTAAAGAAGTGTACTAAAGACTATAATAATGGAAAAATAGAAGCATTAAATAAAAAAAGAATAGAACAAATTCAATATGTGAATCAAAAAATGGCAGAAAGAGCTCTGCGTGTGTTAGCTGTTGCCTATTTAGATACAACAAAACTGCCAACAGTATTGAGTAGTGAACATGTAGAGCAAAACCTAGTATTTGTTCGGATTAATTGGCATGATTGACCCACCAAGAGAAGGGGTAAAAGAGGCAGTAGAAACGTGCAGAAGGGCAGGTATTAAAACAGTTATGATAACTGGTGACCATATTGCAACAGCCAAGGCAATCGCAAAAGAACTAGGAATTTTGAAAGGTACAGACATAGCAATTACAGGTGAACAATTAGATAGAATTGATGAAGAAAAATTCTCAAAAGAAATAATGAATTACTCTGTGTTTGCAAGAGTTTCACCAGAACATAAAGTTAAGATAGTAAAAGCATTTCAAGCAAATGGCAAAATAGTTGCAATGACCGGCGATGGAGTTAATGATGCACCAGCACTAAAAATGGCAGATATTGGAGTATCGATGGGAAAAGGAGGAACAGATGTAGCAAAAAGCGCATCAGACATGATTTTATCTGATGATAATTTTGTAACAATTGCAGAAGCAGTAAAAACAGGACGTCACATATTAGATAATATAAAAAAAGCAATTCATTTTCTACTTGCAACAAACATAGGTGAAATTGTAGTAATCTTTGTTCGGGTTATTACTAGGATTAGAATCACCACTACTTGCACTACACCTATTATGGATTAATCTAGTAACAGATTCACTTCCTGCTATTGCACTAGGATTAGAACCAATAGAAGAAGGTATAATGAATCGAAAACCAGAAAAAGCCAATAAAAGTTTATTTGCTGATGGACTTTTTGGAAAAATATTAGTAGAAGGTTGTATGATTGGATTATTAACTTTACTAGCATTTACAATAGGTAATAAATTTTATGGATTAGCTGTAGGTAGAGCAATGGCTTTTGTTAGTTTAAGTATGTTAGAACTAGTTCATAGTTTTAATATAAAAAACGAAGAATCTATTTTTAAAATGCGTATTTTAGAAAACCCATATTTATTAGGTGCTTTTTTATTAGGAGCAATATTACAAATTGGAGTTGTTAGTATTTCACACTTAGCAAACATATTTGATTGTGTTCCATTAAATAGTACACAATGGCTAATAGTTGCCATTATATCTATTTGCCCAATTATTATTATGGAAATTCAGAAAAAGGTTAACGAAATAAAATTTGGAAAGCGCATATATAGTTTCCAAAAATAAAGTAAAATACCGCTGATAATTCCATTTAGAAAGAAACAAAAAACATAAAAAAGTAAATGTTTTTCTCTTGAAAATATTCTAACTTTCCTATAAAATAAAAATTAAAGGGGGAGAAAAAATTGGGAAAAACAAAAAAAATATTTATTCTATTTGCTCTAATATTACTAGCATTTGCTATTTCCTATAAAGTAAATGCAGTATCAGACTTTGAACTAAAGAAAATAGAGTTTGAGGCTGTTTTAAACGAGAATGGAAACATGGATGTAAAAGAGAGATGGGAAGTAAAAATAAATGGTGAGACAAATACGCTATTTAAAACATTCGAGCCAGATTCTAGTAAATATGGTGGAATTACAAATGTAAGTGTAGCAGAAATAAAGGAAGATGAATATTATAATTTTTCAGAAAGTACACAATGGAAAAATCATGTAAATACTGATTATTTTCATGCCCTATATTACAAGGGAGACTTTGAAATAGCATGGGGTGTCAATAAATCAAGTGGAAAACATATTTATGAAATCAGTTATACAGTAGAAGATGCAATAAAAGTGTACTCAGATTGTGCTGAGCTCTATTGGCAGTTTATAGGAAGTAATTTTGAAGTGCCAGTAGACGAAGTAGTAGGAATAGTTAGCTTACCTACTGAGGTAGAAACCATAGATAATATGCGAGTATGGGGACATGGGCAGTTAAATGGTGAAATAACAAGAGAAGATAAGCAAACAATAAAATTTAAAATGTCTCCATTTATTACAGGTACTTATTTGGAAGTAAGAGTTGCTGTTTTAGAACCAGAAATGTTTACTGGAGCTAATATAACAAGTAATAAAGAAATGCTACAAAACATTATTGCAGAAGAAACACAGTGGGCAGTTGAAGCAAATGCTCAAAGAGAAGCAATAAAACGAAATAAAGCAATATTGTTTTGGGGCAGTCTTGTAATATGTACTGGTATTGGAGCCTTTTTCATATGGCTAGCAGTAAAAAACTTTAAAAAAATAAAAGAAACACCAAAGATAGTTCCAACACAAGAATTAGAATATTATAGAGACATACCAAACGAAGAAAGTTCTCCAAGTGAAGTAGGCTTTTTATATTATTATGGAAAGACAAGTTTAAGTATGGTAATGCCTAAAATATTATCTTCTACAATGCTTGATTTAGCATTAAAAAAATATATTACATTTGAAATAAAACCAGAATCACCAAAAAACGAGGAAGTAATAATTAAATTAATTCCAGATAAAGAAGCAGATAAACTAAAACAAAGCGAAGAAACAATTTATACATTACTCAAAAAGATTGCTAAAGAAGATAATCAATTCAATATGAAAGAATTTGAAAAATATGCTAAGAAAAATAATACATCGTTTTTAGCTCAATTAAATCGTATTGAAGAACAGGCAAAAAAAGAACAAGAAATACAGAAAAATTTTGATAATGAACTAAAAAAGAAACACGATCAATGGATTGCAAAAGGAATAACAATATTAGTTATATTAACAATGACGGTATTCTTTTTATTAGGTTTGTTAGAAATTAGCTTAATATCGTTGTCAATTGCAATTATTCCTGTTGTAATTTACGCAATGACATGTTTTACTATGGGTGGAAAAGTAAACGGACTTACCCAAAAAGGCGTAGATGAGCAAGAGCAATGGGAAGGATTAAAAAAATACATGGAAGATTTCTCAATGATAAAAGATAGAGAAGTTCCAGAACTTATATTATGGGAAAAATATTTAGTATATGCTACATTATTTGGTAATGCAGATAAAGTATTAGAACAATTAAAAGTAGTATATCCAGAGTTTTCAAATGAAGATTATATGATGAACACTACATATTTCTACTTAATAGCACATACAGGATTTAATAATTCCTTCGTAAATTCAGTTAACACCGCTATGCAAAGAGCTTATCAGTCAAGTATAGCAGCTTCATCAAGTTCTTCCGGAGGAGGATTTGGAGGAGGATTTTCTGGTGGCGGCGGAGGCCGGAGGTGGTGGAGGCCGGAGGTGGCGGTCGCTAGAAAAACAAAAGTAGTTTTATTTAGCAAAATGCCTTCCTTATTGTATAGAAAAAATTAACTTTTCAGTTATATGCTTAGAACAAGAGGTGATTATTATGAAATGTGTTGTAACAGGGGCTACTGGTCATATTGGAAATGTATTAGTAAGAAAACTAGTAGAACGAAAATATGAAGTTACGGCATTTGTATTAGAAAATGAAGATGTAAGTCACTTAAGTACTCTTTCCATAAAATATGCATATGGAGATGTAAGAGATATAAAATCATTAGAAATGGCGTTTGAAAAAGCTGACATTGTTTTTCACTTGGCTGGTATTATAGAAATAGGAAATGGAAATAGAAAAAAGATGTATGAAGTTAATGTACAAGGAACAAAAAATGTTCTAGAAGCATGTGAAAAAATGGATGTAAAAAGATTAGTATATACAAGTTCAGTTCATGCTATTAAAGAGCCAAAAGAAGGTATTATCAGTGAAACAAATGAATTTTATCCTAAAGAATTAGTAGGAACATATGCAAAGACAAAAGCAGAGGCAACTCAATATCTATTAAATTCAGCAAATGGAAAAACAGAAATTATTATTACACATCCTTCAGGTGTAATTGGACCATATGAATATATTCCGTCAAATTTAGGGCAACTGGTAATCGATTGCGCTAATAAAAAAATAGGAGCTTATTTGGATGGAGGATATAATTTTGTTGATGTAAGAGATGTGGCAGAAGGAATTATTGCAGCCGCGGAAAAGGGAAGAAACAAAAACTGTTATATATTAGCAGGAAACTATATAAGTATAAAAGATTTAATGAAACAAATAGAAGATATAACAGGAGTAAAGGCTCCAAAATTTAAAATAGCAAGGTGGTTTGCATATGCAACAGGATTATTATCTGAAATTTATTATAAGATAAAAAAACAAAAAGCATTATTTACTTCATACTCAGTATATACAGTTGGAACAAATAGTCAATTTTCAAGTGAAAAGGCCAAAAAAGAATTAAATTATCATACTAGAGATATAAAAGAAACACTAGAAGATACAATTAAATGGTTTTGTGATAATGGGAAAATTACATTACTAGCAGATAAAAAACAGAGTAAATAGGAGAAAAAACGAGTTAAAAAAAGGAAAAAACGGAAAAGATAACCAAAATACAGTCTTAAGTAGACATAATTTTGGTTATTTTGCTATATATTTGAATATTTAATTTGAAATTGCTAAAAATAAAGAGTATAATTAATGTATTGTGCTAAAAGGTTTTAAAAAAGGAGAGTGAACTTTATTTTAAGCAAGAAAATTAAATACTATACAAAAGAAAGCTTAAGATGGATTGGATTAATAGTATTTGGTCTTCTAATAATAGCACTTGTTATTTGGATAAAATACAAACCAGTATATAGTGTTACTTTTCTAGGAAAAGAAATAGGAATGGTAACCAACAAAAATGAAATAGAAAATACACTTCAAGAATATACAGAAACAACTTATGGAGATATTGCATTTATTACATTAAAGGAATTACCAGAATATGAATTAAAATTTGTGGAATCAGGAGAAAAAACAAATGAAGAAGAGGTATTGTTGGCAGTAAAAAATACAGCAATTGTTACTTATAGGAGGTATGCAATTACATTAGCAGGAACTCAAAAAGCTATTGTATCAACAAAAGAAGAGGCACAAAATGTAGTAGATGAGATAAAAAAGGAATTTAATCAAGATTTAGAGTTGGACTTAAAAATAATAGAACTTTATGATAGCAATGATATTGTTCCAGAAACAGTAGAAGTAGCAGTTGCAAAAGTAAATGAAGATGAAATTGTTCAAACGAAATTAAAAGAACAAGGTGCAACAGTTAATGGAATTACATTAAGTGCACCAATAACAGGAACGATTACATCTCGTTTTGGTGGAAGAAGAAGCGGATATCATACAGGACTAGATATAGCTGCAAGTACAGGAACTCCTATTGCAGTCGCTGCATCAGGAACAGTAACTTATGCAGGAAATAGGGGCACATACGGAAAACTAGTTATTGTATCTCATGGAAATGGAGTAGAAACATATTATGCACATTGTAATGAAATTTATGTTACTACTGGGCAAAATGTAGAAAGTGGTGAAATTATTTCTGCTGTTGGCTCAACAGGAAATTCCACAGGACCACACCTACACTTAGAAGTAAGAGTAAATGGGGAAATAAAAAATCCACAAAATTATTTATATAAGTAAAATAAAAAACCATTTGAACACGTATAATGTGTTTAAATGGTTTTTTAAGTTATAGAAAATTACATTTTTTGTAGCTTAAAAAATATTATTGCAAAAAAAATATTTTTTGGGTATACTAATAAATAGATTTTAAGAGGAGGAAAAAATAATGGCGTATGATATAAGTGAAGAGGAAAAAGTACAAGAACAAATTAATATTCTTGTAGAAAGGGCAAAAAAAGCCTCTGAAGAATACATGAAATTAAATCAAGAGCAAGTAGATAATATTGTAAAACATATGGCAATGGCAGGCTTAGAGCATCATATGGAATTGGCAAAAATGGCAGTAGAAGAAACAGGACGAGGAATATACGAAGATAAAATCACAAAAAACATGTTTGCAACAGAATATATTTATCATAGTATCAAATATGATAAAACAGTGGGAATTATCAGCGAAAACGAAGAAGAAGGATATGTGCAAATTGCAGAGCCAATTGGTATTATAGCAGGTGTTACTCCAGTTACAAACCCAACTTCTACAACAATGTTTAAATCTATTATTTCAGCAAAAACACGAAATGTTATTATATTTGGATTCCACCCATCTGCACAAAAATGTAGTACACAAGCCGCAAAAATCTTAAAAGATGCAGCAATTGAAGCAGGAGCACCTGAAGATTGTATTTTATGGATTGAAGAACCATCAATCTTAGCAACAAGACTATTAATGAATCACCCAGATGTAAATTTAATACTAGCCACAGGTGGAACAGGTATGGTAAAAGCTGCATATTCTTGTGGGAAACCCGCATTAGGGGTTGGACCTGGTAATGTGCCTTGCTATATTGATAAAACAGCAAAATTAAAAACTTCAATCAATGATTTAGTACTTTCAAAATCATTTGATAATGGCATGATTTGTGCTTCAGAGCAAGCGGTAATAGTTGATGAATGTATTCATGAAGAATTTGAAAAACTAATGAAAGAAGCAGGATGCTATTTCATAAACGAAGAAGAAAAAGAAAAATTAAAAAATAGTATGTTTGATAGTGAAAAAGGCTATAAACTAAAATCTCATGTGCCAGGGCAAAGTCCATATACAATAGCGAAAGAAGCGGGCTTCGAAGTACCTGAAAACACCAAGGTTTTAGTAGTATATGAAAAAGGTGTAGGAGAAGAATTCCCATTTTCAAAAGAAAAATTAAGTCCTGTTTTAACATATTACATTGTAGAAGATGCAAATCATGGAATAGATAGAGCAGAACAACTAATAGAATATGGAGGGCTTCGGACATTCAGCAGTTATTCATTCTGAAGACAGAGACACAATTTTGAAATTTTCAGAGAAAATGAAGGCAGGTAGAATTATAGTTAATTCACCTTCTACTCATGGAGCAATTGGGGACATTTACAATACAAACATGCCATCTCTTACTCTTGGATGTGGTACATTTGGAGGAAATTCAACAACAGCAAATGTTTCAAGTGTAAATTTAATAAATATAAAAAGAGTAGCAAAAAGGAGAGTTAATATGCAATGGTTTAAAGTTCCAGAAAAAATCTATTTTGAATCAGGCTCTATATCATATTTAGAGAAAATGCCAGAAATAACAAGAGCCTTTATCATTACTGATGAATCAATGGTTTCACTAGGCTATGTAGATAAAGTGTTATACCACTTAAGAAAAAGAGAACAATATGTACACTCTGAAATTTTTTCAGATGTAGAATCAGACCCATCTTTTGACACAATTAAACGTGGAGTAAAAGAAATAGAGAGATTTAAACCAGATGTTATAATTGCATTAGGGGGTGGAAGCCCTATTGATGCAGCAAAAGGAATGTGGTTGTTTTATGAACATCCAGATGCTGATGTAGAAGGACTAAAATTAAAGTTTATGGATATTCGTAAAAGAACATATAAATTTCCAAAACTAGGAAAAAAAGCAAAAATGGTAGCAATTCCAACTACATCAGGAACAGGCTCAGAAGTTACATCCTTTGCCGTTATTACAGATAAACAATTGGATAAAAAATATCCACTTGCTGATTATGAACTAACACCAGATGTAGCTATAATAGATCCAGATTTGGTTATGTCTCTTCCAAAAAAAATTACAGCAGACACAGGAATGGATGTATTAACACATGCCATTGAAGCTTATGTATCTAATATGGCATCAGATTATACAGATGGTTTATCAGAAAAAGCAGTTGAATTAGTATTTAATTATTTAGTAGAAGCATATGAACATGGAGATAATCAATTAGCAAGAGAAAAAATGCATAATGCAAGTACAATAGCAGGAATGGCATTTACAAATGCCTTTTTAGGAATTAATCATTCTCTAGCACACAAGCTAGGAGCAGAATTCCATATTGCACATGGTAGAGCAAATGCTATTCTTCTTCCTTATGTAATTAAGTATAATAGTTCAGAACCAACTAAATTTGTATCTTTCCCAAAATACGAATATTTTATAGCAGATCAGAAATATGCAAAATTGGCACAAAGAATTGGAATTAAAGTAGACAGCATAGAACAAGGAGTAGACGACCTTATTAAAGCAATTTATGAACTCATGAGAAAACTTGAAATACCAATGAGTTTAAAAGAACATGGAATTGATGAAAAGGAATTTTTATCAAAAGTAGACATGTTAGCTGACAGAGCATTTGAAGATCAATGTACTACAGCAAATCCAAGATTACCATTAGTAAGTGAACTAAAACAGATTCTATTAGATAGTTACTATGGAAAATAAAAAAGCATAGATATAATAAATCAGACAAAACAAGACCTAAAAAACTACTCATTTTGTACAAGTAATTTATGTAATTACAAAGTGCTAGATGAGTATTTTTTTAACAAAGTAGTAAAGATAAACTAAAGTGAGTGGACAAAAAAAATCCATAAAATATAAAATATCGAATATAATTGACAAAAGTCGATACATATGAGAAAATGAAAATATAATATAATAAAAGGGGGAAAAAATATGTACGATTATGCTGATTATAATCTAACATATGCTGATGCTGCTACTATTGGAACAATTGGAGGAGCTTTAGCAGGTATGATGATGACTTTTACGCTAATAGGATTGGCTATTGCAGTTGTTCAAATTATTGCTATGTGGAAAATCTACACAAAAGCAGGGCAAGAAGGCTGGAAAGCAATTATTCCAATTTACAATTTTGTTATTTTATTCAAAATCGCAGGATTATCACCATGGTTGATTTTGTGTTATCTTGCAGCTGTAATACCAGTAATTGGAGGTTTTGTAACACTAGGAATGACAATTTACTTAGCATATAATTTAGCAAAAGCATTTGGAAAAGGTGGAGGATTTACAGTAGGTTTAGTTCTACTTGCACCTGTTTTCTATATGATTTTAGGCTTCGGAAATGCACAATACATAGGAAATAATAATACCGAAGTAAAAGAATAGAAAAATAGAAAGAAACAAGACCATAGGTCTTGTTTTTTTATGGGAAAAATTATATAATAAAACAATTAATTAAGTAAAGGAGTGGCTTTAGATGAATGTTAGTCGAGAGGAAATTATCCATATGGCAAATTTAGCAGACCTAAATTTAAGTGAAGAAGAAATACAAAAATATACAAAAGATATGGAAGATATTTTGGCCTTTGCAAATGAAATCAACAAAGTAAATACAGATAATCTAGATGAAAGTATTACTGCAAATGAGAGATATAATATATTACGTAAGGACGAAGTAAAAGAATTTGAAGACAAAGATGCACTTTTGCAAAATGCGCCAAGTCAAAAAAATGGGATGTTCCACATTCCAAAGATGATTTAAAAAGCGGAAAGGGGAGAAAATATGGAACTTTATGAGCTTACAGTACACGAGTTAAATGAGAAATTAGAAAAAAAGGAAATTACATCAATTGATATTATAGAAAATTATTTAAAGAGAATAGAAGAAAAAGAAAAAGATGTACAAGCATTTGTAACAATAGGAGAGAAATTAATAGAAAAAGCAAAACAAAATCCAAAAGCAATTCCAATTGGTATCAAAGATAATATTTGCACAAAAGAAATGAAAACAACATGTAGCTCGAAAATGCTCGAAAATTTTGTTTCACCATATAATGCAACTGTTATTGAAAAAATAGAAAACAGTTTAATCTTGGGTAAATTAAACATGGACGAATTTGCAATGGGAGCATCAACAGAATACTCAGCATTTCACAAAACCTACAATCCTTGGAATATCAACAAGGTGCCAGGTGGCTCCAGTGGCGGAAGCGCAGCTGCTGTGGCTGCGAACATGGTACCATGGGCATTGGGTTCAGATACAGGAGGTTCTATTCGTCAGCCTGCTTCTTTTTGTGGGGTAGTTGGATTAAAACCAACATATGGACTAGTTTCTCGTTATGGACTTGTAGCTTTTGCCTCATCACTAGATCAAATTGGACCAATTACAAAGGATGTTACAGATTGTGCACTATTGTTAAACTATATAGCAGGATATGACCCAAAAGATTCTACTTCTGTAAAAACGGACAAAAAGGATTATACTAAAGCACTTTCAAATAATATAAAAGGACTAAAAATTGGATTACCAAAAGAATATTATGGAGAAGGCATTAACCCTGAAGTAAAAGAAGCAATACTAAGAGTAGCAAAACAATATGAACAAATGGGAGCAATTATAGAAGAATGTAGTATATCTGCAAATAATAATGCTCTTGCTACATATTATATTATTGCTTGTGCAGAAGCAAGTTCTAACTTAGGTAGATTCGACGGAATTCGCTATGGTTACCAAGCAAAGAAATATAACAGCATAAAAGAGCTATACCGTAAAACAAAAAAAGAAGGATTTGGACCAGAAGCAAAAAGAAGAATTATCTTAGGAACATATGTACTTTCTTCAGGTTATTATGATGCATACTACAAAAAAGCTCAAAAAGTACGAACATTGGTAAAGCAAGAATTCAAGAAACTATTTACAAAATATGATGTACTATTAACACCTACATCACCAACAGTTGCATTTGATATAGGAACAAGATCAAAAAATCCGCTAGAGATGTATTTAGCAGACATTTGTACTGTGTCGGTAAATATAGCTGGATTGCCTGCAATATCAATACCATGCAATCTTGATAAAACTGGTATGCCTATTGGGTTCCAATTAATTGGAAATCATTTTACAGAGGAGCTATTACTTAAAACAGCATATGCATATGAACAAGAGGAAAAATTTAGAGAAAAACATAAACCAGAATTCAAAAAATAAAATTGTAATATTTATAAAATTACTACTAATAAAAAATTATTAATGGGTAATAAGGAGGAAAATATGGCCAAAGAAGATTATGAAGTTGTTATGGGACTTGAAATACATGCAGAATTATCAACAAAAACAAAGATTTTCTGTTCCTGTCCTACTGACTTTGGAGGAGAACCTAACACACATTGCTGCCCTGTTTGCATGGCTATGCCAGGAACACTTCCAGTATTAAACGAAAAAGTTGTAGAATATGCAGTAAAAGCAGGAATTGCAATGAATTGTGATATCGCAGAAAACAGCAAAAATGATAGAAAAAATTACTTTTATCCAGATTTGCCAAAGTCATATCAAATTTCCCAATTTGATATGCCCCTTTGCAAAAATGGTTATATAGAGATAGAAACAAAAGACGGAAAGAAAAAAATTGGCATAACAAGAATTCATTTTGAGGAAGATGCAGGAAAGCTAAATCATGATGAATATGGAGGAGGAAGTTTTGTTGACCTAAATAGAGCAGGAGTGCCACTTATAGAAATCGTATCTGAGCCAGACATACGAGGTGCAGAAGAAGCGGATATATATTTAAAAAAAGTGAAATCTATTTTAGAATATATTGAAGTATCTGATTGTAAAATGCAAGAAGGGTCTTTGCGTGCAGATGTTAATGTTTCTGTACGCAAAAAAGGAGACAATAAACTTGGAACAAGAACAGAAATGAAAAATATGAATTCTTTTCGTGCTATTCAAAATGCGGTAGCATATGAAGTAAAAAGACAAATTGATATATTAGAATCAGGAGGGAAAGTAGAGCAGGAAACCTTACGTTGGGATGAGCTACAAGGAGAAACCATTTCAATGCGTGACAAAGAGGATGCACAAGATTACCGTTATTTCCCAGAACCCGATTTGGCATTAATTCATATTTCAAAAGAATATGTAGAAGAAATAAAAAGGAATATGCCAGAGCTTCCAGAAAGTAGAAAGAACAGATATATTAGCTACTATAATTTGCCAGAGTATGATGCTAATATTTTAACATCAACAAAATACTTTTCTAATCTTTTTGAAGGAGCACTAGAAGTATGCAATAATCCAAAGGCTGTAAGTAATTGGATTATGTCAGACATTATTGGAATCTTAAATGAAAAGGAAATAAATGCTGATAAAATACCATTTACAGCAAAGGATTTAGGGGAATTAATTTGTTTAATTGATAAGGGAACTATTAGCACAAGTATTGCTAAAAAAGTATTATTAGAAATGTTTGATACATCAGAAAAACCAAATAAAATCATAGAGAAAAACGGTTGGGTTCAAATTTCAGATGAGGGAGCTATTATTGAAGTAGTAAACAAAATATTAGCTGCTAATCCACAATCAATTAGTGACTATAAGGCAGGCAAAGACAGAGCACTTGGTTTCCTAATTGGACAGGCTATGAAAGAGACAAAAGGAAAAGCTAATCCAGGGATGTTAAACAAAATGTTTTTAGAAGAACTTAACAAACAATAAAAAACAACTGTAAAAAATTACCTTTGAATATCATCTAAATTTATGTTAACATAAATTTAGATGATATTAGAAAAAGAGGTAATAAGTATGATAAAAAAAGTGTTAATTGAATTAAAAGAATTAGATAATTCAATTATTAAAATTATGAATAATGGTTTTGCGTTTTGCTTTGGAATAGGAATAATAGGTATTGTATTATTACTTACATACAACACATATTCAGTTTCATATGATATTTATAAAGCAGGTTTTATTTTGGTAAAAACATCAATAATATTTGCTGCACAATTTTTCGCATGTGGATTTGTAGCAAATAAATTACGTAAAGGGAAAGATTAAAAAAGTTACTTGTACATTCACAAGTAACTTTAAAAATATGTTTTTTAATTAATAGTATTTAACAATTTTGCTAAACTAGATTTTTTTCTAGAAGCTGTATTCTTTTTTATAACACCTTTTGTGCAAGCTTGGTCTATTTTTTTAGTAGCTTCTATAAAAGCTTTTTGAGCATTTTCTTTATTTCCCTCTTCTACTGCTTTTTTGAAAGACTTAACAGCTGTTTTATAAGCAGTTTTTACCATACTATTTTGTGTAGTTTTTGTTTCAATAACACGAACTCTTTTAATTGCAGATTTGATATTTGGCATTTCTAGCACCTCCTTAAATTGCGTAAAATATTTTTATCTTACCCATTTTACCACAGTAAACGCAATTTGGCAAGCAAATTTCTAAAAAATGTGCAAAATATAATTAGTCCGAGCAAAGCAAGTGACATGTGATTTGCATTTTTACAAAGACTAACTTAGCAAAAAGCTTTTTTCAAAATATGTTATAATTTAATAAATACAAAATTTTTATGTATTTATAGAGGATTCTTCTAAGACAGAAGTACAATGGGGGCATCGAGTGGCCTTTATATTTATTTCTGAAAAACAATATGGACAAATTTTGGTAGTAGGAGTAGGTGGTGGAGTATCTACTTTTCTTTTTAACTTTCCGCTTTTTTCAAGTTTTTTAATACTATCTTCCTTCACTTCTTCAATCTTCTTATTTAGTTTATTGATATAACGAATAATCAAAAAAATAGAAAATGCAATAATAACAAAATCCAAAACAGTAGTTAAAAAAGCACCATATTTAACTGAAGTATTTGCAACTACAATACTTAAATTACTAAAGTCCACGCTACCAGTAAAAATAGATATAATAGGCATAATTAAATCATTAACCAAAGAAGTAACAATTTTTTGGAACGCCCCACCGTATAATAACACCAACAGCTAAATCTATTATATTACCTCTAATTGCAAATTCTTTAAATTCTTTCCACATAATAATCCTCCTAACACAATTATATTATGCTAAAATTCGACATTTGTCAATAAAATTTCAGCTTGAAGATGTCAATATTAGTATATATTTTTTAATTATTAAATGGCATAAAAAATCTAGCAAAGGGAGATTTGTACTTGTATGTCTTGTAATCTTATTTATCATGTGATATAGTAAATTACAATGAAAGCAAAAAAGCATTATAAAAGGAGGAATAAAATGATAGCAATTGGGTGTGACCATGGCGGATATAAATTAAAAGAAGAAATAAAAAGGTATTTAAATGAAAAGCAAATTCCATTTGAAGATGTTGGAACTTATTCAGAAGAAAGAGCCGATTATCCAATTATGGCAAAAGAAGTTTGTAATAAGATAAAAGAAAAAAAAGCAAATAAAGGTATTTTAGTTTGCCGTTCAGGATATGGTATGGCAATAGTGGCAAATAAATTTAAAGGAATTTATTGTGCACCAATTTATAATGAAGAAACAGCAAAATTTTCTAGAATGCATAATAACACAAATGTACTAGCTCTAGGAGCAGATTATTTAAGTACACATGAAGCAATTTGCATTTTAAGAATTTGGCTTGCCACCTCGTTTGAAGGAGGAAGGCATGCAGAAAGGTTACAAATGATACAAGAAATTGAAAAAGAAAATATGAAATAAAATCGGGGAGGTTTATATGTGGGGAGATATTGCAATAGCCTTTTTACTTGCCTGCATTACATCTTTTGTTGTAACACCTTATAGCATAAAACTGGCAAGGAAAGTAGATGCTGTAGATATGCCAAAAGACGAAAGAAGAATTAATAGCAAGCCAATGCCGAGACTTGGAGGAATTGCAATTGTTTCAGGATTTTTAGTATCAATGGCTTATTTACTTGCTGTAATGAGTATAGAAGGTACTATAGACTTATTTGGACAAGAACAGTATGGCATTAAGATGATTGGACTTTTATGTGGTATTATAGTGTTGGCTATTACTTGTTTTATTGATGATTCAAGAGACTTACCTCCACCTACAAAACTAGCGGGGCAATTAATTGCTGCTATAATTGTTATATATAGTGGAATAAGGATTGAAAATTTAAATTTACCATTTTTAAATGAAATAGGACTAAACTATCCAGTTTCTATTATTACTACATTAGGATGGATAATAGGAATTACAAATGCAATTAATTTAATAGATGGATTAGATGGACTATCATCTGGAATTGGTATTATTTCATGTTTATCTCTTTTAATTATTTTTTCACTAAATTATTCGCCACTAATTGCAATATTATTAGTAACAGCATTAGCAGGAGCATTAATAGGCTTTTTACCATTTAACTTTAACCCCGCTAAAACATTTATGGGAGATACAGGTTCCAATTTTTTAGGTTTTTTATTGGCTATTATCTCTATTTTAGGAATAGCAAAAACCTATACAGTTATGGTTATAATTGCACCACTTATTGTACTAGCATTACCAATATTCGATACCTTAT
The DNA here is from genome assembly GCA_944392885.1 of uncultured Clostridia bacterium. Taxonomy (GTDB): domain Bacteria; phylum Bacillota; class Clostridia; order TANB77; family CAG-508; genus UMGS1754. The sequence continues at coordinate 17,046 of CALXYG010000027.1, forward strand.
GGGCAATTATAAGAAGGGTAATAACTGGAAAATCTATTAAAGCAATAGTTATGCCAGACAAAGGGCATTTGCATCATAGATTAATGGCAAAAGGGTATAGCCAAAAACAGTCTGTTTTAATTCTTTATGCAATTAGTGCAACATTTGGAATGTTTGCGGTTATACTATTAGATAGTGGAATATGGAAAGCACTTTCATTTGCATTAATGGTAGTAGCAGTAGTTGCTATAGGTTCAAAAAATTTGTTTAAATTAAAGGAAGAGGGTGAAAAAATGTATAAATGTTCAGTATGTGGTTATGAATATAATCCTGAAGAAACCGGAATTGCTTTTGAAGATTTACCAAATGATTGGGTATGTCCAGTATGTGGGGTAGGAAAAGATAAGTTTGTAAATCAAACTATAATTTAGAACTACTTATAAAAATGTATAAATAACTAGTCAAAAATTCTCAAATATAATAGATTGAGGATGACTAGTTTTATTATTGTTTTTTTGTTGATATTGTCACATGTCAATAATTGACAAAATATGCAATTTGTTATATAATAGCGCTTGCTAGTTAAAGTAAAATGTATATTTGCTTATAAAGAAGAAATAATTTAGAAAAAAAGCGCAAAATCTGTTAATTGCGCTAATACAAGCTGACCAAATGTAAGTAACTAGAATTTTAATTCTAAGAACAATAAAGGAAGGATTGGGATAGCAATAATGAATCGAACGATTCGAACGTGTAAATATAAAAATAATACAAGGTAGGAAGAGGAAATCTTAACTAATTACTCATCCTGCCTTAAGAAAGGATGAGTAAAATGGTTGAAATAGTAGAATACACAGAAGAATATAGAGAAGTTGTAAATAAAATAATGTATGATATTATGGTAGAAGAATATGGTTTTACCGATTTTAGTAAAGAAATTTTAGAAGCTACAAATGAAGAATATTTAATGGAAGAAAATAAATTATGGCTTGCTAAGATAGAAGAAGAATTCATTGGTACAATGGGAATTATAAAAATAGATGAAGAAAATGCCTTACTAAAAAAAGTATATGTAAAAGAAGAATATAGGGGTAATGGACTTTCACAACAGTTATTTGACTTATGCTTAGAATATGCTTTAAAAAATAATTATCGATTTGTACAGTTAGGAACATATGAAAGATTAACCAGAGCAAGAAATTTTTATACCAAAAATGGTTTTTATGAATATAAAGGAGACTTCCCAAAAACAAGAGATGATGAAATTCGCTTTTTATTAGATTTAAGCCAATATGCAAAAAATAAACAATTAGAAAATGTATAAAGAATTTAAAGGAGATAATAATGAGCAAGCTAGAATTTGGAATAGGTTTTGTGACTGGAAGAAAAAATGTATGTAATATTATTAATAATTATTATCAAGAAATACAAAAACAATTAGGTCCAGAAACAAATTTAACTTTCTTCATTTTGTATGATTTAAATTATACTAAAAGTTTAAAAGAAGATTTTTATAATATAAAGCCAGAAGTATATGAATCAGGAGTTAAAATTTTTTATATAGGTGAACAAGAAATTCTTCAGGAAAAAGAGTTCGTACAAAAAAAATACAATTTAACAAAAGATGAGGTAGACCTATTCTTGGGAAGCGGATACGCAAGAGCTAGAAATACTATTTTATATTGTGCAAAAAAGAATAATATTGACTATTTATTATACTGGGATGATGATGAATATCCAGTGGCTTGTATGAAAGAAGAAAATACTGTTATATGGAAAAAACAAGAAAATGTGGCAGAACATAGAAAATATATTGAACATTCTAATATAACAATAGGCTATCATTGCGGTTATGTTTCACCAATACCATCTATTGATTTTAATACCTGCATCTCTGAAGAGGATTTTAAAAATTATATAGATGCAGTTAGTAATGAAGTTGTATTTTGGGACAAGATAAAAGAGGTAATGAAGCAAAATGGAATTACTTATGCACAAAAGGAAATTGTGGAATCTAAAAACCCAATTATTTTAGACAAAGTAGGAACTAACCAATGGCTAACCGGTTCTGGATTATGTATTAACTTAAAAAAAATAGATAAAATTCCAGCTTTTTATAATCCACCTAAAGCAAGGGGAGAAGACACATTTTTTTCTACAATGCTACAAGATGCACAAGTGTATAAAATTCCGGTATATCACTTTCATGATGGCTTTTTAAAATATACAGGTATTATGAAAGAAGACTATCCAAGACAGCTAAGAAAAATAAAAATAGAAGATCAAATAATCGAGAAAAGATTTTTAGATGTTTCAATTGGTTGGATTAAATATAAACCTTTATTACTATACATTACAAACAGGCAAGAATATAAGAAAAAAATTAGCAAAACATATAAAGCCTTAGAAGAGTGTATTACAAAAATGAACCATATATTTGTTCATTATGATAGTACATGCTTATTAGAGCAATTAAGAGAATATGACTACAAAGTAGAGGAACATTATAAACAATATTTAAAAACAAATGAAATTTGGGATAGAATAAAATTAAATTAAATGAATTAGGGGAATGTAAAATGTATGCCATATCTATTATTATTCCAATGTACAATGCTGAAAAATATATAAAAGATGCAATTGAATCTGTTTGTAAACAGACAATTGGATTTGAAAAAATACAACTAATTTTAGTAGATGATGCTTCAGAAGATGCAACTACATATATTGCTAAACAATATGTAGAAAAATATACAAATATAGAATATATGAGATTAGAAAGAAAAAGTGGTAGTGCAGGGAAGCCTAGAAATGAAGGTTTTAAACTAGCAACTGGGAAATACACAATGTATATGGATGCAGACGATATGCTAGAAGTAGACGCATGTGAAGTTTTATATAATACGATAGAAGAGCAAGGAGCTCAGTGTGTTATAGCAAATTACCGTAATATGGACGAGGATGGTACCAAATGGGAAGAAGCGGTTGTAGATAAAAAAAAGTACGACTGTTTTGAAGTTAATATGGAAGATTATGCAAAATCCTTTTTTATTTTAGATTCGGCGGTATGGAATAAAATATATGTAACATCTTTTATTAGAGAAAAAAATATAAAGTTCTTAGAAGGAATTACTGCAGAAGATGCTTTTTTCTGCATTCGTTCTTTTCTAGAGGCAGAGAAAATATATTATTGTAATCATGTAGTATACTGTTACAGAATGAGAAACAAAACTAATTTATCTGTTAGTAATGAATGTAATTTAGTATATTTCAAAAGGTATAACCAAGGTTACTTACAAATTTATAATCAATTTGCAAGATACAATAATAAAGAATTTTTTAGATTCTTTTTTACAAAGGCAATTTTATTTATGATTTATAAATTTGTAGATAGTACATTGTTAAGTTTGGAAGAAAGAAAAGAAGTACTTAAACTCATGGAATGGTTTTTTTCTCTTCCAAAAGAGAAGGCAGTTATTATCACAGAAGAATCCATAAATGCAATTTTAAGTAAAATACAAGAGCATAATTATGAGCAAGCAATCTTTTTATGCGATTTTTTGGCAAAAGTACGAAAAGATTTGCCAAAAGAAATTAATGCTAAAATGGAGCAACAAGATGATGTAAAATATATTAAAGCCATTTGTAAAGAAAATAAATAGAACGAAACTTTATCACCCTATTAGTTGTATTATAAATATGAAGATTTTTTTAAGAATCTTTGCAAAATTTGACAATTGATTTATTCAAGTAGTATAATAAGAACTTATAGGGGGTTATTTTTATGTACAAAATTACATTGACAGTTCCAATATATAATGCCGAGAAATATTTAAGAACATTATTAGAGTCAATTATTAAACAGACAATGAATTTTAGAGAAATTGAAGTTATAATGGTAGATGATTTATCTACAGATAATAGTAGAGATATTATGGATGAATACGCATCTAAATATGATAATTTTATTTCCGTAAAACTGCCACAGAACAATAAAATTGCAGGTACCGCAAGAAATAAAGGTATAGAACTTGCACATGGAAAGTATTTAATGTTTGCAGATGCAGATGATTTTTTGCCAGAAAATGCATGTGAAATAATGTATCGTAACATGGAAGAAAAAAATGCGGATTTTATTACAGCTAATTATATTAATGCAGACGAAGATGGAACAGTATGGGAAAAACCAATTTTTAATTTAGATAAATATACTAATTTTAAGTTAAGTATTACAGATTACACTAAATCATTTTTTGTATTAAATGGGTCTGTATGTAACAAAATATTTAATCGCCAATTTATACTAAACCACAACATTCATTTCCTAGAAGGAGTACCAGGTGAAGATGCATATTTTACAACCTACTCTTTTATGGAATCACAAAATGTGTATTATATACAAGATATTGTTTACTGTTATAGACAACGCAATCAAAGTAATGAAACAAAATCAGTTTCATTTTACTGTTCAGCAGATTATTTTGAAAGAATAAATCGCTCATATCGAGCAATTTATGAGAACTTTAAAAATCATAATCAACTAAGATTTTATAGATACATGTATGCTAAAAATATGTCATATATGTTATATAAATTTATTGATTCTACATTAATTTCAGATGAACAGAGAGTTCAGATTTTAAAGAATATGCGATGGTTTTATGAATTAAGTAGCAAATTAAAGGTACCAGCAGCTCAGGAAGCGCAACAGATGATTATAGGGAAAATATTAAAAGGAGATTATGAAGAAGCGGTCAATTACTGTAAAATAGTTGCAGACATTAGAAGTTATATTCCAAAACAAGTAAGAGAAGATATGTCTAGGCCAGATGCTGATATGTATCAAAAAATTTCAAAATTTGATGAGGAATATTAAAAATTATGTAATAAAAAGCGGTCAATGAAATATATTATTTCGACCGTTTTTTATTTAAATATAGATTTAAAATAGATATGTCTCAAAAATAAAAAAAAGTATTGACAAAAGAGGTGAAAAAGATATAACATAAGAAGAAATAAAAGAAAAGCTATAAAAAATAGTAAGAACCTTGAAAAATAAATAGGATGTGAAAATAAAGTAAAAACAAGGGGAGACTATGAAAAATAGTTTTTCAATAAACAACAGGGGAAAAGCAAAAACAAAAAAATTTTGTAAAAAATTACAAAAAGGAAAAAACAACATAGGGAAGGCAAAAAAGGAAAATAAAAAACATAGGAGGAAGAAAGATGAAAAAAGAAGGAAAAAGGAAAACACATCCTAAAGAAGAGTTAGGGATAACACTAGTGGCATTAGTAATAACA
>CALXYG010000028.1 GCA_944392885.1 uncultured Clostridia bacterium
ATTAAAAAGTGAATTTACAGTAATGGCAAAAAGTGTAGCGAGGTATGGAGGATTTTATATAAGTAGATATGAAATAGGAAGAGAGACAGTAGAAGGAGTAGAAGTAGCTACAAGTAAAAAAGGCCAGCCAGTATTAACAGCAGCAAGTAGTAATGGAGGTAGTGGAGAAACAGCATATTTAGGAGCAGGTAACTGGTATGGCTTATATAAAACAATAAAAAATAGTGGAACAGAAAAACAAATGATATGGGGATGTCAGTATGACCAGGTAATAAAATTCTTAAAAGAACAAGGAGAAGAACCAGAGACAGGACATAATGATATAGATTTAACTACAAACCATGCAAAAAAAAAAAAAAATGAACAAGATTGTATGAGAAATATCTATGACCTAGAAGGTAACCATCGAGAATGGACAGCAGAAGCGCATTTTAGCAACTATCGAGTTGTTCGAGGCAGTTACTACAGCAGTGCGGTCAATGGCAATTTCTACCCAGCCAGCTATCGTAACGACAACGTTCCGACCACTAGCGGCTACGGCAATTCGTCCCGCACCACATTTTACATGTAGCGCTGAGTCCTGTTACGAATAAAAAAGAGGATAAAATTAAGAATCAAAAGGCGTAAGCTAGAACACATCTGGTAAGCGCTGCACCAACTTTTGCCCCCTACCTAAAGGCAGGGGGCAAAAGTTGGTACAGGAGCTTGTCAATATTAGTGCTTGAATTTTTTAATATATATATAGGAGTGTTAAAATCTAACTGTGTAAATTCAAAAAAATTTTTGAATTGCACAGTTTTTTCTTGTGCATAGTATTTTGCAGAAATATTTGAAAGTAACTTGAAAAAAGGAAGAGACATAAGTTTTTTAGATTCATATTTTAGAAAAAAAGTTGTTGCATTGGCAATGAAAATTTTGCTAACTTGACAAATACAAAAATCCATTAAAATATAGTTGACAAAGATAAAAAAGAGTTGTATAATACTTAAGCATGAAATTGCGATGAAGTGTGATGTGGCTACATCAAATTAGGTGGAGGGAACTCACATGGAGTATGTCATGGCTTAAGACCAGGCGGATAAGTTGAAAAAAGCACTTGTCCTAAAGAACTTATGCAGAACTTTAGGTTTTTAAAAGGTGTTAAAAGGAACACCAGGGTGCGTTGATGAAAACTTGCCATATGCCGTATTTATTTTAGCAATAAACTAAAATAGTGGTCAGAAAGCAAATTTAAAATAGGCGAGCACATGTAGCTTTATAGCCTTATTTAAAATTTGCAAAAGGGAGTAGATACATCCCTGACTATTTGAAATTAAGGAGGGAAATTTTATGGCAACATCAAATCAAAATGTAGGAAGCGAAAAAATCAGAATAAGATTAAAAGCTTATGACTATGTTGTTTTAGATCAGTCTGCTGAAAAAATAGTAGATACTGCTAAAAGAACAGGGGCAAAAGTTTCAGGTCCAATTCCACTTCCAACAGAAAAAGAAGTCGTAACAATCTTACGTTCTCCACACAAACATAAAGATGCTAGAGAACAATTTGAAATGAGAACACATAAAAGAGTAATCGACATTCTTTACCCAACACAAAAAACAGTTGATAGTTTAATGAAATTAGATTTACCAGCTGGTGTTGAAATTGAAATCAAATTATAGGTTTTAAATTGGTATTTAGAGCTTATATTATTAACAAAAATGCAAAACAAAATAAGACAAAAGGCAAATTAATTATTTGTTATTTGCTAGCTTGAGAGCAATAAGATAAATTATTTTATATCTCATCTCTCAAAAAGGAGGAAAAAAACAATGAAAAAAGCAATTATAGGAAAGAAAATTGGAATGACACAAATCTTTGGGCAAAAAGGTGTTGTTATTCCTGTAACTGTTATTGAAGCCGGACCATGTAATGTAGTTCAGGTCAAAACAGTAGAAACAGATGGATATGATGCTGTTAAATTAAGTTTTGGCGAAATTAAGGAAAAGAAATTAACAAAACCTGCAAAAGGTCAGTTTACAAAACTAAAATTACAGCCTAAAAAATACCTAAGAGAGTTCAGAGTATGCAATATTTCAGAATATGCTGTCGGAAACGAAATAAAAGTTGATACTTTCGCAGTAGGAGACATGGTAGATATACAAGGAACAAGCAAAGGAAAAGGGTTCCAAGGAGTTATTAAAAGACATGGACAACACCGTGGACCAATGGGTCATGGTTCTATGTATCATAGAAGACCAGGTTCTATGGGAGCAACTTCAACTCCAGGTAGAGTATTTAAAGGTAAGAAACTACCAGGACACATGGGTAATCGAACAGTTACTATTCAGAACTTAGAAGTAGTAAAAGTTGATTTAGATAAAAATGTTATATTAGTAAAAGGTAGTGTACCTGGAGCTAAGGGAAGCGTTTTAAAAATAAAAGATGCAGTTAAGGCTGCAAAATAGAGGGTGACGAAAGGAGGAAAAACAAATGCTTAAAGTAAACATATACAATATAGATGGAAAAAAAGCCGGTGACGTAGAGCTAAAAGAAGAAATTTTTGGAATAGTTCCAAATGAAGAAGTGGTACATAATGTTGTAGTAAACTATCTAGCTAATCAAAGACAGGGAACTCAAAGCACAAAAACAAGAGCTGAAGTTTCAGGTGGTGGCAAAAAACCATGGAGACAAAAAGGAACTGGTCGTGCAAGACAAGGAAGTATTCGTGCACCACATTGGATTAAAGGTGGTATTGCACTAGGACCAAAACCACGTTCTTATAGTTACCGCATTAATAAAAAAGAGAAGAGACTTGCTGTTAAATCTGTATTAAGCAGTAAAGTAGCTGAAGAAAATATGATTATTTTAGATAAATTAGAATTAAAAGAAATAAAAACAAAGAATATGGCAAACATATTAAACAATCTTAAAGTAGAAGGAAAAGTATTTATTTTATTACCTGAGAAAAATGAAAATGTACAATATTCAAGTAGAAATATTGAAGGTGTAAAAACTGGATTAGTAACTAATATGAATGCTTACGAATTATTAAATTGCGATAAAATTATACTCACTCTAGATGCTGTTAAGAAAATTGAGGAGGTGTATGCATAATGTTGCCAGAGGATATTGTTATAAAACCAATCATTACAGAAAAAACAAGTAGTGATATACAAGAAGGGAAATACACCTTTAGAGTAGCTAAAAAAGCTACTAAAGTTCAAATTGCAAATGCAGTAGAATCTTTATTTGGAGTAAAAGTAATTAAAGTAAATACTGCAATGGTAAGAGGAAAGCAAAAAAGAGTAGGAGTTCATCAAGGAAAGACATCAGACTGGAAAAAAGCAATTGTAAAAATTGATATGAACCCAGCAGAAGAATCTTATTACAGTAAAGGTGCTAAAGAAGTAAAATTAACCAAGAAATATAAGAACTCTATTGATGAATTTACAGCATAAATAAAAAATTATCTGGAAATAACCAGGAAAACAAATATTATCTGGAATACGGACCAGGAAAGGAAACCGTAAAATTAATAGTAAGGAGATTATACAAAATGGGAATGAAACATTATAAGCCAATTACACCATCTACGAGAAATATGACTGTATCTGATTTTAGTGAAATAACAAAAAAGAAACCAGAGAAATCTTTGCTTGAAACTAAGAAAAAACATGCAGGCAGAAATTCATATGGGAGAATTACAGTTAGACATCAAGGTGGAGGAAATAGAAAAAAATATAGAATAATTGATTTTAAACGTAAAAAGGATAATATGGAAGCTACCGTTATTGGTATAGAATATGATCCAAATAGAAGTGCTAACATTGCACTTATTGAATACAAAGATGGAGAAAGAGCATATATTTTAGCTCCATTGGGATTAACAGATGGAAATAAAGTAATGTCTGGAGCAAATGCAGATATTAAACCTGGTAACTGCCTTCCAATTGAAAATATTCCGGTAGGTACAATGATTCATAATATTGAATTAAATCCAGGTCAAGGAGGAAAACTTGTAAGAGCTGCTGGAACTGAAGCTCAGCTTATGGCAAAAGAGGGAAACTATGCACATATTCGTTTAGCTTCAGGAGAAATGAGACTGGTGCTTGCAAAATGTAGAGCGACAATTGGAACAATTGGAAATACAGATTATGAAAACATTAAACTAGGAAAAGCAGGTCGTACAAGACATTTAGGAATTCGTCCTACTGTTAGAGGTTCTGTTATGAACCCAGTAGATCACCCTCATGGTGGTGGTGAAGGAAGAGCGCCAGTAGGACATAGTGGACCACTTACTCCTTGGGGCAAACCAGCACTTGGTTACAAGACAAGAAAGAAAAACAAACCTTCAAATAAGTTTATCGTGAAAAGGAGGAAATAAAACATGTCAAGATCGAGTAAGAAAAAACCATATGTAGCTAGCGAGCTTTTAAAAAGAGTAGAAGCAATGAATGAAACAGGAAACAAAGAGGTACTTAAAACATGGTCAAGAGCATCTACAATTTATCCACAAATGGTTGGACACACAATTGCAGTTCACGATGGAAGGAAACATGTTCCTGTATACATTACAGAAGAAATGATAGGACATAAGTTAGGAGAATTTGCTCCAACTAGAACATTTAAGGGACATAGTGGAGAAAAAGCAACTACAGTTAAAAAATAGAGAAATAATTTGAAAAACAAATCTAGAACTTGTGTAATAACAATTTACTAGAATGTTAAAACCAAATAAGGAGGGAAAAAAAGTGGCAGATAATAAAGAAACAGTAACAGTTGTTCCTCAGGCAGAGGCTACATTAAAATATGCAAGAATTTCAAGTAGAAAAGTTAAAATAGTAGCAGATTTAATAAGAGGAAAAAATGTTGACGAAGCTTTAGCAATCATAAAATATAATCCAAAAGCATCTTCTGAAATATTAGAGAAGTTATTAAAATCTGCAATTGCGAATGCAGAAAATAATCATTATATGACAAGAACAAACCTTTATATTGCTGAAATTTATGCAAATCAAGGACCAACCCTAAAAAGAATTAGACCAGCAGCAAAAGGTTCGGCATTTAAAATTAGAAAAAGAACCAGTCATATTACAGTTGTGTTAAGAGAAAGAAAGTAGAAGAAAGGAGGATTTTAACATGGGACAGAAAATGCATCCACATGGATTAAGAGTAGGAATAATAAAAGATTGGGATTCAAAATGGTATGCAGATAAAAAACATTATAGTGATTATCTAATTGAAGACCATAAAATCCGTGAACATGTTAAGAAAAAGTTATTTGTTGCAGGAATTTCTAAAGTTGAAATTGAAAGAACTGCGAAATTTGTAAAAGTAAATGTTTATACTGCAAAGCCAGGATTAGTAATTGGCAAAGGTGGAAACTTAGCTGAAAGTTTAAAAGAAGAATTAAAGAAAATGATAGGAAAAGAAGTAAATCTAAATATTGTTGAGGTAAAATCTCCAGACTTAGATGCTACATTAGTTGCTGAAAATATTTGTAGTCAGTTAGAAAGAAGAATTTCTTTCCGTAGAGCAATGAAACAATGTATGCAAAAAACAATGAAGGCTGGTGCTTTAGGAATCAAAACATCTGTATCTGGAAGATTAGGTGGAGCTGATATGGCAAGAACTGAATTCTATAAAGAAGGTACAATTCCATTACAAACATTAAGAGCTGATATAGACTATGGATTCTATGAGGCAGATACAACCTATGGAAAAATAGGCGTAAAAGTATGGATATATAAAGGTGAAATACTTCCAACCAAAAAAGAGAAAATGGAAGGAGGAGAAGTATAATGCCAGTAATGCCAAAAAGAACAAAATATAGAAAAGTACAAAAAGGCAGAATGAGAGGAAAGACACTAAGAGGTAATTATGTTAGTGAAGGTGAATATGGACTCCAAGCTATGGAAGCTGGCTGGATTACGGCAAATCAAATTGAAGCTGCTCGTATTGCGATGACTCGTTTCATAAAAAGAGGTGGTAAAGTTTGGATTAAAATATTCCCAGACAAACCAATTACAAAAAAACCAGCGGAAACTCGTATGGGTAGTGGAAAAGGAAACCCAGAATATTGGGTAGCAGTTGTAAAGCCAGGAAGAGTAATGTTTGAAATTGCTGGAATCCCTGAAGAAACAGCAAGAGAAGCATTAAGGCTTGCTATGCATAAGCTACCAATTAAAACAAAGTTTGTAGTTAGAGAATCTGCAGAAGAGGTGGGTGATAGCAATGAAGATAAATAAAGTTAGAGAAATGTCTTCAGAAGAGCTAGTAAAAGAGTTAGATGAATTAAAAAAAGAATTATTTAAACTAAGATTCTCACTAGCAACAAATGGATTAGATAATCCATTAAAAATCAGAGAGGTTAGAAGAGACATTGCTAAGATTAAAACTGTATTAAGAGAAAGAGAAATGGCTAAATAGAATTTGGGGTTTAGTAGAAAAATAAAAAACTAGATAACCTAAAGGAAAGGAGAAAGCAAAATGGCAGAAGAAAGAAATCTTCGCAAAGAAATTATTGGAACTGTTACATCTAATAAGATGGATAAAACAATAGTAGTATCTGTTGAAACAAGTGTAAAACATCCAATGTATAAGAAAATTGTAAAAAGAACATACAAATTAAAAGCTCATGATGAAAACAATGAATGTAATATTGGAGACAAAGTAAGAGTTATGGAGACTCGTCCATTATCAAAAGATAAGAGATGGAGACTTGTAGAAATAGTTGAAAAGGCAGATATAAAATAAGCGTATATCGCAAAAAGAAAAGAAGGAGGAACCAATTATGGTACAGCAACAATCAATATTAAAAGTAGCTGATAACACCGGAGCAAAAGAGATTATGTGTATTCGTTGCTTAGGTGGTTCTCATAGAAAAGTTGCTAAAATAGGAGATGTAATTATTGCATCTGTAAAAACTGCAGCTCCAGTTGGTATGGTAAAAAAGGGAGAAGTAGTAAAAGCAGTTGTTGTTAGAACAAAAAAACCTACAAAAAGACCAGATGGATCGTATATAAGATTTGATGAGAACGCAGCCGTAATTATACGTGATGATGGAAATCCAAAAGGAACACGTATATTTGGACCAGTGGCTAGAGAATTAAGAGACAAGGAATATATGAAGATTTTATCTTTAGCTCCAGAAGTACTGTAATAGTTAATAATAAATGAATATTACAGATTATAGATGCACAAGGATAAAGTGAATTGAGGTGAAAATCATGAAAATAAAAAAAGGTGATACTGTTCAAGTTTTATCTGGAAATGATAAAGGAAAAACAGGCGAAGTTTTGGAAGTAATTCCAAAAACAGAAAAAATAATTGTAAAAGGTGTTAATATAAGAAAAAAACATGTAAAAGCTAAAAAGCAAGGTGAAGAAGGTGGCATACTTTCTATTGAATGTTCTATTCATAGTAGTAAAGTAAATGTAGTTTGCCCTAAATGCAATAAGCCAGCAAGAATTGGTTATGAAATTGAAAAAGATCAAAAAGTGCGTGTATGTAAAAGATGCGGAAACAAGCTTAAATAGAAAGGAGGAATAAATAGAGATGGAAACATTAAAAGAACAATATGAAAAAGAAGTAAAACCAGCGTTAATGAAAAAATTTGGTTATAAATCTGTTATGCAAATACCAAAGTTAGATAAAATAATTATTAATATTGGATTAGGAGATGTAAAAGACAACCCAAAATCATTAGAAAATGCAATGAATGATTTACAAATTATAACTGGTCAAAAACCAATTATAACAAAAGCGAAAAAGTCTATCGCAGCTTTTAAATTGAGAGAAGGAGCCAATATAGGCTTAAAAGTTACTTTAAGAGCTGGAAAAATGTATGATTTTGCTTATAAATTATTTAATGTAGCTCTACCAAGAGTAAGAGATTTCAGAGGGGTATCTGCTAATTCATTTGATGGAAGAGGAAATTATTCAATGGGAATTAGAGAACAACTTATTTTCCCAGAGATTGAATATGACAAAATTGACAAATTAAGAGGTATGGATATTGCATTTGTTACAACAGCAAAGACGGATGAAGAAGCAAAAGAGTTATTAGCTCTTTTAGGTATGCCGTTTAAAAACAAATAGAAAGAAGGGAGAAATTCATGGCTAAGAAATCGTTAATTGCAAAACAACAAAGACCACAAAAATATAAAACAAGAGAATATAATCGTTGTAAATTATGTGGAAGACCACATAGCTATATTCGTAAATATGGTATTTGCCGTGTTTGCTTTAGAGAATTAGCACATAAGGGAGAAATTCCAGGAGTAAAGAAAGCTAGTTGGTAATGCAAAAACAATAAGAAGTGAATAAAAACGAAATACCAAATATAAAAATAGGAAAAAGGAGGTAAAAACAGCATGAATACAACAGATCCAATTGCAGATATGTTAACAAGAATAAGAAATGCTAATAACTCAAAATTTAAAACCGTGGATATTCCATCTTCTAATATGAAAAAAGCAATTGCAGGCATTTTATTTAAAGAAGGTTACATAAGAGCATATGAAGAGATAAAGGATGAAAGCCAAGGTGTTATTAGAATATCATTAAAATATGATGAAAAGGGAGCTAAGGTAATTTCTGGTTTAAAAAGGATAAGTAAGCCAGGATTAAGAGTATATGCTTCCAAAGAAGAACTTCCAAAAGTTCTAAATGGATTAGGAATTGCATTGGTTTCTACATCTAAAGGGATTATGACTGACAAAGAAGCACGAAAAGAAAATTTAGGTGGAGAAATATTAGCATATATCTGGTAAAAAGGTAGAGGAAAAACATATATTTTTTAAAACAAAAAGGAGGGGAAAATAATGTCAAGAATCGGAAATAGTCCAATAACGGTACCAGCTGGTGTGGAAGTAAGTTTAAATGAAAATAAAATTAGTGTAAAAGGTCCAAAAGGGACTTTAGAAAGAGAATTACACCCAAATATGAAAGTAATGTTAAAAGATAATGTTATAACTGTAGAAAGACCAGATGATGAACCAGCAAATAGAAGTTTACATGGCTTAACAAGAACTTTAATTAATAATATGATTGAAGGAGTTGTTAACGAATATACAAGAAATCTAGAAGTAAACGGAGTTGGTTATAGAGCAGCAAAACAAGGAAAGAAATTAATTTTAACATTAGGTTATTCACATCCTGTGGAAATGGAAGAACCAAAAGGAATCACTTTTGATGTACCAAATCCAAACCAAATTATAGTAAGAGGTGTAGATAAAGAATTAGTTGGACAAATCGCTGCTGTTATCAGAACAAAGAGACCACCAGAAGTATATCGTGGAAAAGGTATTAAATATGCTGAAGAAGTTATCAGACGCAAAGAAGGAAAAGCAGGAAAAAAATAAAAAATTATAGTTAAGCGATAACTAATAAAAAAAGGAGGGAATATTGAGTAATGATAACGAAAATTAACAGAAAAGAAACAAGAAGAAAAAGACACTTAAAAGTTCGTAATAAAATTAGTGGAACACCTGAACGTCCAAGATTGTGTGTATACAGAAGCAATCAAAATATATATACACAAATTATCGACGATGTAGCAGGAGTAACACTAGCAAGTGCTTCAACACTTGATAAAGAAATAAAAACAAAACATTCAAATTGTGAAGCTGCTAAAGAAGTGGGAGCTTTAATTGCAAAAAGAGCAATAGAAAAAAACATAAAAAAAGTAGTATT
>CALXYG010000029.1 GCA_944392885.1 uncultured Clostridia bacterium
GAGCATATTTTTTTGAGGTAGAGCCACCTGCTGAGAATATGGCATAGTCAAATCCGCTATCAAATGAATTTTCATTTAATTCCTGTACTTGATAGTCCTTATCCATAAATTTTAAAATCTTACCAGCAGATTTAGAAGAGGCGAAAAGCACATATTCATCTATTAGAAGTTTTTTTTCTTCTAGAACTTTTAAAACTGTTCTACCTACTAATCCGGTAGCACCAACAATGGCTAATTTTTTCATAATATAATCATTCCTTTCAGATTTTTAACAGAGAAATAATTTTTATAATTAATAAAAAAGTATAGAATTTGCAGAAATTTCTACGACAAATTGAAACTAATCTTGTATTTATGGAAAATTAGCGTGTTAAATTATAAGTTATTTAAAATTATAAAAACTTTTTACAAAAAAATCTCTTAAAGAATAATATACAAAAAAAAAAAAACAGTGAATTTAAATTCTGAGAAAAGCTTGAAATAAAACAGATAGGCTAAGAATGAGCACAAAAAATATATAGATTATTAAATATTAAGTATAATCAAAATTAGAAAACTAAAGCTTTATGAGGAAATAATGGTAAATACAAAGATTTATGAAGCTTGAAACTTTTTAGTAATTGGTCCTAATAATTCATTTACATCTATATCTAGAACAACAGCTAATGCAGATATTTCGTAATCTCTAACCGTTCTTTGATTATTTTCTATTCTATGTAAACTTGTAACAGGAATGTTTATACCAAGCAAAAGTAGCTTGGAAGACAATGCTTCAAGAAAAATATTCTTTTCTTTACGTTTCTCTTGTAATATAGGTCCAACAACATTTAAATTATCTTCATATTTACCACAATTTTTCATTCTAAATTACTCCGTTCATTTTAAATTTATATAACATTATATAGTGAAAAATAAAATATAATTGTCAAAGAAATGCATAAGAACTAGCAAAAATGGAGAAAATAAAACAAAAGAAAAATAAGAAGAGGAGAAGAACTGAAAATATGAGAGCATGGAGAAAATTAAATATAAACAAGAGAGGAGTAGAAAAATGGTAAGAGTAGAAAAATTCCAAGATAAGAGTAAAACAAAAAATCAAAGCGGTATAACTTTAGTGGCATTAGTAATTACGATAATGGTAATAATCATACTATCAACGGTAACGATAAGTACAGTATTCCGGAGACAATGGAATAATAAAGCAGGCTCAAGTAGCCCAAAATATGGCACAAAATAGTGTAGTGACTGAAGGCGAAGAAATGAATACTTTATTAAGTTAATACTTAAATATTATGTCGGGGAATGGGAATGAAGATGAAAATCCAGATAAGCCAGATACAACAGGACCAAGTATAAGCTTACAAACCAGTTCAACTGAAAATACAATAACAGTAGTAGTAACAGCAACTGATAAAAGTGGATTAGCAGAAAGTGAAACGTACACATATTTTATAGATAATGTGCAACAAGGAGTAACAACAACAGAAAATACAAAAGAATATACAGGACTGCAACCATCAACAGAGTACACAATAAAAGTAATGGTAAAAGATAAGTTAGGAAATGCAGCAGAAAAAGAAGAAAAAGTAAGCACAACAGAGCCAGAAATACCAGACATGGGAGATGCAAAGCCAACAGAAGGACAAGATGGACCAAAGTTTGAAAATACAACAACAATACAAGACGATTCAGGAAATTCTGTAGTAATCCCAGGAGGATTTCATTTAGATGCAGAAAGCGGAACAAAAGTGGAAGAAGGAATAGTAATAGAAGATGATAAAGGTAATCAATTTGTATGGATACCAACAGGGACATACAATGTAACTGATGCAGTAGATAATGACGGAACAAAAGATGGAAAATTAACGAATAATTTAGCAAGAAGAACATTTACATCAAGTGGAGCAACAGAAGTAACAGCATCAAATGGAGATGGAGTTGTACAAAGTTATTATTATGGCGAAGGAGATAGCCGTTCAGTAGCTTATAGTCAAATTGCAGCTTTTAAAGCAAGTGCCGAATCTATTGCAAATGGAGGAAACGGAGGATTTTATATTGGACGTTATGAACAAGGAACAGGAAATGTGTGTAAAGCAGGAGTAGTACCATATGTAGAGATAACAAGAGATACAGCAAAAAGCCAAGCAGAAGCAATGTATGGAGAAGAAAGTTCGGTAGAAAGTGAATTAATAAGTAGTTATGCATGGGATACAGCATTAAACTTTATATGTCAAACAAATAGTGCAGGATATACATTAGCAACAACTACAAGTAGTAGTTATGGGAATATAGGAACGGGAAGTAGAAAAAATACTGGTGTTGACACAAACGACGATTATAGTAAAGTTCATGATTTACTTGGAAATTGCAGAGAATGGACTACAGAGTATTCAAGTCGTACGGGTGGAAGTAGTGCTAGTCCTTGCGTGAATAGAGGTGGTTATCACGGTTTTAGCAGTAACTACGTAGCCATCCGCTCTTACACCGATAACGAGCAGTTCCGGTGTATTCATCTCTTCCCGTGTTCAATTGTACGTCAAGTAAAATAAGAAGTTACTAAAATTTGTATTAATGCCTTGTCAAGAAAATTTAGGCGGTGTATAATTATATGTGTGAAATCATAGAATTTATACATCGCTTTTTGTATATGTTCATATGTGGTTAGGCATAAGAATTTGATGGGAGGCTTTTGCATTTAAAGGAAAAGAGTGCAAAATGGAAATAGTAGATTAAAGGAAGTAATATATGTACAAATTCTTTGTAAAATCAAACCAAATAGTGGAAGAAAATAATAAGATAAATAATGCAAGAATTTCAGAAGACACAAGTAAATCAAACGACACAGGCAATAATTTCATAGCAACAATAATAGGTGAAGATGTTAATCACATAGCAAATGTTCTAAGACTAGCTGTAGGAGAAAATATAATAATTTGCAACAAAGATACAGGTACAAGCTATATGACAACAATTACAAGAATCTGTAAAGAATGTGTTGAATGTAAGATTCAGCAAGAAGCTATAGAAACAGTGGAATGTCCTATTGATATTGACTTGTTTCAAGGCCTTCCTAAGTCAGACAAAATGGAGTATATTATCCAGAAAACGACTGAACTTGGAGTGAAAAATATTTTTCCTGTAGAAATGGAAAGATGTGTTGTTAAATTAGACCATAAGTCTATGGCTAAAAAAATTGAGAGATGGAGTAAAATTGCTGAGGCCGCTGCAAAACAAAGTAAGCGTGATGTGATTCCTGAAATAAAAAATGTTATAAATCTAGAAAATATTTGCAAAAATACCGAAAAGTATGATATCATATTATTGGCATATGAAAATGAAGAGAAGAATACATTAAAAAATGAATTACAAAAACTCAAAAATAATATAAATATACAAGACGAAGAAATTATAATGAATACAGCTAAAGATTATGAGAATGATAGCATTAGGAAGAATGAAAAAGAAGAACAAGCAAAGAAAAATCAAGAAGAAATAAAACAAAACGAAAAATGTTTTAATAGCAAAAAGTTAAAAATAGGTGTAGTTATAGGACCAGAAGGAGGACTATCAACGAAAGAAGTTGATAAATTAATAAACTCTGGTGCTAAATGCGTAACACTTGGAAAAAGGATTTTGAGAACTGAAACTGCACCAATTGTTATAATAAGTAACATTATTTATGAGTTTGAAATGTAATTAATAAATAAAAAATATGGGGGAGAATAAAATGCCTAGAACAACGAAAAAAGATACTGAAAAAGTATCCGAAGAAAAGAAAATTCTAGAAAAAGACAATAAAGAAGTAGATAATGCAAAGAACGAAGAAACTTCAAAAAGTAAAAAAGCTAGCAAAACTACAACTAAATCCACAACTAAACCACAGAACAAAGAAAAAAGTACTGAAAAGAAATC
>CALXYG010000030.1 GCA_944392885.1 uncultured Clostridia bacterium
ACAAGCAAGTTGATATTTATTTCAATTTTAAACCACTACAAGAAATGAAAGAAAAATTAAATTTTATATGTGCTAGAAAAAGTTATGAGAAAAAAGTAGGATAGAAAAAATGTCCACAACTGCAATATACTCATGCTGCAGTTTGGGCAATTATGGCAGAAGCAAAACTAGGATTTGGTGAAAAAGCAACAGAATATTTCCGTATGATAAATCCGATTGAACACACAAAATCAAAAGATGCTGTGCAAAAATATAAGGTTGAACCATATGTACTAGCAGGAGATGTATATGGAGAAGGAAATTTAGCTGGACGAGGAGGCTGGACATGGTATACAGGTGCAAGTGGATGGCTATACCAGGCAGGGTTAGAATCTATTTTAGGATTAAATGTTGAAAACAAAGAACTACAAATAAAGCCAAACATTTCATCAAGTTGGAAAGAATACAGTATTCGATATCGATATCACAATAGTGTATACCATATTAAAGTAAGAAACCCATACGGAAAAACAAGTGGAATAGAAAAAATATGGCTAAATGGTAATGAAGTACCAGAAAAAGTTGTAAAATTAGATGGAAATGGCGGTAATTTTGAAATAGAAGCTGAAATGTAGAATCCTTATTATTCTAAAGTAAAAGCAATAAATTATAAATGCAATAAGCTGCAAGAGGGTGTCCTAAAATAGGAACCCTCATTTTTTATTGCATAGAAAAATCTTTACATTTCTTTAGAACTTAAATATATATAGTTTAATTAAAGAGGTAGAAGAAGTGTTCTTTTAAAGGAAGATTTGCCACAAGTACACATAAATCAATTAAAGATGAGTTATATCAAATTAAAATTCAATTAAATGAATAGTGGCCATTTTTAATTGTAATAGATCAGTCAGAGTAATAGAACTACTCATATTTACATCTGCAGATTTAGCGTAGATACCAGAAATTGTTTCTGTTTTTACAAGGTGGCGCTTCAAAATTAGCACATCACTTGATAAAAGTTTACCATCACCAGTTAAATCACCTGTAACAACAAGGGTATAACGCAAGGAACCATCCAACACTAATTGTGTTCCAGTACCAACTAAGGAATCTTGTGAAAGCTCATCTCCTACAACATTATATAACTTATAAGAAAAAGGTATTGTAATCTGATCTAGAAAACTTTTTACCGTGCTGTATGGAGAAATTCCTAAAATAAGGTTACCTTCGATTTTATAACTAGAAGAGATAAGTTCACGTGCCGTAACCGTTATATTACAAATTGCCTGTTTTGTTCCCGCAGAATTATCTTCAGCAATCACAATAATCTGTGTACTACCAAGTGCTTTAGCTGTAACTTTTCCAGTGCTGTCAACAGAAGCGATTGATGGGTTAGCACTAGACCAAACTAGTTTTGTATTTGTTGCATTTGTAGGGGATATAGTTGCTTTTAATGTTTCAGAATCTCCCTCTGTAAGCTGAAGAGAGGTTTTATTTAGCGTAACTGATTGAACAGGAATATTTTCAGGTGGTGTAGGAACGTTTTCTTTCACTACAACTTGACAAGTTGCACTATAATTACCATCTAATGTTGTAACAGTAATAGAAGTAGAACCAACTGAATTGCCGTAAACAAGACCTGTTTGTGTAACAGTTGCTATTTGCGAATTAGAAGATTGCCAAACAAGATTCTTATTTGTTGCATCAGAAGGTGTAACTGTAGCTAACAATTGCTGTGTTTCATTTAGGAAAATAACAGTATTTGACATGTTAAGAGAAACACCTGTAACGGGTTTAGAAACCACAATAGTACAATTTGCAGACTTATTACCATCTTGTGATGTCACAGTGATAACTGCTGTACCTGCATCTTTAGCAGTAATAGATCCATCTTGATTAACAGAAACAATTGATGGAGCGCTACTATACCAGTTTAGATTCTGATTTGTAGCATTAGAAGGAAATACTGTTGCCCTCAAAACGGTGTTTTCATTTACATTCATTGAAAGATTTGTATAGTTTAATTGTACAGAAGAAACAGGAATTTTTTCATGAATAACAAAACTACCACTTACTGCTGTTTTATTATTGTATTTAACATATAACATATATGTACCAGATGATACTGAATTAGGAACACCAATACGAACATTATACGAAATATTTGAAGACGATGATTTGGTAATTAAAAATTGGTTAGTAACATCAACATTATTTTTCATTATTTGAAAAGAAATAGCTTGAGTAGAAGTTTCGCCATTAGCTGTAACGCTAAATGAAATTGCTCCGCCAACTCCTTCATAAATAGTATCTGGTGAAGATGTTGAAGAAGTTACAGTAATTAAAACACTGTTATATTTCAATGTTAAAGTACTACCATCTGCATTCCCGCCATTTATTCTAACAGTTGCAGTTTTCTGACCGGCAGTTGTATTACGGAGTATAATATAGGAAGGAGTAGTACCAATATTAGCTCCAGTAACAGTAAAACTAGATGCAGTGTATATAGGCGAAGTTGACTGTTTAGCCTGTAAGAAAAATGTAGGTAGATTTACATTAGTATTAATATTGGCCAATGCATTTCCATTAAGAGAATATTCATACTCTTGATTCTTTAAATTTAGAGAAGTTAAATTTGAAAGTGTAGCAATTGCAGAAACATCACTGACGCGATTGGCCTCTAATGACAAGGTAGTTAAATTCTGCAAAGAAGAAAAAGAAGAAATGTCCGCAATTTGATTATTATCCAAAGATAATGTCTTTAGCTTTGTAAATCTGCCAATCACAGAAACATCTGAAATTAGATTATCTCCCAAATATAAATAATTTAAATTAGGTAGATAAGATAAATAAGATAAATTACTAATTCTATTGTTAGCTAAATTCAAATAAGATAAATTAGTTAAAGTACGTAAATAAGATACATTATTAATATAATTATCTCGCAAGTTTAAGCTGCTCAAGTTATAGAATTTGTCAAGACCGTTCAAATACACTATATTTTTCCCTGCTAAATTTAAACCGCGAATGCTCATTAAATTAGAGTATGTTATCATTATAGTTTTATTATTATCACTTGAATTAATAATTTTAGAGGGAATTTGAGATTTAACAGCCATATATAAATTAGTATCTACAAACTGAATTGTAGTGATACTATCAGAAGCATTAACTTTTGTAGGTATAAAAATTAAAATAAATAAAAGTGCAATAAAAAGTGCAATGAAAAACAAAAATGATTTTATTTTAACCATATATAATTCCTCCAATTAATTATTTCCGTAAACATTTTACCATTTTTATACAAAAAAGTCAACATAACACCAAAAGAAAAAAGAAATAAGTGAAAATATTCAGAAAAAACTTGTACAAATTTACGGAATATGGTATATAATAAATATAACATAAAAAAAGGAGGAGCTTTTGTGGAAAACATAGAAGAACAAGAAAAGAAAACAATACTTATTGTAGACGATGAAAAACCAATTGTAGATATATTAGTATATAATTTGCAAAAAGAAGGATATAATACTTTAGAAGCAGGTGATGGAGTAGCTGCAATAGAAATTGCTTTAGAAAAAAAACCAGATTTAATTTTACTAGATATAATGCTTCCAAAGATGGATGGACTTGCAGCATGTAAGCGTATTCGCCATTCATTGAATGTGCCAATTTTAATGTTAACTGCAAAAGACGAAGAAATAGATAAAATATTAGGTTTAGAATTAGGTGCAGACGATTATGTAACAAAACCTTTTAGTGTAAGAGAACTAATGGCAAGGATTAAGGCGAATTTACGTAAAGCTGAGTTAAACACACAAGAAATTGAAAATACAAAAAATAAGAAATCAGAAGGAAAAAATATAGTTAAAGTTGGAAGCTTAGAATTAGATTTTGACAAATTTGAAGTGAAAATTTTAGGTAAAGTAGTAGACTTAACTCTAAGAGAATTTGAAGTATTAAAATATCTTGCAATGCAACCTGGACAAGTTGTAACAAGAGAAATTTTACTAGAAAAGGTATGGGGCTATGAATATTACGGAGATATTCGAACAGTAGATGTTACAGTAAGAAGAATCCGAGAAAAAATAGAGGAAGATACATCAAATCCAAAGATTCTAATTACAAAAAGAGGTGTTGGTTATTATATTGCATCCAAATAGAAGAAGGGTATTAGAGAACAGAAGTTAGGAGTCGCAGTAAAAACTTGACTTATGACTTCTGTCTTTTTAGAAAAAAGAGCAAATTTGTAGTTTTTAATCAACTAGAAATACTCAATAATAAAGGAGACCAACTATGGTAAAAAATTTCAGATTTAAATTGATACTGATATTTCTTGTAATTGGAATTGTTACAATAACATTGATCGGATTATTTTCAATTTATGAATTAAAACAAATTCAAAATGAGTTACTAATGGTATCAGCTGAATATGAGCAACTAATAGAACCAAAAATGCAAAAAACAGGATATGCAATTTTAGGAACAATTGGTATTTACACTATTGCAGTAAGTATTATTGGAGCAATTGCAATAAGAATAACAATCGCACCAATTGCAAAGATTTTAAAAAGTGCAGAAAAAATTGCTGCAGGTGAAACAATTGACGTAAAATATTTAACTAGTGAAAAAGAAGAAACTGAGGTTGGAGATTTAGTAAAAGCATTTAATATTATGACAACAGAACTTCAAGAAAATTTAAATGAAGCATCTAGGCAAAAAAAACAAATTGAAACAATATTACTTCATATGACAGATGGAATTATAGCCTTTGACATAGAAGGCAATATTCTTCATATTAACCTAGCAGCAACCAGACTATTAAAACTAACTCCAGCAGATAATACATTTGATAAAATATTTAAACACTTAAAGGTAGAAATTAATTTAGAAAAGATAATTTATTTAGAAAATTGGACATCATATGAACAAAGAATAAATATACAAGAAAAAAATGTTAATTTATATTTTGCTCCATTTACAAACGAAAATAATAGACCAAGTGGAGTTATTGTCGTTATTCAAGATATTACAGAACATGTAAAACTAGACAACATGAGAAAAGAATTCGTAGCTGATGTTTCACATGAGCTAAAAACTCCCATTACATCTATTATGGGATATGCTGACACCCTACTAGAAGGAGATTATGATAAAGAAACACAAGATAAATTTTTAGGAGTAATAGCATCAGAAGCCAGAAGAATGGCAAGGTTAGTTAGCGATTTATTAACACTTTCTCGTTATGATAATAACGAAGCAAAATGGGAAAAAACAGAATTCGACTTAGGAGAATTGGCAAAAAAATGCCTAGAAAGCTTAAAAATAGAAATTGATAAAAAAAGCCAACATACAGAATGTTTTGTAACAGCAAATGTTCCACTGGTATATGCTGATAAATACGGTATGGAAAGAGTTATTTTAAACATATTAACAAATAGCATAAAATATACTTCTGAGAACGGAACTATTAAGGTATATGTAGGATTTGTATATAATGATGCATATATTAAAATTATTGACAACGGAATAGGTATACCAGAAGAAGATTTAAGCAAGATATTCGAACGTTTTTATCGTGTTGATAAAGCAAGAACAAGAGAAATGGGAGGAACTGGACTAGGCCTTTCAATTGCAAAAGAAATACTAGATAGAAATAATGGAAGCATAGATATTAAAAGTAAGGTAGGAGAGGGAACAGAAGTTGTTATCCGAATTCCTACAAAATACTAAAAACAAATTAATCAATACAAAGATAATCAAGTTATGCTTAAAAAGATATTGCGAAAAATACAAAACTACGATATAATACAAAAGGAAAAAGAGGGAGGAATACAAAAATACATGTTACAAATCAATCCTAAGATAAAAGAATTATTAGAATGGTTATATTGCATTGTCATTGCTATAGTTTTAGCTCTTGCTGTTAGATATTATATTGGAACGCCTACAATTGTAAAACAGCCTTCGATGTATCCAACTTTAAAACAGGATCAAAGATTAATTTTAAATAGATGGGCAAGAACAACACATGCAGACTTTGAAAGAGGAGATATTGTTACATTTGAATCTCCTAGTACGGTATTCATATCTGCATATGAAGCAGACTTATCAAATCCAGTTGCAAGATACAATAACGAACCACAAGGATTGTGGGAAAAATTTGTATATTATGTTCTAGAAATAGGAAAAACAAGTTATATTAAACGAGTTATAGGATTACCAGGTGAACACATAAAAATCGAGAACAATAAAGTATATATTAATGGAGAACTGCTAGAAGAACCATATTTAGAAAGTAATGTACTTACAACAGCATTAGATGGAGTATATACAGATTTGGTTGTCCCAGAAGGTACACTATTTTTAATGGGGGATAACCGAAGTAAAAGTACAGATAGTAGAAGATTTGGCTGTGTACCAATCTCTAAAATAGAAAGCAAAGTGTGGATTCGTTTTTGGCCTTTAAACTTATTTGGAGAAGTTGATTAAATATTTAAGGAGGAAAAAAATTGGCTTTTGAATCGATAGTTGGAAACGAACAAATAAAAGAAATATTACGAGAAACAATTTCAACTAGACGTTTTTTACATAGTTATTTATTTATTGGAGAAAGCGGTATTGGAAAAAAGCTTTTTGCTAAGGAATTTGCTAGATATATTTTATGTGATAATCAAGAAGACATTTTTTATTATCAGGAAAATCCTAATAACCACCCAGATTTCTACATTATAACACCAGATGGAAGTAGTATCAAAATAGAGCAAATTCGTATGCTGCAGACTAAAATAATTGAAAAACCTATTAGGTCGAACAAAAAAGTATACATAATAGAAGATTGCAACTCAATGACAAAAGAAGCACAAAACTGTTTACTAAAAACATTAGAAGAACCACCAGAATACACAGTAATTATATTACTTTGTTCAAATGAAAATGCTTTGCTTAGTACTATTCAGTCAAGATGTACAAAACTAGTATTTAAAAAAATTTCAAAAGAAGATTTAAGGCAATATATTAAAAAAGAAAATTTATTCCAATATGTAGACGATAATCTCCTAGAAGCAATGAACGGAAGTATAGGGAAAGCATATGAAATAAAAGAAAAACAAGAACTTTATGAAGAAGTGCGGGAATATTTTCGAACAACTAGATAAAATTGATGAAATTGATGTTATTCGTAAATCCGAAACATTATACAAGGCAAAAGATGACATACAAGATATATTAGATTATGCAAATATTATTTTATTTAAGAAAGCTCAAATAGAAGAAAAATTTTTGGAATGCATTAAACTTGTGGAAAATGCTAAAAATAAATTGAAGCAAAATGCAAATTTTGATATGACAATAGATGATATGTTATTTCATCTATGGGAGGAGATAAATGAAAAATATAATAGGCGTTCGATTTAAAAAGCCTGGGAAAATTTACTTTTTTGACCCTGGAAACTTAGAAATCGAGAAAATGGATAATGTTATAGTAGAAACAGCCATGGGGCAAGAATTTGGAGAAGTTATAATATCAAACCGTCAAATCCCAGACGAAAAACTAATAGCACCATTAAAAAAAGTAATTCGAATAGCAACAGCTAAAGATAGAAAACATCAAGAAGAAAATAAAAGAAAAGAAGAGGAAGCTTTTAAAATATGCCAAGAAAAAATAAAATATCATAAATTAAACATGAATTTAACAGAGGTAGAATACAAATTTGACAATAGCAAAATAGTTTTTTACTTTACTGCTGATGGAAGGATAGATTTTAGAGAGTTAGTAAAAGATTTAGCTGCAGTTTTTAAAACAAGAATTGAATTAAGGCAAATAGGCGTAAGAGATGAAGTGAAAAGAATTGGTGGAAACGGAATATGTGGAAGAGAGCTATGTTGTTGTTCTTTTTTGGGGAATTTTGAAACTGTTTCCATAAAAATGGCAAAAGAACAAAACATATCATTAAACCCTTCTAAAATATCCGGAAATTGTGGTAGATTAATGTGTTGTTTAAAATATGAACAAGAAGCTTATGAAGAAAAACTAAAAAAACTCCCTAAAATAGGAGCTATAGTTAAAACACCAGATGGAGAGGGAGAAGTTTGTGGAATTGAAACACTAAAAGAAAGAGTTAAGGTAAAACTAAATGATGAAGAGGAAATCTTTTTCAAAAGGTATGATGTAAATGATATAAAAGTTATCAAAGATTCAGATGGTAAAGATGAGATGGAAGATGTAGATGCAGAAGAATTAGAAGAACTGAGAAAACTAGAAAAGTTAGAACAAGCAGATGCAATAAATGATGAAGATATGTAATATACTGCATATAGCTCAAGTAGATAAAACATATATACTTGAGAAGCTAGATGGACAAAGAGAGGAGGCGAAAACATGGCATATAAAATTACAGACAAATGCATTAAGTGCGGAGCATGTGCAGGAGCTTGCCCTGTAAGTTGTATTTCAGAGGGAGATGAAAGATATATAATCGACCAAGAGACCTGTATTTCTTGTGGTACCTGTAGAGGAGTTTGCCCAGTTGAAGCACCAGAACCAGGTGAAGAATAGTGAAGATTACGTAAAATTGGTGCTCTTAAGTTTATACTGAAAAACAGCAGAAAATAGCAGAAAAAGAGGGTGTCCTAGAAATAGTACCCCTCTTTTTTTATTGTATTATTATTTATTGGTAATTTCCTCTAAATCTATTAATTCTTGCCACCTAGCATCTACTTCTTTTTGGAACTCTTCAATCATCCATTCATTTCCAGGCTTAAACATGTGCTTAAAACGTTTTTGAGGTTTTAAAAACTCCTCAATAGGTAATCGAGTTTTTGGTTTATAATTAATAATATATCTACCATCTACCACTTCATATAAAGGCCAATAACAAGTTTCAACAGCCAACTTATTTATAGTCATTAAATCTTCTGTATTATAGCCCCAACCCCTTGGACAAGGTGCCAATACATTCAAGAACGAAGGACCCGGCGTATAAATTGCCTTTTCAGCTTTTTCATATAAATCTTTAAAATTATTTATACCAATACTTTGAGCAGCATAAGGAATATGATGAGCAACTAATATCTTTGTTAAATCCTTCCTAGATTGCATTTTTCCAGGAATTTTTGAACCAGCTGGAGTAGTTGTTGTATCTGCGAACTTTGGAGTAGCGGATGAACGTTGAATACCAGTATTCATATAAGCACCATTATCATAGCACACATAGACCATATCATGGCCCCTTTCCATTGCACCAGATAAGCTTTGTAGCCCTATATCATAAGTCCCTCCATCTCCACCAAAAGCAATAAATTTTGTATTAACATCTTCAGGAAGTTTTCCAGTACGTTTCATCGCTTTATAAGCTGCTTCTACCCCAGATTCTGTTGCAGCAGCACATTCAAAAGCAGTATGAATAAAAGAGTCTGTCCAAGATGTATAAGGATAAATGAAAGTAGAAACTTCCATACATCCAGTAGCTCCTGCAATTACAGCGTGGTCATCAGGCTTTAAAGCACGAAGAATCATTCTTGCAACAGGAGGAGCACCACAGCCAGCACACATTCTATGACCTGCTGTGAAACGAGAAGGTTTTTGCGCGATTATTTCTTTCAAATTATAAGCCATTTTATTTTCTCCTTTCTATTTACTTCTTACACCCAAGTAACGGTATGGATTTTCTGCTTTACCTTTTTTTGCAATTTCTATTAAATCCATGTAAACATTTCGAATTTCACTTTCGGTTGTATCTCTACCACCAATTCCATAAATATAATTAACTGTAGGCACAAATACCCCATTTACAAACATTGCAGAAGTTACATCCTCAAACAAAGGACCACCAGCAGCATTTAAAGAGTCTGCTTTATCTAATACAGCAACTGCTTTTTGATTTGCTAAAGCTTTGGCAATTTCCTCAGCAGGGAATGGCCTAAACATACGTACTTTCAATACACCAGCCTTAATACCATTTTCTCTTAAACAATCGGCAGTATATTTAGCAGTACCAGCTGTTGAATTCATACAAACAATAACAATTTCACTATCATCCATTTTGTACTTTTCAAAGAACTCATAATGTCTTCCAGTCATTTTTTCAAATTCAGCTGAAACAGAAGCAATTACTTTTTTTGCATTTTTCATAGCTTCTGCTTGAGCTCTTTTATGTTCAAATAAATAAGCTTGTAAATCCAGTGGACCAACAGCAATAGGTTCTGCGGTATTCAATAAGTAATGTTTAGGTTTATAAGTTCCAACAAATTCTTTTACTTTTTCATCTTCAACAAGTTCAATATTTTCAATAGAGTGAGAAGTTATAAAACCATCTTGACATACCATTAAAGGCAATAAAACATCTTTATGTTCTGCAATTCTATGAGCCATTAATAAATTATCATAAGCCTCTTGGTTATTTTCAGAAAACAGTTGAATCCAACCACTATCACGAACCCCCATTGCATCAGAATGGTCATTATGAATATTGAGAGGTCCAGAGACTGCACGGTTAACTAAAGACATAACAATTGGAAGTCTCGTACTAGAGGCAATATAAATCATTTCCCACATTAAGGAAAGTCCATTAGAAGATGTAGCAGTCATAGCCCTTGCACCAGCGGCCTCTGCACCAATACAAGCAGACATTGCACTATGTTCACTTTCAACAGCTACAAATTCTGTATCCACAGAACCATTGCTTACAAAGCTAGAAAAATATTGAGGTATTTCTGTAGAAGGTGTAATAGGAAAAGCAGCTACAACATCTGGATTAATTTGTTTCATCGCAATGGCTGCAGCTTCGTTTCCACTTAATCTTTCTCTTATTCCCATTTTTACTCATCCTTTCTTATACTTCTTTCATTTCGATTGCGCCAAAAGGGCATACCTTAGCACATATACCACAACCCTTGCAATAATCATAATTAAAGTCTTCACGTTTTTGATCTTGATTTACAACAATAGCATCATCAGGACAAACAGGAAAACATAATCCACATTGTTTGCATTTTTCAGATATAAAAACTGGCTTAGAAGAACGCCAATCACCTGTTTTAAATTCTCTTGCATTACCTGCATTATAAATTGTCCCACCAGTAGTTAGCTCCTGCCATGGTGTAGTGCTATTTATTTTTTCACACATAAAGAAAATCTCCTTTCATAGTTTGGTAAATTTAAAAAGACTGGTAAACTCATAAATTAAGTTCACCTATATTTTTTTAACTTCTTTCATAGCTAGCTCAAGAGCCTTCATATTTCCAGCAATAACTTCCGGTTTCTTTGCAAATTTATGCTTAAACGAACCAACCATATCTTGCATAAATTCTTCCTCGGACATAATATTACTTACTTTTACAACAGCAGCAAGCATTGGAGTGTTAGGAAAATATTGACCTAATGCTTCCATCGATACTTTACGTGCATCAATAGTGTAAATACTTCCCTCATAATCTCTTAATACATTTTTTAAATAATTTGAGTCTTTTGTTGTGTTAATAATAATGGCACCTTCTTTTTTCAAACCAGCTGTTACATTAACAGATTCTAAAAGAGTATCGTCAACAACAACAACATAATCTGGGGTGTAAATATTGCTATGAACAGTAATTGGACAGCTACTAATGCGATTATATGCAGTAATAGGAGCACCCATTCTCTCAGGTCCATACTCAGGAAAACCTTGAATATATTTTCCAGTATTAAAAGCTGCGTCTGCAAGAAGCAATGAAGCTGTTTTAGCACCTTGGCCTCCTCTACCATGCCACCTAATTTCAATCAAGTCACCCATTTTTATATTAAAAACCTCCTTTAACGTAATTTAATAAACACAGTATATTTCTAAAACAAAAAAAAGTCAAGGAAATTAAACAAAGTTAAGGGTGAGATATATTAAAATTTTGTATGGTTATAAAAAAGATGTGATATAATATAAAAAAAATCTTTGAAAGGGAAAAAAATGCAAATTATTGAAATAGCAAAAAAAATAAAAGAAAATGGTGGAAATCTATATTTAGTAGGAGGAGCAGTACGAGATAAATTGCTTAAAAGAAAAGTAAATGACGAAGACTATTGTGTAACAGGTATTACACAAGACAAATTTATAGAATTGTTTCCAAAAGCACATATTAGAGGAATAGATTTTGAAGTATTTGATTTAGGAGGAAAAGAATTTGCTTTAGCGAGGAGGGAAAGAAAAGTAGAAAGAGGGCATAAGGGATTTAAGATAGAAACAAAAAATAGTATTTCCATAGAAGAAGATTTGAAAAGAAGAGATATTACAATAAATAGTATGGCAGAAGATGTATTAACAGGAAAATTAATTGATCCATACAAAGGAAAAAAAGATATAGAACAAAAAATATTAAGAGCAACGACGGAGAAATTTAGGGAAGACCCATTGAGAGTTTATAGAATAGCAAGGTTTGCTGCTGAACTAGGGTTTACAATAGAAGAAAACACAATAGAAATGATGAAGAGCCTTAAAAGCGAGCTATTTACTTTACCAAGAGAAAGAATTTTTATAGAATTTCGAAAAGCATTAGCAAGTCAAAGACCATCTGTTTTTTTTGAAAGTTTAAAAAAAGCAAACTTGCTTGATATACATTTTTTAGAAATTAATCAACTAATTGGAAGTTTACAACCGATAAAATTTCACCCTGAAGGAGATAGCTATAACCACACTATGGTAGCATTAGATAAATCAGTAAAATTAACAAAAAGATTAGAAGTAAGATATGGTGTGTTAGTTCACGATTTAGGAAAGGGAGCTACTCCAAAGGAAATACAACCACATCATTATGGACATGAAATTGAAGGGGTTTTTCTTGCACAAAAATTATCAGACAGACTGGGAGTTCCAAAATTATGGAAGAAATGTGCAATAATTGCCACTAAAGAACATATGAGAGCAGGAATATTTGAAAAAATGAAACCAGAAAAACAAGTAGATTTATTAGTAATGCTAAACAGGTCAGCTTTGGGGCTAGAAGGGATGCAAGTAGTGGTAGAGTGTGACAAAACAAGTAGTGAGACACATCAAAAAAATACAAATTTTGCACATATTGGAAAGTGTATGTTAAAATCAGTTAATGGAAAGACCATAACCCTAGAAAATATAAAAGAAGAAGACAGAGAAATCATACTTAAAAAAGAGAGAATAAAATGGCTAAAAAACTTGCAATCAAAATTAGTATAACGTATAATAAAAATAGAGAAATATGTTAATCTTGGCATAGGAGGTAACAAATGAAAAGAGCAAAAGAACAAAGAGGTTCTATAACACTATTTGTACTTGTATCGTGTTTGTTTTTCATTACTTTTTTAATAGGTGTATTTATTTTAAGTGCAGCAAAAAGACAAGCACAAATAGAAGCAAGTGAACAAACAAAGGAAATATATGAAAGAGGAGAAGAACAAGAAATCTATGAAGGTTATTTTGGTGGAGATATAGTACCAATTTATACCAAAGAACAATTAGAAAAAATGTGTAGTGGCGAGCAAATATCAATTAAAGAAGAGGGAGGAAAAATTTATACATTCGGCAATAATTCTGTGTATGAATTAAAAAATGACATCTATTTTGAATATAATGGTATATGGCAAATCCCAACCAACTTTGGAGAAATAGGCAGAATTGAGGGAAATGGTAAAAAAATAATTATAAAAGATACTAGTAGAACTAATGAAGAGTATTATTATTATACAAGTGACACAGACTATAAATATCAAACAGCATATTTTACTGATGATGGAGCAATATGGGTAAGAGTATTATATCAAAATAATAAAAATGGAGATGGAAAATTCACAGATGAAAATGAAGCATTAAATTGTAATATGAGTAATAAATATAGTATATTAGCACATTTAGAGGAATTCCGCAGCACAAATGGAAAATTTGAATTCTTATTACAATACCCGGAAATTAGTGGTTATAATCGTTGGTTACAAACTAGTAATCCTTGTACAACAATAGATGCAGTGACGGGTTATGAAGCAATTTCGATTTCTTGGTCTTCGGCTTGGTCTGGAGGACTTACTAAAGGCAATAATATATACTGTTTACTTGATGGACAAATAGGAACTTCCTGGTGGTATTCAGTAGCAAGCTATGTTGATTACCATGGAGGAATGGCAGGTCCATATGATGATATTGTGACACAAACAGCTTTATGGGTACGCTATTATGATAAAGAACCAGCAGTGACTGTTGATGAAGTAACAATTCCAAATGGATATGTAGCATCACAAATAAGTACAGAGGATTCAGTAGAAGAAGGATTGGTAATATATGAAGGAACAGAGCCGGTAACAGAAGAAAATCACGCAACAGCATTAACCAGTAGAAACCAATATGTGTGGATACCAGTAGAAGATATTAATAGTATGGTAATGTGTGAAAGTAATAATAAGCTAGCAGATGGAGAAGGAAATAAAATATGTAATCTAGTATATGATGCAGCAAAGAATGAATTAAAATGTACAAATGAAGCACATACAGCCACAGCCACCAATTTAGTGGGAAGGTTGTATACTAGTTCATTTGTAAACACAGGTAATAATATTTATAAATACGAAATGGACTTTACGAAGAGAGAC
Organism: uncultured Clostridia bacterium; assembly: GCA_944392885.1. GTDB lineage: Bacteria > Bacillota > Clostridia > TANB77 > CAG-508 > UMGS1754. Next base: position 14,561 of record CALXYG010000030.1, read on the forward strand.
CAGACATATAATACAAGTGGCTATCGAGAGCCAGATGATGTACCAGACACTAGTAATGGAGATGCAAGTTCAAAAGGGATAGCAGGAATAAAAGAGATATTAAAAAATAAAGACGCTAGCACATATGACGACATAAAAGATGAATGGAATGAGTTATTGCAGAGTGATTTTACAGTAATGGCGAAAAGTGTGGCAAAATATGGAGGATTTTATATAAGTAGATATGAAATAGGAAGAGAGACAGTAGAAGAAGTAGAAGTAGCTACAAGTAAAAAAGGCCAGCCTGTATTAACGGCAGCAAGTACTAATGGAACAAGTAATGGAGTAGCATATTTAGGAGCAGATATGTGGTATGGATTATATAAAACAATAAGAGATAGTGGAACAAACAAACAAATGATATGGGGATGTCAGTATGACCAGGTAATAAAATTCTTAAAAGAAAAAGGAGAAGAACCAGAGACAGGACATAATGATATAGGTTTAACTACAAACCATGCATTATCAGGACAAAATGAACAAGATTGTATGAGAAATATCTATGACCTAGAAGGTAACCATGGAGAATGGACAGCAGAAGCGTATTATAGCAACAGTCGAGATAGTCGAGGCAGTAGCTACGGCAATGCAGACCGTGGCAAATTCAACCCAGCAATCGATCGTCTCGGCACCACTCCGACCAGTATCAACAACAGCTACTCGTCTCGCTCCACACTTTACTTGTAGCGCTGAGTCCTGTTACGAATAAAAAAGAGGATAAAATTAAGAATCAAAAGGCGTAAGCTAGAACACATCTGGTAAGCGCTGCACCAACTTTTGCCACCTGCCTTTAGGTAGGGGATGCAAAAGTTGGTACAGGAGCTTGTCAATATTAGTGTGGTGTAGCATATAAAAATTTTTGTAAAAATTTCATAAAACAGTTGACAAAAACAGATGTTTTGTATATTATATAAAAAACAAAACAAATGTTTAGGAGATGAGAGAATGATAACAACACTACACATAAAAAATATTGGTATTATTGATGATATTTATATTAATTTGAATGAAGGGTTTAATGTATTAACAGGAGAAACAGGTGCTGGTAAAACATTAATTATCGATTCACTAGGAATTCTAGCAGGCAACAGATTTTCCAAGGAAATGATAAGAAACGGAGAAGATTTTTCTTTTGTAGAATTATGTTTATATTTACCATGGCATCCTTGTAGCATAGAAGGGAATATTATTGCATCAAGGGAAATATTTAGTAATGGAAGAAATTTGTGTAAAATTAATGGGAGAATGGTTACTGTTAATGAGCTTAAAGAATTTATGCATCAGATAATTGACATTCACGGGCAAGGTGATAACCAAACTCTAATGGACGTTTCCAACCATATTAAATTATTAGATGCATATTCTTATAAAGAACTAGAATCCATAAAAGAAAAATATGAAACACTTTTTATTCAATATCAAGAAATTAAAAAATTACTAAAAGAGAACTACGGTGATGAAAAAGAAAAACAACGAAAATTGGATTTACTAAAGTATCAAGCAAAAGAAATAACAGAGGCGAAACTTGATTTAGAAGAAGAAAACATACTAGAAATTCAAAAGCTAAAAATTATAAACACAAATAAAATAGTACAAAGTTTAGAACTTGCAAGTAAGCAAATTGATGAAAGTGCAATCGATGCACTTAGTAGTGCAATTAAAGCTATGGAAAAAATTGAAGGACTAGATGAAAATTATACACAAGCATTAACTAGGTTAAAAAGTGTTTATTATGAATTACAGGAAACAGGAAGGGATATATGCAATGAATACGAAAAAGTCTCTTATGAAGAAATGGATATAGAAGAAATCGAAACACGTTTAAATTTAATTAATTCATTAAAAAGAAAATATGGGAATACCATTGAGGATATTATTAAATATAGGTACCAAATAGAAGAAGAAATTAGGAACATAGAGAATCTAGATGAATATATATTAAATTTAAAACAACAACAAATGGCATTAGAAAACGATATGCGAAATCTAGCTTTGCAGATGCATGAAATACGTAAAAAAGAAGGAAAAGTAATTTCTTTAAAAATCAACCAAGAATTAAAAGATTTAGAAATGAAACAAGCTAATTTTTCTATACAAGTAAAATGGGAAGAAGATAAATTTCAAAAAAATGGTATGGATAGTGTAGAATTTCTTGTTTCCACCAATGTAGGAGATGAAGCAAAGTCATTGCTAAAAATTGCATCAGGAGGTGAAATGTCTCGCATTATGTTAGCAATAAAAACAGTACTTGCAGATATAGATGAAGTTCCAATACTTGTATTTGACGAAATAGACACAGGAATTAGCGGAATTGCAGCAAATAGTGTAGCAGAAAAATTAAAAAAGATTGCAAAAACACATCAAGTATTATGTGTAACACATTTAGCAAGTATCGCGGCAAAAGGGAAATATAATTATTATATTGGAAAACAAATTGTAAAAGATACTACAAAAACAGAAATTAGACAATTAAACGAAGAAGAAACTATTTGTGAAATCGCGAGAATTGCAAGCGGAGTATTGAGTGAAGCAGCATTAAATCATGCACGAGAATTAAGAAAATAAAAACTCCCAATTTTAAATTGGGAGCATAGAAATTAACGTTGTATATCATTTACAGATTCTCGTTGGGAATTATACCATTTAAACCATTTCTCTTCTAAACCTGGTATAAATTTCCACCAACTATAATCAAACAAAAAAGGTGTACCATGTGGAGTTGAAGAATTTGATAATGCAAATTCTCTTGCACTCATATTACCAGGTAAAAGAGAAGAAGTTTGTTCATCTTGTGCTAAAACTTCATAAGGAATTAAATGTTTTTTTGCATCAAATGCAGCACCGATGCGATTATGCCCGTCTACTATAAAATGAAAACCATCTACTATAACGGACTGAATTGGTTCATCAGGGTGAAAACCACTGGTTTCTATACTATTTTTAATATTGTCATAATTATAATTTTCAGACTGACGGACATCTTGAGTTGGAAAGAAGTAACCAGGGTTTGCCCATTGTCTGCAGTAAGGTAATCCTTTACTAGACATAGAAATACAAGATTGAATTGTATCTAAAATTTCAGGAATTGGAACATCTGTAGTATTGATTACTAAATTGTAATTATCTGGATTACCGAGGTCTACACCATAAGCATTTTTGTAACGTTTTACCTCACTAGAAGTTCTTTCAGCTATCTTTTTTGTAGCTTCTTCAATACTTGCATATTGTTCTTCGCTTCCTTTAGAAGTATCCATAAAAGCTCTTTTACCAGCTTCATTTTCATCAACAGTCAAACGTATAGAAAAAGATTCAGGAATAAAATTCCAAGCCATTCTAGAATCTATAAGATAAATTGTATTTTCTTTTGGATTCTCCTTAATTCTTTTTCCTGTCTCTTTCAGGAGAGCATCTAGTTTTTTGTCAATTTCTGGTCTTTTTTCTGATTGCCTATTAAATTCTGTAACATCATAACCCTCTTTTCTTGCAATTTCACGTAACAAATCACCAATAGAGAGAGAAACAATATTAACTCCCTTAGAAGCATAATAGTCTTTTAAATTAGAAACTATAGTCGTTTTTCCACTACGTGGCATGCCAGAAATTGTTATAATAGAATGATTTGTTTTATCCATAATTATCACCTATATCCTTATATAAATAATATCATATTGTCATTATAACATATTATGTAACATTTAGCAAATTTTTGAAACATATAGGTTTACAAAACCCTCCTTCTGATATATAATATATGCCATAAAATAAGGGAGGAGTAGTATATATGAATGAAAATAATCATTTAGAAGAGCAAGAAATGGATATGAATCATCTATTAATAATAAGAAGAGAAAAATTACAAGAGCTACAAGATAAAGTTGATAAATATATTCCAGATGAATATAAATCACAAGAAGAAAAACAAGACTATATTGTGCATTGTGTAAAGAAAGTTGCAGAACTTGAAAAACAGAAACAAAAAAGATATGAATATGAAAGATAATGTAGCAACAAGTAAAATATATTTGTAGCTACTTTTTTTATATCCCCCTCCTTACAATCCACCCCCTTAATACTAGCTATACTAACTGAAAAAGAATATATAAATATTATTAAATATATATAAAATTATAAAATGCACATTTGAACAAAAATCAAAGGCATTGTAAAATAAAATCAAAAAAGGAGGACAATGCTATGAGAAAGTTAATAATTATTATAATTTTATTGATTTCAAGTTTTAGTTATTATGGGGTAGTTGATGAAGATGGAGAGAAAATAACTGTTTATGACAATGTAGTTGACGAACAAAGCATTACAGACCAAGTATCAGAAGATGATGCAATAATTGAAAGAATAGTCAAAGAAAATGAAAATGTGGAAACAAAAAATGAAATTGTAAAAGTAGAACAAGAAGAAATAGAAAATGCAAAAGTTCAAGAACAGCAAAATAAAACAACTGACAATACTATAAAACAACAAACAATAATTAAATCAGCAGAACAAAAAGCAC
>CALXYG010000031.1 GCA_944392885.1 uncultured Clostridia bacterium
CAAGTTGTTTGGGAATTTACGTTGATAAAAACTTAATTAAATATGCCAAAATAACCAAAGAGCGAGATATTGTAAAGATAGAAGCCTTTGGGGTAAAATTTTATGAAAAACTAGAAGAAACGATTGACCAAATTATAAACGAAACATTTAGTTACCGAATTCCAATTAGCGTAAATTTGAATGATGAAAAATATAACTACTTTGAAATGTTTAGCTTGTTAAATGAAAAAGATATGAGTAAAGCAATAGCAACAGAGTTCGAATTGCTATGTGAAGAAAAAGGGTATAACAAAAATACTTTAGATTCTCGTTATTTATTAGTAAATAGTCAGGAAAATAGAGAAAAAGTAAAGGCAATGCATATTTCAGCTAGCAATTCTGAAATATCAAAAATAAACCAACAATTCCAAAAATATAATCTAAAAACAATAGCACCACTTCCAGTGGCTATTACTAATAATATTGAAATCGGGGTTAAAGAAAACACAGCAATTTTAAACTTAGAAGAAAAAGTTTCATTAACGACCATTATCAATGGACAAGTAAATAAAGTAGAAGTATTAGATGAAGGTATGAGCCAAATCTATAACAAAATTAATAATAAAGAAAATTCTTATACAAAGGTATATGATATACTAAAAAATACTACAATTTATACAATGGAAGGCAAAGGGTTACAAGAGGAAAGCAACGAACACCTAGAAGATATTATGCCAACTCTTTATAATATTTTAACAGAAGTAAAAGAAAGCACTACGAATAATTTAAATAATATTGATAAACTATACATTACAGGAACTGGTGCTGTTATTAATAATATTGATTTGTATTTTCAAGAATATTTAATGAATACAAAATGCGAAATATTAAAACCATATTTCACCAAAAATCTTTCTGCAAGTAAAACGAATATCAAAGACTATATTGAGGTTAATTCAGCTATCGCTCTGGGATTACAAGGAATTGGTGAAGGAATAAAAACAATTAACTTTAAAACTTCAAGTGCGTTAGAAAAAATAAAAGAACTATCTCAAATGGAAATCGGAGGGAAAAAGAAAAAAGGTTTCAATAGCGAGAAAAAGAAAATAAGCATTAGATTCGATCTAAAAGAAGGGCTAGATCATATTGAAACAGTCATGCTTCGTTTTGCAGGAACTTGCTTAATTATTACAATTGTATATGCAATAGGGGCAAATATTATCACAAATATGATGAATCAAAAGCAAGAGGAAACTGAGCTATTAATTGCTGATACAAATGCACAATTAGAAAAGATTGCACAAGATACACAAACTATTAACAATAAAACAGCAGAATATAATACTTTAATAAAAAATTTAGAAGATATTAATCAAGAAATAGCAATTGAAAACAGCAGAAAAAATGCTATACCAAATTTATTAAGCCGTATTATGTATAATATTGCAAAAAATGTACAACTCACATCAATAGAAAACACAATAGACAAACATATTGTAATAAACGCACAAGCAGAGGACTATGAGCAGTTAGGTTATTTTTTGGCGGCACTTAAAACAGAAGGCGTATTGGTGAATGTAAAATCCAATAGTGGAGTAAAGCAGAATAACGTTGTAAAAATTACCATAGAAGGAGATATGCCATGAAAAAGATTTTAATTGCCATTTTAATAATATTACTAATTATGTTAGCAACCTATACTATTATTGATGGAATTCAAATTGGGAATTTTGAAGTGCTTAGCTATGCAAAAATCATGGAGCATAATGATGAATTAGAGGCAAAGATTACTGAGGCGGCTACCCTAACAAGTGTAACTTTCCCAGAAAAATTACAAGCATTAACAGCAGCTTCTAGTCAACTAGTTACAACTAGAGAACAATATCAAGATAAAATTGCTTATTCGAGTGAAGAAGATGTTAGAAGAGCTAAAGAAATAAAAAACTATAATGTAGAATTTTTATTCACAAGGTTAGGAAATTATGCAAAACAACATGGACTTAATATGGACTTGGCACCACAGACTACGTCAGCTACGGGTGTATATGATTTAAAATTTATACTACGTGGCAAATACTCTTCTATTTCTGAATTTATTAGAAGTATAGAAAATGACACAAACCTAAACTTCAAAATTGAAAATTTTAAATTAACACCAGATACTAGTAACCAAATTTTAAAGGCAGAATTTGTTGTATCAGAGTTAAAACTTAATGTAGATAGCGGTATAGTTACAACAATAACAGAATCTACAACACAAAACACAACACAAAATACAGCACAAAATACAACACAGAATACAACTAACACTTCTACTGTTGGTGAAAATACAGATACAACACAATAAAAGGGAGGAAAACATGTTTAAAACTATAATAAAAGAAACATTTATAATGCTATTATTATGTGTTGCTATTGTTTTAATTTTTGGAATTGTATTTTATGAATACATTCCTGTCAATAAAGTTGTACCAAAAAAAGTAGCATATAGTGTTTCAGAAGAAGTAAAAGCAGAATTAGAAAGTGATGTATCGGTAGAAGAATCACAACCTTTAAATATTATATATTCAGTGGATGCTGTTGACTTACAAAAATATGAAGAAAGTGGAAGTTATGTACCAGGTAAACCAAATCCATTTGAACCATTTACTTCGACAAACAACAATACATTTATTGAAAATAATAATATATCACAGGGAAATTCTATAGAGGAATATTATCCAACAAATAGTAGTACAAAATAAATTTCGGTTATATTTATAAAATAAATATACAAAAATTTTTTTAAGGAGGAGAGTTTTATGTTAAAAAATCAAAAAGGTATTACATTGGTTGCATTAGTAATTACAATTATTGTTTTATTAATTTTAGCTGCTGCCGCTATTACAATGGCAATAAACTCTGAAGGTTTATTTACAAAAGCTAATACTGCAGTAAATTCGTGGAATAATGCCGTATTAAACGAAGGAAAAGTACTCAACGATTTAATAGATGAAGCAACATCACACGGTAATTAATTTAATTACTAAAATAGAATCAATTATTCAGGCATATGCATGGACAACCTTATGTATATGCCTTGAATTTTAATTATCAAGAGGAAGTATATGAGTATTATAAATATTATTATATATTTTTTCCTTTTTATTACTGGAACTGTTATTGGAAGTTTTTGTACACTAGCAGTTTATAGAATACCATTGAAAAAAGATATTATACATGAACATTCATTTTGCCCAAATTGTAATCATAAATTAAACGTTTTAGATTTAATACCAGTAATAAGTTATTTAATATTGTGTGGAAAATGCCGATATTGTGGGGAAAAAATTAGAATTCGTTATTTTCTATTAGAAATTTTATCAGGGATAATTATATTGCTTTTTGGAATATCTTTAAATCTTTCAATAGAAATACTTGAGATAAGTAAATATTGCTATTTTATATTTGGAATTTTATATATTATAACCCTTATGTTAATTGCAGGTATAAGTAAGGAAAAAAGGGAAATACCGAAAGAAGTATTACTTTTTGGAGTAAGTACAATGAGCATATATATGATATATCTATTTATAGTAGAAAAGGCTAATATAGATAGATATATTATGTATTTATTTGTTATGCTTGTTCTATTAACAATTGATACATTTTTGATTAAAAACAAACAAAGAACTAGTACTGCCATTTCAACACTACTATTAATGCAATTCTTTCTATTATTTACATCTCCAAGAGCAATTGTAGGGACAGCAATAATAACTTTGCTTTTCATTGCCATAGGAAACATGAAAAAGAAAAAAATAGAATTGCCAATTTATTTCTACCTTTGTGTAAGTAATATTATTTTATTAATTTTGGAAAATTTTACTTATTATTATTAGACAAATAAATAAACCATTGTACATTATATAGGAGGAAGCAGATGTTAAAAAAGATATTATCCCAAAGGGGATTCACGGGAATAGAACTTTCTATTTCCATAGTAATATTAACAATATTTATTATTCTCATTTCCACAATTTTTTTTAATATATATTTGTATTTTTCAGATGCACAAAGAAATGCAATAGCATATTCATATGTAACAGAATTGTCAGAAACGATTGATCAAATGTATTATTCAGAAATTGAAGATAATACATTACAAGAAAAAATTGAAAGTATGAATATTGGCAGTGGATACACATTGACTGCTTCTGTTGAAAGATATCAACCAGAAGGTGAAAATAGTCAAGATTTAGTTAAAACAATAACAATCACAGTAGAATATATGGTTGGAAAAGAAACTGAAAAAGTTGAAATAAAAAGAATTAAATCAAAAGAAATATTAATTACTCCAAACAAACCAAAATTAACTAATGGAATGGTGCCAGTAAAATATGTGGTGACTGGAGGAAATATAGAAGAAGGCTATTGGCAAATCACAACAGAGGATGACTCAACATGGTATAGTTATGAAAACAAACAATGGGCAAACATAATGTTACAAGATGGATTAACAGTAGAAGGTGGAATTAAAGTAACAGATAAAAATAAAGCTAGCCTAGTAGGAAGAAAGATATCTACTATGGGAAGTATGTTTGTATGGATTCCACGTTACGCCTATAAAATACCAGATACTAATTATCATACTAGTACAGCCGGAGAAATCAATATTATATTTTTATATAGCACAAGTAATAATTATATAGATGAAAATGGAAATATGCAACCCATATCAAATATGGAAGGGTATAAAATTCATCCAAGCTTTCAAAATGGAACTGATACAAATTATGCAAATGGAGAAGGAGATTCAGAGATTTCTGGTTTTTGGGTAGCAAAGTTTGAGGCAAGTAGTACAGATTCAAGAGTGGAAAACTATGGTGGTGGAGATACTACAGATCTTAATGTAAAAATTTTGCCAAATGCAATAAGCTGGAGAAATGTTAATGGAATTAATATTAATATAGTCTGCAAAGCAATGAAAAATATTGGCAATATTTATGGACTTCCAGAAACAGCTAATACACATATGATGAAAAATAGCCAATGGGGAGCAGTTGCATATTTAACACAAAGTAAATATGGAAATATGCAAAACACTTTAGATAGTAATTCAGGAGTATGGAATAATAGTTACCATAATGGAGATAGCTATTTTACAACAAAGACAGGTATGGTTGGAGAAACAAGAGACTCAGCCACTACAAATGGAATAGCAAGTACTGTATATTATGAATATAATACAGAAAATGGAATAAAAGGAAGTTCAACAAGGAATATATATGGAATTTATGATTTAGCTGGTGGAGCATGGGAATATGTAGCAAGTTATTTAACATCTGGAACAAATGAATATGTAACATATTTTAAAACCTTACAGTCAAGAGAAAAACAAGAATATGCAGGTACAGGTGAAATCACAACAGAAGGAAGAAAAGCGAATTATCATACAAATAGTGAAAAATATGGAGATGCAATATGGGAAACAAGTAGCGATGATGCAGGAAATGAATTGAACCTATCTTGGAATAGCGACTGTGCAATCTTTCCTGGAATTTCGCATCCGTTCTTCTTACGCGGTGGCAGTTTTGATTACGTGAATTCTGCTGGATTGTTCGCTTTTACTTCTGAAACTGGGGGAGCAAGTCACATATACGGCTTCCGTCCGGCAATTATAATAAAATAATTTTTTAGGAAATTTTCGGTAATAAGACAAAATATATATTCAAAAAGAGAAGAATGATGTATAATAAAGTTAGAAAAGAGTACAAAAGAAAGGAGAAAAAATATGCCTATTGAACAAAGAAGGAGAAGCCCTATAGGGATAGAGCTAGTAAAACGTGGAATTGTAACACAAAATGATATTGAACGTGCACTTGAATATCAAAGAATTAATCCAACAAAAAAAATAGGTGACATTTTGCATAGTTTAGATGTATGTGACCAAAACACTTTAATTGAAGCGATAGGTGATATTGTAGGAGAAAAAGGAATAATTCTGCGATATGCTGATATTACAATTAATATAACAGAATATATTTCATTAGATGTTGCAAAACAAAATAAAGCCATTCCGTTTGAGATCTCAGGTGGAAAAGTAAAAGTCTGTTTCGCAGATACAGCCAATAAAAGGGCGATGGAAACAGTTAGATTATTGTTATTAAACAAAGGACTTGTTATGGAGCGCTATATTACATATGAAAGCAATATAGATGCTATTTTAAAAAGTTTCGAAGGACAAGCAACTGAGAATATTACTATAAGTAGAGATGTTACTACATTAGTGGACAGTATTATAAAAACAGGTATGGAAAAAAGAGCAAGTGACATTCATATTGAACCTATGGAAAACGAAGTAAGAGTTCGTTACCGTATTGATGGAGAACTATTGACAGTTGCAACAGTTGAAAAAGATAAACAAGCTCAGATTATTGGCAGATTGAAAGCTATTTCTAATATGCATCAGGAAAAACAAGAGGCACAAGATGGTAGAATTGTTCTTTACCCAGATTATAATATTCGTGTATCCTCTCAGAAAAACATTTTTGGAGAAAAATTTGTACTGCGTTTGTTAAAAAAGAACGCAAGTATTAGACAAATATTTGAATTAGGTTTTCCAGAAGATGATAAGCTTGTACAAAAAAGTTTTAATAAAAGAAATAGCATTTCTATAATCGCAGCTCCAACAGGGGAAGGTAAAACAACGACACTATATAGTATTATTGATTTTTTAAATAATCCAAATGTAAATATTACAACAATAGAGGATCCAGTAGAAATTCGCATTTTAGGGTTAAACCAAATTGAAATCGATGCAAAAACAACATTCTCAGATTCTCTACGCACAGTTCTACGACAAGATCCAGATATTATATTAGTTGGTGAGATACGTGACTTTGAAACAGCAGAAATTGCAATGCAATCTGGTCAAACAGGACACTATGTATTGTCTACTATACATACCATAGATGCAATCGAAGTTATTACTAGACTACGTAAACTAGGAATATCGAACTATGATATTGCAAGCACACTAGCTTCAACAGTATCACAAAGATTAGTTAGAAAATTATGTCCAAAATGTAAAAAAGAAAGAGACTATACAGAGGAAGAAAAAAATATAATTAATTCCATTGGAAACAAATATAATATTGATTTTCAGTTCGAAGGTAAGAAAACATATGATGCAGTTGGCTGTAAATTCTGTAACCATATTGGATATTACGAAAGAATTGGTATTTTTGAGGTATTAACATTAGAAGATAATGTAAAGCAATTAATAGTAAACAATGCTTCAAGTATTGAAATACGTAATGAAGCATTGAGACAAGGCTATCAGCCATTAGTTATTGATGGAATACATAAAGTAATAAATGGAACTACAAATCTAGAAGAAATCAATAGAAAACTATTAATTTACTAAAGGGGAGGGAAACAAATGATAGAAATTGAGAAAATCTTGGAGATAGCAAAACAGGAAGATGCCTCAGACATACACTTAATTTGTGGGTTAAAGCCAATATTGAGAGTAGTACGTTCATTAAATGAAATAACCGAAATGAGAGAACTAACAGAAGATGATATGTATGAAATATATGATTACTTTGTACGAGGAAACTTAGATAAAGATGAAGTATTTCGCCAGACAAGAAGACTTGACTGTTCTTATGAATATCAAGATATTCGTTTAAGAGTAAATATATCATATTCAAATGAAATCCCAATTTTGACTTTGAGAATAATAAAAAATACATTGCCAAAATTTGAAGAGCTGGGAGTACCAGATATAGTGAAGAGAATGACATATCAACCACAGGGACTAATTTTGGTAACAGGAAAAACAAATTCGGGAAAAACAACAACTTTAAATGCTTTAATCAATGAAATTAATGAAACACAAAACAAAAAAATACTAACACTTGAAAATCCAGTTGAGTTTAAGCACAAAAGTAAAAAATCTATTGTAATACAAAAAGAAGTAGGTAGAGGAAGAGATTCGCTAAACTTTAGTGATGGTGTTAAAAATTCATTAAGAGAAGATTGCGATATTTTAGTTATACGGTGAAATTCGTGATAAAGAAACAATGGAAGCAGCTATCGAAATGGCAGAGTCAGGACATTTAGTAATTGGAACATTGCATACAAAGTCTTGTGCCGAGACGATTGACAGGATGATTAACTTTTATGAAATTAGTGATCAAACAACAGTAAAATATTTAATATCATCATTATTAAAGCTAGTAATATCACAAAGATTACTAAAGGGAATAGATGGTAAATTAGTACTGTTGCCTGAAGTTATGGTAGTAGACAATGTTATAGCAGGATGTATTCGAAAAGACAAATTCAGTGTTTCTGAGCTAGAAGATGCAATGCAAACTAGTATAGAAAAAGGAAATATTACATTAATTAATTCAATTGCTCATTTATTTGTAGAAGAAAAAATTACATTAGAACAGGCAAAATCTCAGATTGAGGAGAAAAACATAGAAATTCTAAATAGGACAATAATGCAACTAAAAATTAAAAGGCAATAAGCAGAGGAGGAAGAGCAAATGCCGGTATATGTTTATAGGGCGATAACGAAAACTGGACAGGAAGTAAAAAATCGTGTAGAAGATACTAATCGTCTTAACTTAATAAAAAAATTAAAGAGAAATGGTCTATTGCCAATTAGTGTAACGCAGCTAAACTATAGAAATAATAATGTTCAAAAAGCTAAGCGAAAGAATATGGAAAACATAGATAAAGTTTTAAGAAAAGTAAATACAGCTGATATTGATAGTAGAAGAGGGAAAAGAAGAATAACATTAAAAGACAGAGCTTTATTATTATTTTCAAAGGGTGAAAGAGTAACACAAAGAGATGTTATGGTATTTACTGAAAATTTTTATTTACTTAAAAAAGCAAATTTTAATAATATACATGCTTTAAACACGATAATAGAAAGCACAGATAATATGGCTTTTAGAGGAATTCTAGAGGATATATTGGCAGGAGTAGAAGCTGGTGAAAACATGTATACTACTATGGAATACTATTCAGGTATTTTCCCATACATATACATTAATATGATAAAAGTTGGAGAATTATCTGGGTCACTTACTTCTTCATTAGAGCAAGCAATAACATATCTAGACGAATCTAGTGCAATGAATAAGAGACTTCGTAATATTCTTATACCTCAGTTAATACAGTTTTGTGGAATTTTATGTATGCTGATATTAGGTACTCTTTTTGCTATTCCAGCAATCCAAAATGTATTTGATCAAGTAGGTTCAAAAGAAAAACTACCTGCAATAACCTTATGGTTTTCTGGTGTTATAGATACTTTGGTAGAATTTTGGTATATTCCTCTATTGATTATTTTGGGAATAGCAGCTGGTGTAGTAGCTTATGTAGGAACTCCAAAAGGAAAATATAATTTTCACTATTTTAAGTACACTATGCCAATATTTGGAAAGCTAATTTATGCATTAGATTTTGAGAGATTGATGAAAGCAGTATTATTAAATATTAAAAATGGAATGAGAATACAAGATGCTTTGGATGTAAGCAAAAATATAACAAAAAACTATGTAATGTTATCTATAATAGAATCTTCAATAAATAATATACTAATAGGGCAGTCTTGGATAGAACCATTTGAACGATCAGGATTATCTTCTCCAATGATTACAGAGATGTTAAAAATAGGTATGCAAACAGATCTTGCAGAAATGATGGAAAAACTACTCGAATATATGAAAATAGATATAGACAATATAATACAAAAGATAATGAAAGTTTTACCACAAGTAGTGTACATAATTGTAGGAGCTGTACTAATCTTTTTTGTAATTGTAGTGCTTGTTCCAATTATACAGGTATATATGGGAAACTTCCTATTTACAGCAGCAGGCGTGTAAAACAAAAAAGGCCACCTTATTAAATGAGATGGTCTTTTTGGTTTTAAAAATTAACTTAAAATAAAAAATGAAAGGAGAAAAAAATGTATATTGGAATAGATTTAGGTGGCAGTCACATTGCAGTTGCATTAATAAACAATAATAATATTATAATAGAAAAAATAGAAGAAAATTTTAAAAATGAAGAAAAGAAGGCAATTGAAACTTGTATTATTGAAAAAATAAAGAAAAATACAGAGCAACTATTAGTAAGAAAAGGCATAAACATATCTAAAGTTACTAAAATAGGCATAGCATGTCCGCGGAACAATTCAAAACGGAAAAATCCTCAAATCTCGGCAATTTAAAATTAAATAATTTTCCATTGCAACAAAAACTAGAAGAAATTTGGAACACTAAAATTCAAATAAGAAACGATGGAAAATGTGCAGCACTTGCAGAAAAAAAATTTGGAAGCTTGAAAGAATATCAAAATTGCATTTTCTTAAATATTGGAACAGGGATTGGAGGAGCAGTGTTTTTAGAACGGTAAAATGCTTGAATCGAAGATTTACACAGGGTTTGAATTTGGACATATGACAATAGAAAAAAATGGTAGACAATGTAGTTGTGGCAAAAAAGGCTGTTTTGAAACCTATGCATCAATGAAAGTACTTAAGGAAAATATTCGTAATGCCTATGGACTAGGCACACAAGTACACAGTCAGGAATTGATGCAGTTATTGCTAAATGGTAGTCAAAAATCAGAAAGCTTATTAAATGAATTTTTAGAGAATTTAAAAGTTGGTATAGCAAATTTAATAGACATATTTGAACCTGAAGCTATTAGTATAGGTGGAAGTTTTGCGTATTACGATAACATATTTTTAAAACCATTAAAGAAAAAAATAGAAGAACCAAATGTAACTTTTAATGAAAGAAACAATATTAAATTAAGTGTAGCAAAAATGCAAAATGATGCAGGATTAATGGGTAGTATTTTGTAGAATTGACTTTTTTTCTTTTTTGTAGTATAATTCAAAGCAGTTGTTACCAAAATAAGGTAAAGAAGAGATTTATGTAAGAAAATAAAAAAGAGATTTAAAAAAGTTCGGGTTTGTACATATGATAAAATAATAGGAAATTTTATGAGAAAATTAATAAAACACAGAACAATTGAGCGTGTGAATTGTTCTGTATTGTATACGAATTAATATTTTAAAAATAAATAGTTTTTGAAAGGTTTATTACAAAAATAATATTGTTTATTTATTAGTAATAGACTCATTGAACCTATTAAAAAAATTCTTGCATAAGTTTACAAATAGAAAAAGGAGAGAAAAAATGGAAACAGAAGTCAAACAAACACAAGAAACAAAGGTGTTGGAGCGCAAGAAAAATTCTGAGCGAAGACGTCAAACTCGTAATGCAAGACAAAAGAGAGAGTCAAAACAAGAAATTCTAAAATTAGAATTTAAAAAAGAGCCATTAAAAATAATTCCATTAGGTGGACTATTAGAAATTGGGAAAAATATGACCATTTTCGAATATGATGGAGAGATAATCATTATAGATTGTGGGTTAGCTTTCCCAGAGGATGACATGTTAGGAATAGACTTAGTAATTCCAGATATTACGTATTTAGAAAAAAATAAAGACAAAATAAAAGGAATGATTATTACACATGGTCATGAAGATCATATTGGTGCTATTCCTTATTTCCTAAAACAAATAGATGTACCAATTTACGCAACACGTTTAACAGTAGGATTAATTCAAAACAAACTTGAAGAACATAAACTACTTCGAAAAACTAGACTAAAAACTGTAGCACAGGGGCAAACAATTACACTTGGTAAATTTAGAATTGAATTTATTCGCAGTTCACATAGTATTCCAGATGCTGTTATACTAGGAATTCATACACCTGTAGGAACAATTATTCATACAGGTGACTTTAAAGTTGATTATACTCCAATTGATGGAGAGAGAATGGATTTTGGAAGATTAGCAGAATTAGGAAACAAGGGTGTACTTGCCCTTATGTCAGACAGTACTAATAGTGAGAGAAAAGGCTACACTATGTCAGAAAGAACAGTTGGAGAAGTATTTGACAGACTGTTCGTAAATTGTACTAAGAGAATTGTTGTTGCAACATTTGCTTCTAATGTACATCGTGTGCAACAGATTGTTAATGCAGCAGTTGAAAATAATAGAAAAATTGCCATTTGCGGAAGAAGCATGATGAACATGATAGAAACAGCAAAAGAACTTGGTTATATTGATGTACCAGATAATATTTTTATAGATATAGATATGATTAATAATTACACAGATGAACAACTTGTCATTATCACAACTGGAAGCCAAGGTGAAACAATGTCTGCATTAACACGTATGGCTGCAGGTGAGCATAAAAAAGTAGAAATTACACCAAATGATTTAGTAATTATTTCTGCAACACCAATACCAGGAAATGAAAAGTTAGTATCTAAGGTAATAGATGATTTAATGAAAATTGGTGCAGAAGTTGTATATAGTTCTTTAGCAGATGTACATGTATCAGGACATGCATGCCAAGAAGAACAAAAACTAATGTTAGCATTGACAAAACCAAAATACTTTATACCTATTCATGGAGAATATAGACAATTAATTGCACATAGCGAAATAGCAAAAAAAGTTGGAGTAGATTCTAAAAATATTTTTATGATGACTAATGGACGCATTTTAGAATTAACAGATAACTCGGCAAGACTTACTGGAACAGTGCCATTTGGCAGGATTATGGTAGATGGATTGGGAGTTGGAGATGTAGGTAATATTGTATTACGAGATAGACAGCATTTATCACAAGATGGATTAATTATTGTTGTATTAACGATGAATAGCAAAACCGGAGAAGTTGTGTCTGGACCAGATGTTATTTCAAGAGGATTTGTTTATGTAAGGGAATCAGAAAATTTAATGGATGATGTAAAACGAGTGGTAAGAGAAGAAATAGAAAAATGTGAAGAAAAACATATTACAGATTGGCTAACAATTAAAACAAATCTAAAAGATAATTTAAGAGACTATGTATATCAGAAGACTAAGAGAAATCCAATGATTTTACCAATTATTATGGAAGTATAAAAAAATTTAATAAGATATTAATCATGATACAAAAGTTAGAAATATTACATTTCTAACTTTTGTGTAAGGAGATAAAATGAAAAAAATAATTGCAATAATACTAATTCTAGTCTTAATGTTATTAATATTAACAGCTTGCCATACGCAAAAACAGGAAAATAGAAAGATTCAAATAGTAACATCTTTTTATCCAATGTATATTATTACACAAAATATTGTACAAGGAATTTCTGATGTGGAGCTTAAAAATATGACAAGCCAAAATGTTGGTTGTCTTCATGACTATACATTAACAACGGCGGACTTAATGAAGATTGAGATAGCAGATATATTTATTATAAATGGACTAGGTATTGAGAATTTTACAGAAAAAATAGCAGAAAATTATAAAGAAACCAAAATAATTAATGCAAGTTCTGGAATAGAAAATCTAATTAATAATGAAAATGCACACATTTGGCTTGATATTGATAAGTATATTAAACAGGTGGAAAACATAGCAAACGAGCTTTCAAAGATAAATCAAGCAAATGCTGAGCAATATAAAGAAAATGGACAACTATATAAAAACAAGTTAGAAGTGCTAAAAATATTAATAAAAGAAAATACAAAGCAAAGAAAAAAATGTATATCTTTTAGTGAATCACTAGCATATCTTACTAATTCTATGAACTTAGAAATGAAAATAGTTAAAACAGACCATGAACAAAATGGATTATCAGCGGAAATGTTGAGTAATGCAATTGAATATGTGAAAGAAAACAATATAAAAAATATTTTAATAGACAAGAAAACCGCAGACAATAATGCACAAATTATAGCGAGTGAGACAGGAGCAACTATTTATGTGTTAGATTCAGGATTAACCGGAAGCGGAAGTATAGATGACTATATAAATATAATGAAGGAAAATTTAGAACAAGTAAAGAAAATGGAGGAATAAATGGAAAAGGAAATTGCTTGTGGGTTTCATTGTATAAAAGCAAATCATATTGGTGTGAAATTTGGAAATGATGAAATATTAAAAGATATTAATTTACATATACATTGTAAAGAATTAACTGTTATTATTGGAAGAAATGGTGCAGGAAAATCCACATTATTAAGAGCTTTGTTAGGAGAAATAAAGCATACAGGAAATATAGAATTTATGGACACAAAAGAAAATGTGTCAAGACATCTTAGAATGGGCTATGTACCACAGAGCATTAATATAGAAAAACATATGCCAACAACAGTATATGATTTATTTGCTTCATTTATTTCAAAAGTGCCAGTTTGGCTTAAGGTTGACAAAAGGGCAGAGCGAAAAATAAAAGAAAGTTTAGCTAAATTTGAGGCAGAAGCTTTAATACACAAAAGCATCGGGGATTTATCAGGAGGAGAGTTACAACGTGTCCTACTAGCTATAAGTATATTTAATGAACCAAATTTACTAATATTAGATGAACCGATTTCAGGAATTGATAATAATGGTATTCAAATCTTCTTTGAATATATTAATAAATTAAAAAAAGAGCATGATATGTCTATTATATTAGTTTCACATGATTTTGATTTAGTAAAGAAATATGCAGATAGAGTGATATTAATAGATAAAACAATACTAAAAGAAGGGACACCAGAAGAAGTATTTGCAAGCAAAGAATATAAAGAAATATTTGCAAAAAATATATAAAAAAGAGGTACAATATGCAGGATATAATAAACCAATTACTAGGACTATTACCATTTGAATTTTTAAATTATACATTTATGAAAAATGCACTACTTGCTATTTTACTAGCAACTCCCATCTTCGCATTATTAGGAACAATGATTGTAAACAACAAAATGGCGTTTTTTTCAGATAGCCTTGGACATTCTGCAATTTGTGGAATCGCAATTGGAATGTTATTTGGTATAACAAATACAAATATATCAATGGTATTGTTTGCTACAATCTTTGCAATTTTACTAAATATGGTTAAATATAAAGTAAATTATGGAGCAGATACTATTATTAGTGTCTTTTCATCTATTGCAATAGCTGCTGGACTTGCTATATTAACATCAACAGGTAGTTTTAATCAATATTCTAATATTTTAGTAGGTGATATTCTAAGTATAAATTGGAATGAAATTGTATATCTTTTTCTTACATTTATACTCATATTTTTTATATGGTACAATTTGTTTAATAAACTACATGCGATTAGTATTAATACTAGTTTGGCAAAATCAAAAAGAATAAATGTAATGCTTATAGATAATATATTTGTTATTTTAATTGCCATTGTAGTTATGATATCAATTCGTTGGATTGGAATTTTATTAATTAATTCATTGTTGATACTACCAGCAGCATCTAGTAGAAATATAGCAAAAAATATGAGGCAATATCATTTATTTGCAATTATTATTTCGTTATTTTCAGGATTAACGGGTTTGGTGGTTTCCTATTATCAGAATATACCAACAGGTCCAATGATTGTTATTATAGCAGGAATAATCTACTTTATAACTTTGTTATATAACAAGGTTAGGCTACAATAATAAACACGAACGAAGCAAGTGGCTAAAGTAAAAGTGTAATGACAAATTACTGGTAATAAAATGTTTCTATAAACGACAAATACTCTAGAATAATAAATCGCTTTATTATTCTAGAGTATTTATAATTCTAGTATTTTTTTCGCACGTTCTACATCAGATGCATTTGCATCTGGAATATCTTTTAAAGGATAAGTAAAACCAAGGGTTTCCCATTTGTATTTTCCTAAACTATGGTAAGGAAGAATTTCTACTTTTTTCACAACATTTAAACTATGTATGAATCTTTTTAATAAAAGCAAATCTTGCTCATCGTCTGTAATACCAGGAATCAAAACTTGTCGAATCCAAACCGGAATATTATTTTCATCTAGATAACGAGCAAAAGCAAGCTCCTTTTCATTTGAAAAGCCAACGAGTTTTTTACATTTTTCAGAATTTATATGTTTAATATCAAGCAAGACTAAGTCAGTTAATTTAAGGACTTCTATAATATCTTGTGTAATAGAGAACATACCAGATGTATCTAATGCAGTAGGGATACCTTCTTTTTTTAAATGTGAGAATAAGTTTATTAAAAACTTAACCTGTAAAAGAGGCTCACCACCACTGGCTGTAACTCCACCTCCAGAAGGAAGTAGGAAATTTTTATAGCGCCTTGCTTTATTCAAAACTTCATCAAGGCTCACTAATGTACCTGCATTTTGATCCCATGTATCACGATTATGACAGTATTTGCAGCGCAATGAGCATCCTTGAAAAAAAAGCACGAAACGAAGACCAGGCCCATCAACTGTGCCTAGAGATTCAATAGAATGTAACCTTGCATATTGAGTTTTATCAAAAGTTTCCATGTGTGTCATTAAAGCAGGAAGAAGATAATATTCTTCTTCCTGTTTTCTCCTTCTAAATTCTTTCTTGTATTGTTCTATGAATGACGTCTAGTTGTTGTTCTCTTGTTAATTTTGTAAAGTGCACAGCATAACCAGAAACACGAATTGTAAGTTGTGGATAATTTTCAGGATGTTCCATAGCGTCTTCTAATAATTTTCTATCAAATACATTAACATTAATGTGATGACCAGAGCTAATAAAATAACCATCTAAAATATTTACTAAATTTGTTATGCGTGTATTCAAATCTTTACCAAGTGTATTAGGTGTTATAGCAAAAGTATAGGAAATTCCATCTTCAGCATATTCATAAGGAAGTTTTGCAATAGAGTTAAGAACTGCCAAAGCGCCATTCATGTCTCGACCATGTAATGGATTTGCACCAGGTCCAAATGGTTCTCCAGCATTTCTTCCATCTGGCGTATTACCAGTGTTCTTACCATATACAACATTAGAAGTAATTGTTAAAATAGATAATGTGTGTTTTGAATTGCGATAAGTTTGATGTTTTTGCAATTTCTGCAAAAATACTTTTACTAAATCAACAGCAATCAAGTCAACGCGATCATCATCATTCCCGAATTTTGGAAAATCTCCTTCTGGAATGTAGTTAACTGCTAATCCTTGCTCATTGCGAACAACCTTTACTTTGGCATATTTAATTGCAGACAATGAATCAGCCACAACAGAAAGTCCAGCTATACCACAAGCCATGGTTCTTAGAATTTCTCTATCATGTAACGCCATTTCTAATGCTTCATATGAATATTTATCATGCATATAGTGTATAGCATTTAAAGCCTTGATGTATATTTTTGCAACATAATCCATCATAACATCAAATTTTTCCATTACCTCATTATAGTTTAAATATTCAGAAGAAATCGGTTCAAATTCAGGAGCTATTTGTTTACCAGAAATTTCATCCTTTCCCCCATTAATTGCATAAAGTAAAGTTTTAGCTAAATTTGCCCTAGCACCGAAAAATTGCATTTGTTTTCCTATTTTCATTGCAGATACACAACAAGCAATTCCATAATCATCACCTAATGTAACACGCATTAAATCATCATTTTCATATTGGATCGATGATGTTTCAATAGACAATTTAGCAGTAAACCTTTTAAAGTTCTCTGGCAAATTTTTAGACCATAGCACAGTTAGATTAGGTTCAGGGGCAGGGCCTAGGGTTGTTAATGTGTGTAACATACGAAAAGAATTCTTAGTTACCAAAGATCTACCATCAATTCCCATACCGCCAATACTTTCAGTAACCCAAACAGGGTCACCACTAAATAGTGCATTATATTCAGGAGCTCTTAAGAATCTTACCAATCTTAATTTCATAACAAAATGATCCATTAATTCTTGTGCTTCTTGTTCTGTTATCGTACCATTATCTAAATCTCTTTCTATATAAATGTCTAAAAATGTAGAAGTTCTACCTAAACTCATCGCAGCACCATTTTGGTCTTTAATTGCACCTAAATAAGCAAAATATAACCACTGAACGGCTTCTTTAGCGTTTGAAGCAGGAACGGAGATATCAAAACCATATTTAGAAGCCATTAATTTTAAAGCTTCTAAGGCAGCTATTTGATCATGAATTTCTTCACGCTCGCGAATAATATCTTCTGTGAACTCATCTGCATTTAAAATATTTAACTCTTCTTTCTTTTCAGAGATAAGTGTATCTACACCGTATAGAGCAACACGTCTATAATCTCCAATAATTCTTCCACGACCATAACCATCTGGAAGACCTGTAATTAAATGAGAGCTTCTAGCTGCACGCACGTCTGGAGTATACACACTAAATACACCATCATTATGGGTTTTTCTTAGATGGTTATAAATATAATCTGTTTGAGGATCAACTTTTAATCCATATGCTTCACAAGACTTTTCTACAATTTTAATGCCACCGGCAGGCATAATTGCTCTTTTTAAAGGAGCGTCTGTCTGTAAACCTACAATTTGTTCTAATGTCTTATCAATATAACCAGCTTCATAGGCATTTATTGCAGAAGGAGTTTTAGTGTCAGCATCTAGTACTCCACCTTTTTCCCTTTCTTTTTTATAAAGTTCAAGAACTTCTTGCCACAGCTTTTTTGTTCTATCTGTTGCATCAGCTAAAAAGCTGTCATCACCTGTATATGGTTTATAATTGGTTTGAATAAAATCTCTAACATCAATTAATTTTTTCCATTCACCTTTTTTAAAGCCATCCCATTGTTCAAATTCCATTTTTCTTCCTCCTCATTTTGAAAATTAAAGGTACCAAAATACGTACCATATTTTATAGTATCATAAAACAATATTTTTTTCAATTAGTATTTACAAAAAATATGAAAATATGTGTAGTACTCTACATTTTTTGAAGCATAAAAAACACATTACTTCAAACGACAAAATTCGACACAAAGCGACATGAAAGGCATGTAAAAATTAAAAAAACATTCATATTATTTCAACCTAAAATAAAACAATATAAAAATACTTGCAAAAATAAAAAAATATGATACAATAAACAAGAAAATTTGTTTGGAGGGTTAAAGATAAAATGTATGCATATATTAAAGGTAGTCTAGAATCAAAGGCTGATTCTTATGTGGTAATTGAAGCAGGAGGGATTGGCTATAAAATTTATATGCCACTACCGAGTATTGAAAAAATGGGGGGAGTCAATGAACAAGTAAAAGTTTATGTTTATCAGTATGTAAGAGAAGATGCTATTTGTCTATATGGATTTTTAACTGATGAAGAATTAAAAATGTTTGAAGTATTAATATCTGTAAGTGGAATAGGAGCTAAATTAGCAATGGTAATTTTAGCTGAAATACCACCATCTAATTTTGCGTTAGCCATTATAACAAATGATGTTTCAAGACTCGTAAAAATACCAGGAGTTGGAACTAAAACTGCACAAAGAATGATTCTAGAATTAAAAGATAAATTAAAAAATGTACAAGCGGTAAGTAAAAATGAACAAATTGATAATTTTACTGTAGAAGAAAGTGTTTCAGAGGCAATGGCAGCTTTGCAAATGTTAGGATATAATCGTAAAGAAATCGAAAAAGCTTTTGAAAAGTTGAATATCAAAGAATTAAAAGTAGAAGAAATTATTCGAAAGTCACTTGTATTATTGGGAAAATAAGAAGGGGAAAAAAATGGTAGATTTAAGTAAGCCACTTGCATATCGCGTAAGACCTAAAACATTGGAAGAATTTGTGGGTCAGGAACATATATTGGGGAAGGATAAAATATTGTACCGTACTATAAAAGCAGATCGTTTATCTAGTATAATTTTATGGGGACCTCCAGGATGTGGAAAAACATCTTTGGCTAAGGTTATTAGTGAAACTACAAAATATAAATTTATAAAGCTAAATGCGGTAACATCTGGTGTATCTGATATAAAAAATGCAGTAGAGGAAGCAAAAAATTTTATGCTAAACCCCACAGGAAAATGTATTTTATTTATTGATGAAATTCACCGTTTCAATAAGCTACAACAAGATGCCTTACTTCCATTTGTAGAAGATGGTACTGTTGTTTTGATAGGAGCAACAACAGAGAATCCATATTTTGAAGTTAACAAAGCACTTATTTCTAGGTCGATGATAGTAAAGCTTGAACCACTTACAAAGGAAAATATTTTGACTATTTTAAAGCAAGCCTTAGAAAAGGAAGAGGGATTAGGAACATTCAATATTAGGATAGAAGAAAACACACTAGAGACGATAGCAGAACTTTCAGGGGGAGATGTTAGAACAGCTTTAAACGGGTTGGAAGTTGCAGTTTTGACTACAAGTATGGATAATGATGGATTTATTACAATTACTGATGAAATCGCAGCACAAAGTATTCAAAAAAAGAAATCTATGTTTGATAAAACAGGAGATTCGCATTATGATAATATTAGTGCATTTATTAAATCTATGCGTGGAAGTGACCCTGATGCTACTATTTTTTATTTAGCAAGAGCAATTAATGGAGGAGAAGATCCTGTATTTTTAGCAAGAAGAATTGTAATAGCTGCTTCAGAAGATGTAGGAATGGCAAATCCAAATGCATTGGTAGTAGCTAATAGTGCTATGCAGGCTGTGCAGGTAATTGGAATGCCAGAATCCCGTATTATACTTGCAGAAGCTGCAATATATGTAGCAGAATCAAAAAAATCAAATGCTTCATATTTGGCAATTGATCGTGCATTAGAAGATATTCAGAATAAGGATACTGGTACAATACCTATGCATATTCGAAATGCACCAGCTGGGGAAATGAAGAATTTTGGCTACGGAGTAGGATATTTATATCCACATGATTTCCCAGAACATAAAATAGAACAACAATATTTACCAGATAAAATGTTAGGAACAAAATATTATATAAAAGATGAAAATATAGGTGAAATATAATTACCTATATTTTCATTATTCATTTATTCTTTTTATCAGGAATAAATTCTAACAATTCAGAAATCTCACAGTTAAATGTTTGACATATGCTATTAAGATGTTTTACATCAATTCTTTTAATTTCTTCATAATACATTTTTGAAATTGTTGCAGGTCTTATACCAGTTAAATTAGAAAGCATTTTTTGGTTCATTTTATGCTTGCCAAGCAAATCTGAGAGTTTTATTTTAATCATATTGAAATACCACCTTTTATTTGTAAATGTGTATAATAATGAATTTTATAGTTGTATTTTATCATTTTATGTATTAAAATGACATATGGTTACATAAATATAACGATAAACGTAATTAAAAGTTGCCTAGCAGTAAAGCTGTTGATGTTTATCAGGATGTTAAAAGTGAAAAAATTTAATTAGGGAAGAAAAGATAAGAGATTTCAATTATTTAT
Organism: uncultured Clostridia bacterium; assembly: GCA_944392885.1. Lineage (GTDB taxonomy): Bacteria > Bacillota > Clostridia > TANB77 > CAG-508 > UMGS1754. The sequence goes on from CALXYG010000031.1 coordinate 21,284, forward strand.
TTGAACTTCAAAAATTTTTGGATATAGCTGAATATTAAAGATATAGAATTCATAAAGCAAATTGTCGGTCAAATGTTAAAATGTGATGAAGCATTAACAAAACTAATTGAAAAAATAACACAATAAAAAATATGAAGTATAAAATATGTAAAAAAAAACATACTACTACTGAAAAATTAAAGGTAGGATTTATATGCTTAAAAAAATAATAATTGGAATTTTAGCGGGAATTATAAGTGGTTTTTTTGGAGCAGGAGGAGGAATGATATTAGTCCCAGCTTTTATTCATATACTTCATCTAGATGAAAAAAAAGCAAGAGCAACATCAGTTTTGATAATTTTATTAATAATAGTAGCAAGTAGTTTTTTCTATATACAAGCAAATTATATTGACTGGACTCTTAGTTTAAAATGTGCTTTAGGTGGAATATTTGGAGGGTACATTGGTTCTAGGTTACTAAAAAAATTATCAAACAAAATATTACAAATATTATTTATTATATTTTTAAGTTATGTATCTATAAAAATGTTTTTTTTCTAAGGAGAGATAATGATAGAAGTTTTAGTGGGGGTTATCTCAGGAATTGTTAGTGGAATAGGGATGGGTGGAGGAACTATTTTGATTCTAATACTTTCTATTTTCATGGGAATTGAGCAACATGTTGCTCAGGCAACAAATATAGTTTTCTTTATACCTACATCCATTATTGCTACAATAGTTAACGCAAAACAAAAAATGCTTGATTTAAAAGTGGGAATGATAATTATAGTAACAGGTTTTATTGGTGCAATGATAGGTGCAAAATTTGCGCAAATAACAGATTCGCAGAATTTAAAAAAATATTTTGGCATATTTTTGGGAATTATAACATTGTATGAAATTTACAGTTTTGCTAAGCAGTATATTTTGAGGAAAAAAAACATATAATAAAAAACAAAGGAGGGCAAAAGAATATGAAGTTTATAAAAGGTATGATTGTTGGAGGAGTTATTGCAGCCGGCACAGCTATGTTATGTGCAGATGGAATGTGTTCTAACAAGAAAAAAATGATGAAAAAAGGAAAACAATTTGCTAGAAAATTAGGTATGTTATAAAGCAAATAAATAAAATATTTAAAAGAAAACTAGGAGCACCCAAAGAAAGCTGCTCCTAGTTTGCGATTTATTTTAATTATTTGCAATAATTTTTGTCACATTTATCATCACATTCATCATGATCTTCGCAATCAAACTCACAATTGTTCATATCAACACCTTTTAAGCATTTACCATCATGTTTGCAACTAGCGCAAATTTTATAGTGTTTAACCTTATTAGCCCAAATCTGAACTTCATATGATTTATCAGGACAAAGGGGACCAAAAACAAATTCCCCTTCTTTATTTGTGAAGGTATGAGATACTGGTTTTCTATCACAATCACAAACTTCAATTAGCTTCACTACAGCATCCTTTACAGGATCACCATAGCAATCTTTAATAATACCGTAAATAACATTGCGATTGTCCTCTGGAAGGTTAATTTCAAGATCGAACTGCTTCCCCTTTTCAATAAAACCATCTACGTCAACTATAGGGCACATTTTCTTGTCAAATTCCATAAAATATCAATTCCTTTCTATATTAGCTCATCGCTTAGTATATATTATGACATAATTTTGAAATTTGTGACAAAATAGCGATTTTTTATACAATAGATTTAAAATATTGTATAAAAAAAGAAAGTATGGTATTATAAAAAAAGTAAATGAATAAAATAAAATAGGGAGAATTTTATGGATAATCGACCAATTGGTATATTTGATTCAGGAGTAGGAGGGCTCACAGTTTTTTCAGAAATAATAAAAGCTTTGCCCACAGAGGATATAATTTATTTAGGCGATACAAAACAGTTTCCGTATGGAAATAAATCCAAAAATACAATTATAGAACTTACTAAGAAGAATATAGAATTTTTAATAAAAAAAAATGTAAAATTAGTGGTAATTGCGTGTGGAACTGCCACAAGCCAGGCTCTAAAAGAGGTAAAAGGATTGTACCAAATTCCAATTATAGGGATTATTAAACCAACAGTAATGTTTTTACAAAATAAAAAAAATATAAAAAGAGTTGGTATTATGGCTACAACAGGAACAATTCGTAGTAATTCATGGGAAAAAGAAATAAAAAAAGAAATGCCAAAAGTAGAAGTAATAAACCGCAGTTGTCCTTTGCTCGCACCGATGGCAGAAGAGGGATGGACCAATAATGATATAGCAAAATTAACAATAAAAGAATATGTAAAAATATTTCAAGAAAAAGTAGTGGATGCATTGGTCTTAGGTTGTACACATTATCCGCTATTTTATAATCTAATTAGAGATGAGTTAGGTAAAAATATAGATATTATTGACACAGGGAAACAAGTGGCAAAACATTTAGGAGATTTATTAGTAAAAGAGAAAATAGAAAACCAATTAAATAGAGTGCCAGAATATCAAATAATTTTAACAGATATGGAAAAAGAATTTTTAATAATGGCGAATAATCTGTTAAAAAATTATAAAAGTAATATTTATTTTGTTAATATGTAGAATACAAAAACTCCTTTATTTTGTAATAAAAAACACATATACCAATATATATGTGATAAGAACAAAAAGGAAAGGAGTTTTTCTATGAAGAAAAAAGGATTGTTGTTTCTAATTTTAGCGTTTTTGCTAATAGGGGGGACACTAATATTTGCCTCTGCAGAAGATTATACTATAGTTATGGATACAAATTATAATATACTAAAAAATGTGCCAATCCAAACAGATGTAAAATTAATAGGAAACAATGCACCAGCGTATACAAATGTACGTGTTAAAGTTGATGTTTCAGGACCAGGTACGCCGACTTTAATGGCAACAGATTCTGAAGGTACACAATGGGATATTGCTGAATTGGGATATTGGGGACCACCAGATGGATTTGCTGTTGGAGGGACATTTACAAATACAACACCAGTAACGGCTACATTCCCAGAAGGTGGATTATATGAATTTACATTATCATTAGTGAATGTAACAGATGGAAGTACAATTACATCAACAAAAGAGTCTATTTATGTGTATCGAGATCAACAAGAGTTAGACGATGTTTTAGCAGGACAAAATCAAGTAAACAATACAACAACAAATGTTGTTGAAAACACAGATAATGTTGTAGAGAACTTACCTCAGACGGGAACTAGTATAACAGAATATGCAATTTATGCAGCTATTATTGTAGCTATATGTATGGCTGGTTATTTTATTATTCGAAACTATAAAATAAAATGGTAAAAAAATATCAATGTATTTTAATGTATTTAATTTAAAAAAAATATATAAATGGTTTTTTGCAATTGTTTTTATCGTAATTGCTATAAGTATTTGCAGTTACGTAAGAAAAAGTATAATAAAAAAAGAGCAAACAGAAAGTTTAATGCAACAGGTAAAGAAAATAGAAGAGCAAAGAGGTAATATAGGAGAGTTAAAAAAAATAGAAATAACATTTCAAAAAGAAAAAACTTTAAAAATTCCGAATGAATATGATGGGTGGAACGTTATTGGAAAACTAGAAATACAAAAAATTAATTTAACTACTTATATTTTAAATACTACAAATGAAGATAATCTAGATAAATCAGTAACAAAATTATGTGGGCCAAATATAAACAGTGTAGGCAATTTTTGTATTACAGGACATAATTATAAAAAATCAAATATGTTCTCAAAATTGAAAAAACTAGAAGTTGGAGACGAATTTACAATAACAGATTTATTTGAGAAAAGTGTTAACTATCGAATTTATTCTATAACACAAGTAGAGCCAGATGATATCCAATGTTTGAACCAAGATACAGCAGGAGAAAGAGAAGTTACACTTATAACCTGTACAACAGGAGCTTTGAAAAGGTTAGTCTTAAAAGCATCAGAAATATATGATTAGTTTATTCAAAATATATAAACTATAGCTTATATAAAGGAATGCATAAATAAAAAACTGGAAGCATAGAATATAACCAACGGAGGTTATGCACTATGCTTTTAGTATTAAGTAAGGAGAAAATTATATCTGTTGTAATCGCCTTTAGTACAGTTGCAATTTTGTTTGCACTGGCATTATGGGAAACAACTGAAGAAGAAAGTATAGAAACAGCAAATACTATGCGACAAGTTCCTATATATAGTGTAGACACGCGGGGAAAATAAAGTAGCCCTTACAATAAACTGCGCTTGGAATGACGATGATATAGATGAAATATTAGAAATATTGAAAGAAAATGATTGCAAGATTACTTTTTTTGTAGTAGGTGATTGGGTAGATAAATATGGTGATTCAGTAAAGAAAATATCAGAAGCAGGACATGAAATTGCTAATCATTCAAATACACATCCACATGTAGTAAATCTAAATTATCAAAAGAATTGTGAACAAATTAGAGAATGTTGCAAAAAAGTAGAATATATTACAGGAAAAAAAACTACATTATATCGAGGACCATATGGTGAATATAATAATACAGTAATACAAGCTGCAAAGGCAGAGAATCATATAACAATCCAATGGTCAATAGATAGTTTGGACTATACAGGACTAAATGAACAAGAAATGAAAGAAAGAATCCTTCCAAATTTGCAAAATGGTAGTATTATACTAATGCATAATGGCACTAAATACACTGCAAGTAGTTTAAATGGAATTATAAAAGAAATAAAGCAAAAAGGTTATGTTATTGTACCAGTTTCAGATTTGATTTATAAGGAAAATAGTAGTATTGATTCAAATGGAGTACAGCATAAGGAATAATTTTTATTTTTTTGGCAATGATACACATAAGAAAAAGAGGGGATGAGATGGTTTTTATTGGATCCATTGTTGAAAAAAAAGATGAAAATGACTTTGATAGGATACTAAGACACGAGTTAGAAACTACAGGGACTAAAGCAACTGTTGTAAGAATAAATGAGAAAAGCATGAATAATATAAAAAATATTCATTTTGAAACTATTATTATGAATCGAAATTTAAATGAAGAGCAAAAAAAAGACTTAAAAGAGATTTTAAAAAATACAAAATATTTCATTGTTAATAGTGATATAATTAATATGGAACAAATACAAAATATGAACCTAACTGTCATTACTTATGGCTTTGGAAGCAAATGTACTGTTACAGCCTCTAGTATGCAAGAAGATAATATTATTTTTTGTTTACAACGAGGAATTGAAAATACTAACAATACAAAAATTGAACCACAAGAATTAAAAATAAAAATAATGCCAAAAGTAAGACATCATTATTTGCAAATGGCAATTTCAATAGTTAATTTATTATATTCTAAAAGTTAAGGTGAAGTGAAACAAAAGTAAACTGATATGGTTTATTTTATACAATTTTAATAAAAATTAGCAAAAAACAACATTTTATGTAGACAAAACCAAAAAAAAGTAGTATAATAATTAAGAATGATGAATATTCTAAAGTAAAGATAACAACAAAGCAATATACTATAGATAAAAAATAAGGGAGGAAACTATATTGATTACAAATTATTCAGAAAACAACCACTTAATTCTAGTGGGAAAAGTTGCAAGTGAAAAAAAGTTTAGCCATGAAATTTATGGAGAAAAATTTTATTCATTTAATATGGAAGTTCCAAGATTAAGTGAAATATCAGATGTAATTCCTATTACTATTTCTGAAAGACTAATATCAGATGAGGATTTAAAAATTGGAAAGAAACTAGTTATTGAAGGACAATTTCGTTCTTACAATGGTTATGAAAACGAAAAAAGCAGACTAGTTCTTACAGTATTTGCAAAAGAAATTACAATTAAACCAGATGATGAAGAAATTGAAGTAAGCAAAGAAAATATTTCTAACGAGGTATGTTTAAGTGGTTACATATGTAAAAAACCAATCTATAGACAAACACCTTTCAAACGTGAAATTGCTGACATTTTACTTGCTGTTAACAGAGCATACAATAAATCAGATTATATTCCTTGTATTGCCTGGGGAAGAAATGCAAGATTTTGTCAAAACATGGAAGTAGGAACAGAAATTAAAATTGTTGGGCGTGTACAATCAAGAGGGTATGAGAAAAAGTTAGAAGATGGAACTGTTTTAAACAAGGTTGCATATGAAGTTTCAATAATAAGTATGGAAGTCATAAACCAAAATCAAAATGAAGAAGAGAAAAAAGCAGCAATTTAATTAAAAACAATACAAAATACACCTACAGATGTTAAATTATACATTAACATTTGTAGGTGTATTTTGTGATTATATATTAAATTCCACTAATACAGCACTATGATCAGTTAGGTTTGTTTTTATAGTTTCAAAATGAACAGCTGAAATATTCCTTGAATAAAACATAGTGTCTATACAACCGGAGCCACTGCTAGAGAACCAAGTATCCTCCGTATTATTTATTTTATCTAAATGTTTATTTAAAATATCATATTCTTGAAAAGAGTCTTTACAATTAAAAGTATATTGGTGGTTACCAGTTTTAATTACTCCAACATTAAAATCACCTGCAAGAATGATAAGTTCTGATGTTGGTAGTTTTTTCATAATACGAACTAATTCTTTTACTGCTAATATGCGCTCTTCTTCATTAGTAGAAAGATGTACGGAAAACAAATTTAAACGTGTTGTACCAAAAGAAATCTTAGTATGTAATAATCCTCTTTGCTCATGAGTATCATCAATAAGAGGCATCAAATAATTAGTAGAATATTCAATTGGAAATCTACAAAGCAATCCGTCGCCATAAAATCCATTTTTATATTTAATATTAATTCCCATAGAACGATATGGTAAACCAACATATTTGCTAAAACGATAAATTTGATCTTCTTTATTAACTCTCTGAGTATACATATCTATTTCTTGAAGGAATATAATATCTGGTTTAAACTTTCGAAGAAACTCTGCTTGTCTTTTTACATCAATCTTTCCATCTAAGCCTTGACCATGACACATATTAAAGGTAATAGCTCTTAAAATCATTTTAATCTTCCTTTCATCTAATAAAATTATAGCAAAATAAAATAAAAAATAAAATACAAATTAAAAAAAAAGATTGTAAGAAAAAAAGTATTATGATAATATGTAATGAGCAAAAGGAGGAAAATATGGAAAATAAGACAAAGATTCAATTTAATGTAATTGCAGTTATCTTAATTATTTTATTTGCTATTTCGTTAACGCCAATTACATTACAAAATGATACATTTTATACTATAAAAATAGGTGAACACATATTAGAAAACGGTATTGATATGAAAGATCCATTTTCATGGCATGAAAATTTACCTTATACTTATCCTCACTGGGCCTATGATGTGGCGACTTATATAATATATAGTTTGTGGGGTTATTTTGGTATTTATATTGCTACTGCAATACTGTCAGTAATTTTAGGATTAGCTATTTATATGACTAATTCCAAAATAACAAAGAATTACTTAACGTCATTTGTTATTACAATAGGAGCTATGTATTTACTAAGAGATTTTATTGCCGCTAGAGCTCAACTTTTAACATTTATTTTATTTATTGTTACTATATATTTCATTGAAAAATTTCTTGAAACAAAGAAAAAACGCTACGCAGTTGCTCTTATCATAATACCAATTATTATAGCAAATGCACATTTAGCTGTATGGCCATTTTATTTTGTATTATATTTGCCTTACATAGGTGAATACATTATAGCTATACTTTCACAAAGTGATTTGATAATTAGAAATAATATAATTAAAATCTTGAAAAAGAAGCTTTTAAAAGAAAACTTTGTGGATAAGGCTAACAAAATAAAGGAAAAAATTGCGAAGCTAGAAGAAAAAAATGAAACAAGCAAGATAAGAAAACAAAAATTAAAAGAAAAAGCATATAAATTGGAGGTAGTAAAAAACGACAATGTAAAATGGCTCATTGTAATTATGATAATATGTTTGTTTACAGGTTTATTAACGCCACTTCATGGAACACCATATACATATTTATTTAATACTATGCAAGGCAATACTACACAACATATTAGTGAACATTTACCACTTACTTTGATAAACAATATTGAATTCATGGCAGTAATTGTATTGTTTTTGGCTATATTAATTTTTACGGATACAAAAATTCGATTATCTGATTTCTTTATGCTAGCAGGTTTATTATTACTAGCCCTCAAAACGCGTAGACAGGTCTCTATGTTTGTATTGTTATGTTCACTTATTTTTAATCGTTTACTATGTAGAATATTTGACAAATATGATAAAAATGGATGTGACAAATTTACAAAGTTAATTGTAACATTGCCAGGAAAAATAATTACAATAGGACTTATTTTGCTATGTTGCTTTGCAGTGGGGTATAAGAAAATAGGTAATGAATTTGTAAGCCAAAGTAGTTATCCGGTACAAGCAGCAGAATATATAAAAGAAAACATAGATTTAGAAACAATAAGATTATACAATGAATATAATTATGGAAGCTACTTATTAATGCAAGGTATTCCTGTATTCATCGATTCAAGAGCAGATTTATATTCACCAGAATTTAACAAAGGTAAGGATATTTTCTCAGATTTTATTGATATTTCTAGTATAGGATTATATTATGAAGATAAATTTGAAGAATATGATATTACTCATGTTATTATATATAAAAATGCAAAATTAAATATGTTTATATCAAGAGATGAAAACTATAAAGAATTATATTCAGATGAGTACTTTTGTATTTACGAAAGGTTAAATTAAGGATAGAGGGTAGAATGAAGAATAAGAAAAAATGGATTAGAGTAATTCTATTTATTTTAATACTTATTACAATAGATCAGGGAATTAAATTGGCTATACCTCGTGAAAGCGTTTGCGTTATTCCACGGTGTATTGCAAATTACATATGTGGAAAATACTGGAGCAGCTTTTAGTGTTGGACAAGGAAATGTAGTTCAATATATTATTATAAGTTCAATCGTATTAGGCATTATTATTAGATTTTTGATTTTGCAATTTGAAAAAATAGACTGTGTTACAAAAATAATGTTATGTTTAGTATTAGCCGGAGGAATTAGTAATTTAATTGATAGAATTTTCAGGAGATTTGTTTTAGATTATATTGATATAGGACAATTATTATTTTTCCCAATTTTTAACATAGCAGATGCATACATTGTTGTTGGTTGGGTAATATTAGTAGCACTTACAATACGTTACACTCTAAAAGAGGTAAAAAGCAAATAAGGAGGTAGCAAAATGCGTAATATTATTACAATATTTGGGGTACCAATTGATAACATAACAAAGGAAGAAGCAGGTAGAATAACATTAGATTTAGTAAGAAGCAGTAATAAGACTTGTAAAATGATTTTTGCGCCTAATACCGAGTTTATTATGAAAGCACAAAAAGATAAAGAATTTTTTGAAATATTAAAATTATCTAGTTTATCTACACCAGATAGTATAGGAGTTATGTTAGGAGCAAAAATACAAAAAAAGCAGTTCATAGAAAGAATACCAGGGCAAGCATATTTTAGAGAAGTATTACGTGTTGGAGAAAAAGAAGGGTTAAGATTCTATCTATTAGGTGGAATGCCGGGAATAGCAGAAAAAACAAAGGAAAATTTACTTAAGTTATTTCCAAATATTAAGATTGTGGGGCTACATAATGGATTTATAGAAGGTAGTGAAGAAAAAAAAGTAATTGAAGAAATAAATGAATTAAAACCAAATGTGTTATTTGTAGCAATGGGAGCCCCGAAGCAAGAAAAATGGATATATAAACATCAAAAAGAACTAAAAGTTGATGTTGCAGCTGGACAAGGTGGAACATTTGACTATGAAGCGGGAAGAATAAAAAGAGCACCACAATTTATACAAAAAATTGGATTAGAATGGTTGTGGCGATTAATAAGAGAACCAAAGAGAATATTTCGAATGAGTGTCCTTCCAGTCTATGTAATAAAACTATTAGTCGCAAAGGACAAAACAAAAGGTAGATTTGACTTTGAAAGGAAAATATAGATGAATAAAGAAGAGTGGGTAGTACAAAAAGAAGGAATTCGCATAGATAAAGTACTTGTTGAACTAGACAGCTCTTTATCTAGAACGGCAAGTGGACGATTGATTGAACAGGGAAAAGTAACTGTAAATGGAAAAATTCCAAAGGCTTCTTATATAGTAAGAAAAGGAGATAAAATTATTATAGAAAAAGAACAACCAAAAGAAGTGACACTAAAACCAGAAAAAATACCGTTAAATGTAATATATGAAGATAATGATATTATTGTAATAAATAAACAAAAAGGAATAGTAGTACATCCTGGTAATGGAAATCCAAATGGAACTTTAGCAAATGCTATATTAGAACTATGCAAAGACAGCTTATCTGGAATTGGTGGAGAAATAAGACCTGGAATTGTACACAGATTAGACAAGGATACTTCTGGACTTATAATCGTAGCCAAAAACGATAAAGCACATATTGTTATCAGTGAATCTATTAAAAATAGGCAAGTAAAAAAAACGTATATAGCCTTAGTAAGAGGAATTGTAAGAGAAAAAGAAGCAACAATAAAAATGCCAATTGGTAGAAGTGAAAAGGACAGAAAAAAAATGGCAATTAAAAGAAATGGAAAAGAAGCAATTACACACTTTAAAGTATTAGAGAGATTCAATGGCTATACTCTATTAGAAGTAAAACTAGAGACAGGAAGAACACATCAGATACGTGTTCATTTATCTGAAATAGGACATCCAATAGTAGGAGACGAGGTATATTCCAATGGTAAGAACCAATTTGGAATAAAAGGACAACTACTTCACGCTCAAAGATTAGAATTTGAGCATCCAATTACAAAACAAAAATTATGCTTGGAAGCTCCAATTCCAGAAGAATTTCATAAAGTAATTTTAAATTTAAGAAAAAATCCGGTATAAGCTCTATACCGGAAAATCTATATAAATCCTTTATCAAAAAGATAAAAGCTTATTATATATTATGTTAGATTTACGAAAAAGATACTAGTTTAATAAAAATATTATATGGCAAGTTAATATAAGAGTAGATGGGTGTTTCTAGAAAATAAAGTTAATATTGAGACATGTAAAAAAAGGGAGAGAACATATGGAAGAACGTTTACAAAAATTTTTATCAGAAGCAGGGATTGGTTCACGTAGAAAATGTGAGGAATATATTAAACAAGGAAAAGTAAGCATAAATGGAAAAACAGCAAAAATAGGAGACAAAGTAAATTTTGAAAAAGACGAAGTATGTTTTAAAAAAAAGCCAGTAAAGATAGAAAACAAAAAAATATACATTTTATTAAATAAACCTGTTGGTTATGTTACAACATTAAAAGATGAATTCGGTAGGAAAAAGGTTATAGATTTAGTTAAGATAAAACAAAGGGTTGTACCTGTTGGAAGGTTAGACATGAATACTTCAGGAGCACTCATTTTAAGCAATGATGGAGAATTTATTTACAAAATTACACATCCAAAACATGAGATAAAAAAAACATATATAGCAAGGATTGAAGGTGGAATAACAAAAGAGGAAATAGAAAAATTACAAAATGGAGTTGAAATAGAAGATTATATAACAAGACCAGCTAGAGTAAGGCTTATCAGCTATCAAAAAGAAAGAAATTACAGCGAAATAGAGATTGTAATTCATGAGGGAAAAAAGAGACAGATAAGAAAAATGTTAAAATCAATAGGAAAGGAAACTATAGAACTACATCGTAGCAAAATTGGAAATTTGAATATAGAGGATTTAAAAGCAGGTATGTGGAGATATTTAAGTAAAGAAGAAATAGACAAATTAAGAAAATTATGGTAGAATAAAGTAAATTAGGAGGGATACTGTATGGTAGAAGATAGTAATATCAAAACAACAATATCACCATTTTCTATTAGAGAAAGTGAAATAAAAACATTTGATGGTAAGGATGGATATGTATCAATGAACCAGATTATTCATAAGATTAATATTGGTCATATAAATGATATACATTTCGCTATAATGGAATTAATAAACGAATTTGAATTTATAACTTCAAGACAAATATTTCAAATGTTAACAGAAAAAGGAATTAAAATAAAGTCACAAGATAAGTTGAATGGTAAATTAGAACAGTTAGTTAAAACAAAAATTATAACAAGATATTATTTTACTTCTGAAAAAGGAAGTTGCATTTATAGAGTATACTGTTTAGAAAAAATGGGAAAATACTTATTAAATTCAAGAGGTATAGAATGCAAATGGCAACCAACAGATAATACAAAACCAGTTGCAATGATAAAAAAGCGTTTAGCAGGAAATCAGACAATTATTGCTTATCTAAGAAAAGTAAAAGCATATGATAATTATACTGTAAAACCATGTCTTAATGCAAAGCGCCTTGGAAAAATTTTTCGAGCCAACGGAGGAGTAAAACTCACAAAAAATGGAAAAACAATAGAGTTTATATTTGAAGTAGTAAGAAGAGAAGAAAATTGGGAAAATAAATTTATAGAACGTATGCAAATGTACAAGGATTTCTATGAGAATTTCATCCCAGGAGATTCTGGATTTGAAAAAATACCACAACTTATTTTTATCTGTGAAGATGAAAAACACATGGCAGAAACATTCAAAACAATCGTGACAAAACAATTAGAATTAGATAAAATAAAATTATATTTTTCAACTGACTTAAGACAAAATAATGAAACATTAGAAAATACCTTAGTAGAATTCATACTAGATTCAGAAAGTAAAAAATATAAAATGGTAGAACTACAAATAAAACTATTAGAAATGTAAATTAAAGTGGACAATGAAGTAAACTCGCATTGTCCACTATTTTTTGGTTATAGGATATAATATTATTACAAAGAAAAACTGTTATGCAATTTTTCACGTCCACAAATTTTTACGCTTCCTTGAGAAATTAAATGTATATAGCCTAATTAGATGGGGTAGAGAGAAAAGTTCTAGCGAAGCGAGATTTGTCCTCTAACTATTGTTTTCATTTTTAAAATCAAATGTAATAGCATCATCACTATTAAAAAAATAACTTGCATCTGTTGAATCTGTTTGAATTGGATTAAAATCATCAGATTCTGAGTCTGTATTAAAAGATGTTTTTTTACTATTTCGAATTATTGGTATATGTGTTTTTTTATTTTCCACATGAATACCGCCTGCAAACTTATAGAAGTTAAAATTTTTATCTTCCTGTTTTTGCTTATACTTAGATTCTAGAAAGTCTACTTTACCAGGTCCAATTATAACTTTACCTTTATAATTTTTAGTTTTATAAGCTCACTGCTTAAATCCTAGTTTTGAAATTTTATCAGCCTGAAAGTATTCCTTCCAACCCCATTTTATGCCACTAAATTTAGGATCATATTCGCCTTTAGCAGTATCATAGGAATCATTCCACTGCCATTCCCTGTGTTTACCAAACTCTAATTCCCACCATTTATTTTCTTCTGGAGTGTTACCGCCAAAAATAAGTTTTGTAGTTGAATTACCAAGTACAATTTGTCGATAACTGCTTTTTTCACTTTCACCAAACTGGGATAAAGTCTGGGCGGAAATAATTGTACCAACGCGATATTTACGATATAAAGTAAATATAGGGGCAGTTGCACTACACATAAAATCTGGGAACTCATCAACATATAGGAAATGAGGAATTCTAGTTTTTTCATTTCCAGGTCTTGTTAATACAGAATATTGCATTAATAATAGGAAAAATAGTCCAAATGCTTTGTGTGCAGTAACTCCTAAATCACCACGTCTTGTACAAACAAGTGTTACTTCACCATTTTTCAATGCTTTATCAAAATCAATATTATTTGTTCTATTACATAAAATAGTTCTTACACCTGGATAACGAAGCAAATTATCAAGTTGAGTAATAGCAGAATATACAAATTTCTCAGTTTCAGATCTTCCAGGAGAATTTTTATAAAAGTTTTTCTTAAAATAAGCTATTTGAATGTTGTATTTGTTAGCTAATTCTTCATATTCCAACAGTTGCATACACATAGATTCTACTAAATCAAAGTCATTTAATAATGCGAGCAAATCTTCAATTGTAGGTAAAGAACCCTCATGTGTTCTTGGGTATACTTCTTTCAATAGTATACATAAATTTTCTACAGCTTGTACTACTATGTTTTCACGAAAAGCCTCCTCTGTTTCAACATGAGTTGTAGCATACATTCCTTTCAAAACAGAAGAAATAGCAATTGCTGTTTTTACAGGGTCTTCATGAATAAATGGATTAATACCAATTGAATTGGAATTAGCTGGGTCAACAATATTAATCTTAATATTATAATTACTAGCTACATCTATTAATCGATTAGTTGATTCATAATCAGGAGCTAAATATGTGATACCTAAATCGCGATATATAATTTTATCATCAGAATAATGATATATTAATTTTTTCATATAGGCATGATACAATTTACTTTTAGACGGATTTGGTTTAATCATATTTAAAGAGAAATTGGCATTCATATATTCGTTATCATATGGGCAATTTAACGTGGCAAGTCCAGTTTTAAGTGCAGTAAACCCCATTTCCTTAGAAACTTCTTTAAAGAAGTATTTTTTTTCTATATCGCGTGCAATCATAGGTTCAAACACCATAGATGTTTTTCCAGTACCAGAGGCACCAACTATCAAAGAAGCTTCAAATCGCCTGTTTTCTGAAACTTTTACATTTTTACCTGTGTCCTTATCTTTACATAGTATAATTTCACACGTATAAGGACCTACGTCCTCAGAAGCTCCAGACAGATCAATACCGCCATAATCTTTAATAGAATCTAACCACTTTTTTGTATCATTAACACCAAAAAATAGCCATTTAAAAATTGGGTAAAACGTGGCAACAGGAAGATAGATAGCAAGTGCAGTAAATGCTGGCTGAATTAGGTCGGAGAAACCTGCAACAATTCCTGTGAAATTTGGAACATAAGTAAACAGTAGCCATGCACCAACATTAATCCATTGCACAAACATAGATAAGGCAATAATATATAATGAAATACAATATACATAAAAGAAAGAGATTTTCATATTACTTCCTTTTACGAATTTTGAAGCAAAAGAAAAACAAAATGCAAATACTGGGCAAGCAAGTGCTAGTGTATACTCAAGTGGACCCCAGTAAGAAGAGCTTATTCCAGTAAATCCCATGAAAATCATTTCTACAATGCGATCAACTACAATATATACAGTTGCAAGTGATAATATATATGTTAAAAATGTATTTCGGTCTGTTTTTAAAAACTTAAGAAATTTATCAAAGTATTTCACAACTTTTACCTCTTTCAAATAAATTTTATACATATATTATCTTACAAAATTCGCAAAAAAACAAGTCTTTTTATAAATTTCATTTTAGCATTTATAAATAATTTCTTTAATTTCTAGTTATGTATCAAATCTCATTTTTAATATGCTAGTATTTGCTGTGATACTTTTAAAAATTACTTGAATAAAATAAGGAATATGAATATAATAATAAAAAAGAAGGATGTGCTATTGATGGTTAGAGAAAGTAAAAAAGAAAGTTTTATGCAAGGAATTATGGCGATTATGTTTTCACAAATTATGATAAAGCTTTTTGGTTTGGTATATAAATTATATTTAACAAATAAAGAAGGTTTTGGAGACAGGGGGAATGCCATTTATAGCAGTGGTTTTCAAATTTATGCTTTACTATTGACTCTTTCTTCTACTGGAGTGCCAAATGCCATTTCAAAATTAGTGTCAGAAAGAGTTGCAATTGGTGATAATAAAGGAGCACATCGTATTTTTAAAATTGCTTTTGTAGCTTTTGCGTTTATAGGATTAATTGGAACTCTTATTTTATTTTTTGGAGCAGGATATATTGCTAATACCATGCTACAAATACCTGAGGCAGAATTAACATTGGTAGCTTTATCACCATCAATTTTTTTTGTTGCAATTGCTTCTGTTATCAGAGGGTACTTCAATGGGAAAGAACAAATGAAAGCATCAGCAAATTCACAAACTTTAGAACAGATATTTAAAACATCACTTACAATAATTGTTGTAGAAATCATTGCAACATTTTCCACTGGAAATACAGTACTTATGGCTGCTGGTGCAAATTTGGCAACAACACTAGCAACATTTTTAGGATTTACATATCTTTACTTATATTATAGAAGCAAGAGAAAGGAAGTATGGCAGGATGTAAATTCATCTGTAAGTTATAAAAATCAAAGAATAAAAACCATTATTAAACAAATTTTAGTTGTTGCTATACCTGTCTCAATAAGTTCATTATTATCTGCTGTTAATAAAAATATAGATGCGTTTACAGTAGTAAGAGGATTAAAAACATTTTTGACAGAAGCACAAGCAAAAGAACAGTATGGAATTTTAAGTGGAAAAGTAGATACTTTGACATCTCTTCCTCTGTCTGTTAATATTGCATTTGCAGTAGCTTTAGTACCGGCAATAGCATCTGCAGTTGCAAGGGGAGACAAAAAAACAGTAGAAAAAAGGATCTCATATTCTTTGTTATTAACAATGTTAATAGGACTTCCATGTACTGTCGGGATGTTTGTTTTTGCAAGGCCAATTTTAAATTTATTATTTCCTAATGCTGCTGAAGGTGCAGTAGTATTACAGATAAGTTCATTAACTATTTTATTTACAGTGCTTGCGCAAACAATTAGCGGAGCATTGCAGGGAATATGAAAGGTAACAATTCCTGCAATAGCATTAGGTTTTGGAGTAATAATAAAATGTATATTAAATATTTTACTAACACCTATTCCAGAGATAGGTGTAAATGGAGCCGCAATAGGTTCAGTTGTGTGTCATATTATTTCATTTATAATAGGTTTTACAGTATTAAAACAATATGTAAATATAGAATTTAGCTTTATAAAATGTATATTTAAGCCAACTATGGCAACAATAATGATGATAATAGTTTCCTATTTTGCATATATACAGATTAATGAAATTTTTTCTGAAAGAATTACAACAATTGTTGCAATACTGATAGCTGTGTTAATATATTTAATTGCGATTGTTATACTTAAAATATTAACAAAAGAAGAAATCACAATGTTGCCATATGGACAAAAAGCATACAAATTCTTAGTCAAAACAGGCTTGTACTAAGAACTTTAAATTGCAATAATATAAGACTATTAATGAATGGTTTGCAGAAGAACCTACGGAGAAAACGCTTTCAAGAAAAATATCAGTAAAAAAGAAGGATTTTAGCTAATTTTGGCGAATATGTTAATTGTAGATATAATTTCTACATAAATACAAAATCTTATAGGAGGTAGTTTTAATGAACAAAGCTGAATTAATCGCAGCAATAGCTGCAAAAACAGGAGAAACAAAAAAAAGTGCTGAAGCAACAGTTAATGCATTAGTAGAAGTTGTTACAGGTGCATTAGTAAAAGGAGAAAAAGTTCAACTTGTTGGATTTGGTTCTTTTGAAGTAAGAAAAAGAGCAGCTAGAAAAGGAAGAAATCCACAAACAAAAGAAGAAATCAAAATACCTGCATCAAAAGCTCCAGTATTCAAAGCTGGTAAAGCATTAAAAGATTTAGTAAACAAAAAATAAGAATTATATATAATCTATATGAATTCATATGAAGGGTTACACAAACGTAACCCTTATATTTATCATAATGAGATACTAAATGGACCAGTATAATATCAATTTTAAAGAAACTTTTTTTTCAATACACTTGTTTAAAAATTTGAAAAAAATATATTGACAAATAAAGAAACACAGTAGTATAATAATAGAGTCAGTTCAATATAAATATGCAGATGTGGCGGAACTGGCAGACGCACAGGACTTAAAATCCTGCGGACGAATAATCCGTGCCGGTTCGATTCCGGCCATCTGCACCAATGACGTTTCTGTTCGAACTAATAGAACAGAACTGATACAAAATCAATCAGAAAATAAATCTGGTTGATTTTTTTGTTGCCTAAAAACAATATTAAAATCATCCAAACGAAAGGATGGTGTAAGAAAATGAAGATAATTAAGCAAAAATTACAATTTGAGGAATGTCTAAAACAGAGAATTGAATTTATATGTGAATTTTCTAAAATTACTCCTACTTTTATAAATGGTAGCATTAGAAAATTAGAAAAAACTAACCTTACATATATTGAACCACATAGAGTTATTAT
>CALXYG010000032.1 GCA_944392885.1 uncultured Clostridia bacterium
AAAAAAAAAAAAAAAAAAAAAAAAAAAAAAAAAAAAAAAAAAAAAAAAAAAAAAAAAAAAAAGAAATAAGAAATAAGAAATAAAAAAATAAGAAATAAAAAATAAGAAATAAAAAATAAGAAATAAAAAATAAAAAAAAATAAATTAAATAAAAATTTAGTTAAAATAAGAATAGTAATTTTTTTCAAGAGCACCCATTTTATTGTATATGAAAAATCTCTGATTTTTCATATACAATAAGGTTAGGCTGTGAAATACTTTTAAAGTAATTTTATTTAGCTTTGTGTAATCTTGGTTGTTTCATATTTTCTGGGCGTTTCTACATTCATTTCTGATTGAATAGCTGCATGTTCTTTTTGTTTTTTCTTGAGATTATCCTTAGCTACAGCCATTAATAATTTTATTCGATTTGTTTGGTTAGATTCACTTGCACCAGGATCATAGTCAATTGGAGCTATATTAGCTTCAGGATATTTTTCACGTATTGATTTAATAACGCCTTTACCTACAACATGGTTTGGAAGACAAGCAAATGGTTGTACACATACAATATTTGTAATTTCATGTTCCATATATTCAATCATTTCTGCAGTTAGAAACCAACCTTCACCAGTTTGGTTGCCTATAGATAAAACATCTTTTACTTGATTTTCAAGATGCCAAATATCACATGGAGGCATGTAGTTTTTGGTAGAATTCGCTAAGGCAATTTTCATATCTCTTTCTAAAATATCAATTAATTTTATTGCCATTTTAAATATTTTAGCTTTTGTTTTATCTGTTTTTAGTAAAGTATTAAATGTAATTTTATGGGTTGCCATGAATTTTACAAATCCCATAAAGTCTGGAAGGATTACTTCTGCGCCTTCTTTTTCTAAAAGCTCTGCGACAAAATTATTTCCAAAAGGATGGTATTTAATTAGAACTTCCCCAACAATTCCAACTTTTGGTCTTGGTTTAGTCATATCAAGTTCTATTTTTTCAAAACTATCTACTATTTCATGAATACTTTTTTTAAATTCCTTAGTTGATGATTTAATAACAAGCAATTTGCATTTTTCCATCCATTTATCAAATAATTCTTGGGTTTCGCCTTTATGTACTTCATAAACTCTATTTTTAGTTAGCATTTTTTGAAGTAAATCTGCATAAACAACGCATTTTAACAATTTATCCATTAATGAAATTGTAATTTTAAATCCAGGCATTTTTTCCAAACCTACAATATTAAATGATATAACAGGTACATTTGGGAATCCTGCATCTTTTAAGGCTTTACGAATGAATCCAATATAATTAGTTGCACGACATCCACCACCAGTTTGAGACATAATTAATGCTGTTTTGTTTATATCATATTTTCCAGACTCAAGCGCTTCTATCATTTGACCTGTTGTTAAAATAGACGGATAACAAGCATCATTATTTACATATTTTAATCCAGTTTCTACTGTGCTTGGTGTACAATTACGTAATAGTTCAATATTATAACCTTCTGATTTTACAGCTGATTCTAGTAACTCAAAATGAATTGGTGCCATTTGAGGCATTAAAATAGTATAATTTTTTTTCATATCCTTTGTGAAAGGTATTTTAATTTGTTCATAATTTCCTGCTTTTTCCTGACTTTCTTTTAAACGTTTATTCATGCTAGCGAGTAATGAACGAATACGTATGCGTACTGCACCTAAATTGTTAATTTCATCTATTTTAATTAATGTATACATTTTGTCATAACTTGATAATATTTCCTCTACTTGATCTGTTGTAACAGCATCAACACCACAACCAAAAGAATTTAATTGAATTAATTCTAAATTTGAAATTTTTCCAACTACCTCGGCAGCAGCGTAAAGTCTAGCATGAAATACCCACTGGTCAACTACGCGAATTGGTCTTTTAGTTTGACCTAAATGAGAAATACTATCTTCAGTTAGTACACATAGACCAAGACTTGTAATTAATGTGTCAATACCGTGATTTACTTCAGGGTCAATATGATATGGGCGACCTGCAAGAACAATTCCTTTCATGTGATTTTTTTGAATATAGCCGATTGTTTCTTCACCTTTTTTGCGAATATCTTCCTTGAAACGGTGATATTCTTCTTCTGCTTTATTTCCAGCTTCTATTAATTCTTTTTTTGTGAATTGATATTTTTTAAATTCGTCAAGTTCTAGGATTCTAGATGCTAGATTTTTGGCTTTCAAAGGTAGGAACGGATTTAAAAATGTGACATCCTTATTTTTTAGTTCTTCAACATTGTTCTTTAAAACTTCAGAATAAGAAATTACAATAGGACAGTTATAGTGATTGTCTGCTTTTTTATATTCTTTTCTAGAGTAAGGAATACATGGATAGAATATAGTTTTTATACTTTGTTCTAATAAGCTTATAATGTGGCCATGAGAAAGTTTTGCTGGATAACAAACCGATTCTGATGGCATTGATTCCATACCTTTTTCATAGGTTTTGCGATTACTTTTTTCTGATATAATTACACGAAATCCTAATGAGGTAAAAAACGTAAACCAAAAAGGATAATCTTCATACATATTTAGTACACGAGGTATACCTATAGTTCCCCTTGATGCTTTTGCTTCTGGGAGAGGTTCATAGTCGAACAGACGGTGAAGTTTATACTGATATAGGTTTGGCAATTTTGTATTATCTGTAGGCATACCACTACCTCTCTCACAACGGTTACCAGAAATGAAATATTTCCCATTATTAAATTTATTAATTGTAAGTAAGCAGTTATTTTCACATTTCCCACAACGAACATGGTTTGTTTCTATTTTTAATTTATCTAAATTGTCTGACATGCATATAGTAGAAGAATATTCCATATCAAGATTTGTTTCATATTGTTCTTTAGCAAGTAGAGCCATTCCATAGGCTCCCATAAGACCAGCGATGTCAGGGCGAATCACATTTTTCCCAACAATTAGTTCAAAACTGCGTAGGACAGCATCATTATAAAATGTACCACCTTGTACTACAATATTATTGCCGAGTGTTTTTGTATCACGTACTTTCATTACTTTCTGTATGGCGTTTTTTACGACAGAATAAGACAGACCTGCTGAAATATCACCAACTGAGTAGCCTTCTTTTTGCGCCTGCTTGATTTTCGAATTCATAAATACTGTACAGCGAGAACCAAGGTCAACAGGCTGCTTGGATTTTATAGCTTCCTTTACAAAATCTTCAATTGAAACATTCAAGCTTTTTGCAAATGTCTGTATAAAAGAGCCACAACCAGAAGAACAAGCTTCATTTAGCATAATATTGTCTATTATATTATTTTTCATTCTGATATATTTCATATCTTGACCGCCAATATCTACAATACTTGTAACATCTGGCATAAATTCTCTTGCGGCAGTATAATGAGCAATTGTCTCTATTTCATTTAAATCAATATTTAAAGCTGTCTGTACTAGTTTTTCACCATATCCTGTAACACCACTATAGCGGATATTTGCTGATGGTGGCAAAATAGCATACAACTTTTTAAGCATATCAATTACACTTTTTAAAGGATTTCCATTGTTACTACCATAATCTGAATAACATAAGTTTTTATCTCTATCAATGACGACTAATTTTGTTGTAGTTGAGCCTGCATCAATTCCAATAAAACAATCACCAGAAAGCTCTGAAAGAGCCTTCTTTTTTACAGAAAATTTAGAATGTCTTTCTTTAAAACAGTTATATTCATCTTCGGATTCGAATAGTGGTTTTAAAGGAATACTGGTAGTGTCAATTGAATTCTTAAAATTCTGGATTTTGATTTCTAAATCTGTTGAAGAAATAGGAGTTGTTTCTAGGGAATCAAG
Source organism: uncultured Clostridia bacterium (assembly GCA_944392885.1). Lineage (GTDB taxonomy): Bacteria > Bacillota > Clostridia > TANB77 > CAG-508 > UMGS1754. The sequence continues at coordinate 3,843 of CALXYG010000032.1, forward strand.
GGCTGCTCCTTTTGCAACTAAAAGATGCGCGTTTTCTGGCACTATAACTTCCTCAGATTTTAAATTTAGTGTTTCTATAAATCGCTTTCGAAGTTCTGGTAGGTAACTTAAAGGACCGCCCAAGAATGCTACATTACCACGAATTGGTCTTCCACAGGCAAGACCACTAATGGTTTGGTTAACAACCGCTTGAAAAATGGATGCGGCAATGTCCTCTTTTTTTGCTCCCTCATTTAACAATGGTTGTATGTCTGTTTTTGCGAAAACACCACAACGAGATGCAATTGGATAAATAGTAGTATAATTTTTTGCAAGCTCATTTAGTCCTGAGGTATCAGTATTTAAAAGAGAAGACATTTGATCTAAAAAAGCTCCAGTACCACCAGCGCAAGTACCATTCATACGCTGTTCAATAAACTTATCAAAATATATAATCTTTGCATCTTCACCGCCAAGTTCGATAACAACATCAGTTTGCGGAATGTATTTTTCTACTGCTCTTTTGCAAGACACAACTTCTTGAATAAATGGTAATTTAAGAAAACTTGCTGCAGACATAGCTCCAGAACCTGTGAGTGCAAGTGTATATAGGGAATCAGGAAAGCGAGACCTTAAGTCTTCAAGTACGTTACATATTGTGTTTTTTGTATCTGAAAAATGTCTTGTATAGTTTGAATACAGCATTTCAAATTGATTATTCATTACAACAATTTTTACAGTTGTAGAACCTACATCCAATCCTACATGGTACAATGATTTCATATATAAATCTCCTTTTAATTGTATATAAAAAAACGACTTTTTTCTTGTCCACATATAAATTTTTTTTCATACAACAAAATTAAGCTTCCTATATACGTGTATTAAATGCGAAGCCGCTTTTCTTATATTTAAAAATTATATTCTAATTTTATACTGAAAATGGTAATTTGTCAATTGAAATAAAATCCAGAATCCGTAAGGAAAAATTAGAGTTATAGAATAAATAAACAATTATAAAAGCCGTGGGTTCGTTATATGAATAATAAATAACTTCGTTCTAAATTATACTTGTCTTTCATATAGTTAAATTAGAAATTGAAATTAGGGGGGCAATTATGAAACATAAAAAAATTTGGCTCGTATTTTTAATTCTTTTAATTATTCTAATTATTGTTTTTTTGGTAAATTTTTATTTTACAAAAAATGATGAACAAGAATTTACTGAATATATACCACAGGAGGAAATAAGCAGTGAACAAGAAAGGCAAACATTAGTAACACTTTATTTTCAAAATAAGGAAACAAAGATGTTAATGCCAGAAGCAAGGCTGATTGATGCTAAGTTACTAGTACAAAACCCATATGCAACACTTATAGGGTTGCTATTAAATGGACCAAAAAATGAAAAGCTACAATCTATTATTCCTGAGGGTACAAGATTAAATAATGTAGAGATAAAAGGAAATATGGCAATAGTTGATTTAAGTTCAGAATTTATTGAAGATATTAAATTAGGTGCAGAAGAAGAAAGTAAAATAGTGTATTCTATTGTAAATACTCTAGTGGAACTTACTGAGGTTGATTCAGTAAAGTTTTTAATAAATGGTGAAGATAATGCATGTTTTCAAGATAAAGCTATAAATTTTAAAGAGCCTTTTGTGAAAATGGATTAAATTGCACAGATTGCCACAGAAAAAAATCATATTTGCTTGAAAAAGTTTATGAATTTACCACATTTTAATGCTTTATTTATACAGCATAGAAATTTTTCTACTTCTATAAGAGAACGGATTGTGTTCTCTTTTTTTTGTTTAAAATTATTCCTTTTATCCAAATGTTACCTCCTAGACTTTTTTGTTTATTTATTATATAATATGAAAGCGAAAGAAAAGGGTGATAATGTGACAAATATAGAGATAGATGAGAGAGAAAGAATTGATGATTTACAGTTAAAAGGTTTGAAGATTATTCAAAATAAAGATGGTTTTTGTTATGGTGTAGATAGTGTATTATTATCTGATTTTACAAAAGAAATAAAAGAAAATTCCAGAGTATTAGACTTAGGTGCTGGTAATGGTATTATAGGTTTACTATTATGTGGAAAAACAAAATTAAAAACGATGATAGGAATTGAAATACAGCCACAAGTATGTGAAATGGCAACTAGAAGTATTTTATATAATCAGTTACAAGATCGTTTCCAAATTATTCAAGGAGATATAAAAAAAATAGAAGAATTAATACCAACGGAAAGTTTTGATGTGGTAGTTACAAATCCACCATATAAAAGGGAAAATAGTGGAATTCAAAATAATAGTAGAACAAAATTAATTGCAAGACACGAAATTTTATGTAATTTAGAAGATATTGTAAAGGCTAGTTTTTTTGCATTAAAGGAAAAAGGAAGTCTTTATCTTGTACACAGACCAGAGCGTTTAGTAGACATATTGTTTAATTTGAGGAAATATGACATAGAGCCAAAGATAATAAGATTTGTTCATCCAAAGCAAGGTAAAAAACCAATTCTAGTTTTAATAAAAGCGGTTAAACATGGGAATCCTTTTCTACAAATAAAAGAACCACTGATTATGTATAATGAAAATGGTTTTTATACTGAAGAAATTAATACAATTTATGGAAGGTAATAAGATAATGAAGGAAAAAGGTATACTATATATAGTAGCTACACCAATTGGAAACTTGGAAGATATTTCAATAAGAGCTATCCGTATTTTAAAGGAAGTAGATATTATTGCAGCAGAAGATACTAGACGTACACTTCAGCTGTTAAACTACTTTGATATTTCAAAAACATTAGTTAGTTACTATAAACAGAATGAAAAGGAAAAATCAGATTATTTATTAGACAAAATAGAAAATGGAAAAAAAGTAGCTCTTGTTTCAGATGCTGGAACTCCACGGAATTTCTGATCCAGGAGAGGAAATTATAAAAAAAGCTATAGAAAGAAACATAAAGGTTGTACCAGTACCTGGAGCATGTGCTGTTACTACAGCTCTAGTTGCTTCTGGGTTGAAAACAAGTGAATTTTGTTTTTTAGGATTTCTACCAGTTAATGCATTAGAAAAGAAAAAAAAACTAGAGGGAAATAAATATGAAACAAAAACACTTATTTTTTATGAAGCACCGCACAAATTGAGAAAAACATTAGAATCAATGCAAGAAGTGTTTGGAAATAGAGAAATTGTTTTAGCAAGGGAGTTAACAAAGATTCATGAGGAATTTATAAGAGGGAGTATTGTAGACATCTTAAAACAGATAAATAATCCAAAAGGTGAATATGTTATTATATTAGATGGGGCAAAACAAAACAAAAATGATATAGAAATAGAGGAAAGAAATAGTCTATCTATAAGTGAACATTATAAGTTCTATGAAAAACAAGGCTTTTCTAAAAAAGAAATTATTAAGCAAATTGCTAAAGATAGAGGTGTAAACAAAAACGAAATATACAAACATTTTATTTAGACGATAAAATAGAATAAAACAGTCTATTTATTTAGACTGTTTTATTGTGTTTTATAAGTTTAAAAACTGATATTAATCAACTGAAATTGTAGAAATTTGTTTTGCACATTTTTCACAAATCAATTTATCCTTATAAGTTACTAATTTCTTAGAGCTACCACAAAATACACAAGTAGATTCATATTTTTTTAGAATAATAGATGTGCCGTCTACAAAAATTTCAATAGGATCTTTTTCCGCAATTTTTAATGTATTTCTAAGTTCAATAGGAATAACAACTCTACCAAGTTCATCTACTTTTCTAATAATACCGGTTGACTTCATAAAAATATTTCCTCCCTCAAAGTTACATTTTTCGACAAACGAATCTATAATCATAATAACATAAAAGAGAGGGGTGGTCAAGACGAAAAGCGAAAAAATAATACGAAAAGAGTAATTATTTTACAAAATATTACAATAAATATCAAAATATGTATAAATTGTAATGTAATAATAATATATATAAATGCATAAAAATATACAAAGTCTTAGTTTGGAGAATAAAATGCTTAATATATTATGGCCTATTTTTATAATTGTATCTTTTACATATGCAATTTTATCTGGAAGAATAGAGGAAATTAATAATTCTATTTTTTCTTCAACATCAGATGCTGTGCAATTATCTATTAATTTACTTCGGTACTACGTGCCTATGGAATGGAATTATGCAGATTGCATCACAGACTAGCATAATTGAAAAAATTGTAAGAGTATTACGTCCCTTAATGAAATTTCTATTTCCTGATATTAGGAAAACAGAGCAGGTACACAAAGAAATGTCTATGAATATTGTTGCAAATGTAATGGGATTAGGAAATGCTGCGACTCCACTTGGGTTAAAGGCAATGACATCGTTACAGAAATTAAATTCAAAGAAAGACACACTTTCAGATTCTATGGCTATGTTTATTGTATTAAATACAGCGTCACTACAAATAATTCCTACAACTGTTATTGCAATTAGAACATCACTTCGGAAGTAATGAGCCTACTAGTGTTATTTTACCAATATGGATATCAAGTATTAGTGCTGCAGTTGCAGCTATAACAGCTATTAAAATTTTCATGAGGAGATGGTGAGAGGCATGGAAGTGATTCAGTATCTATCTGGGTTGGCTATACCTTTTTCTGTTTTAATAATATTAATTTATGGTTTAATAGAAAAGAAAAGAGTATTTGATATTTTTTTAGAAGGAGCAAAAGAAGGATTAGAAATTGTATTTAAAATATTCCCAAACCTAATTGGATTGTTTGTAGCGATTGGAGCACTCAGAAGCTCCGGAATATTGGACTTAGTAATTCAATGGTTATACCCTATTATTTCGTTATTTGAAATACCTACGCAGATTATGCCATTAGCTATTATTAGACCGATTTCAGGAAGTGCTTCTATGGCAATAGCAACTGATATCATGAAAATAAACGGTGTAGATACAATTATTGGAAAAGTAGCTTCAACAATAATGGGTTCAACAGAAACTACATTATATACAATTGCTATATATACAGGAGTTGTAAGAATTAAAAAGACCAGATTTGTTTTAGCTGCAGCCTTAATAGGGGATTTTGTTGGCATGATGGCATCAGTCATTATATGGCGAATTATGTCGTAAAGATTTTGTTGACAAATTTAAATATTTCGTGTAAAATAAAATCATTAATTCAAATACTGTTTGAGGAGACGACATAATGATTTATATTTTTTTATTTTTTATTATATTTTATACTGTCAGACAAATTCTTATTTATCTTTTTTCTAAAAAGATTCTAAAAAAGATTTCCGGTAATTAAATTGTTATTAAACTTGTAGAGGGAATAAGACATTTTAGGTTAATAATTATGTCCCTAAAAAATATACCTCTCTTATTTCCCTCTACACGCCCCCTATAAGAATAAAACAAATATGTTTTTTATTCTAAATATAATATTTTTTTCTAATTATTTTCGTGCCGGAGAAATATTCTTCGGCACATTCTTTTGTTTAATAGAAAATCTTAGAGTTTCTTATACAGTTAATTTAGGATTGCAGATATAAAAAATTTTAGAGTTTAGATATTTTTAAAAATTAGAAGATTACAAAAAATTAAATATAATTATTGAATATTTATAAAATGGCTTGGTGCAGTTCGGTTAGCAACATTTAGATTGATAATATTTTCGGGAAAATTATTTTTTACAATTTGTTCCATTACTGTCTTATATGCTAGGCCAGGAAAGTTACTTTCTTTACTAAGATGTCCGAGCATTACTGATTGTAAACCAGATGGGATTAAACTTGAAATCGTTTTACCAGCTATAATATTAGATAAATGCCCATTAGGACCGTCAATACGTTTTTTTAAAACATAAGGATATCGGCTATAGCGTAAAACCTCAGGTTCATAATTAGATTCTAATAATATAAAAGAACTTCCTTCCAATTTATTTAAGATGTTGTTAGTAACATGACCTAAATCAGTCGCAATACTCATTTTAGTAGCACCTTGAAAAACGTTAAATCCGCAAGGGTTTGCAGCATCGTGTGGAACAGAAAATGGCAATATTTCCAAATCGCCTACTTCAAATTTTTCATCAATCAAAAAATTTTTTTGATTATTTTCTGAAATTTTATCTTTTTGTTCTTTAGAAAGAGCTAACCAAGTTTCTTTATTTGCAAAGACAGGTATATTGTATTTTTTTGACAAATTACCAATAGATTGTACGTGATCAGAATGCTCATGTGTTAGCAAAATAGCGGAAATGTTATTTGGCAATACAGAAAGTTCAGATAATGCATTTTCTATTTTGCGCACACTGACTCCGGCATCAATTAATAAATTGGTATTGTTACTTTGTACAAATAGGCAATTACCTGTACTACTACTATATAAACTACAAAAATTTAGCATATAAATTCATCCTCTGTTTTTATTCTATGGTTCTTTCAATTTTAGCGCCTAGCTTTCTGAACTTCTCTTCAATATTTTCATAACCTCTATCAATATGTTCGAGATTATATACTTCTGTAATACCTTCTGCAGAAATACCAGCTATAATAAGTGCTGCACCTGCACGTAAATCAGTAACATATACAGGAGCTCCAACTAATTTATCAACTCCTTCAAAAAATGCAGACTTTCCTTGGGCTGTAATGTGTGCACCCATTTTATTTAATTCCGCAGTATATTGAAATCTTGATTCCCAAATTCCTTCATTAATTATGCTAGTTCCCTCCGCTGTGGAAAGAACAACACCCATCTGTGGTTGTAAATCTGTAGGGAAACCAGGATATGGCAAAGTTTTAATAGTTGCTTTTGTTGGCCTTTTATTACACCATACACGCAATTTATCGCCATTTGCATCTACATGCCCACCGATTTCTATTATTTTTGCGATAATAGATTCAAGATGTTTTGTAATACAGTTTTTTACGATAATATCTCCGCGAGATGAGATAGCAGCTAGCATAAATGTACCTGCTTCAATTTGATCTGGAACTATGGAATAAGATGTGTTTCCTTTTAATTCTTTTACACCATGTATTTTAATTATATCAGTTCCAGCACCACGAATATTAGCTCCCATAGTATTTAAAAAATTTGCAACATCAACAATATGTGGTTCTTTAGCTGCATTGTCTATAATTGTAGTTCCTTCTGCTAGTACACTTGCTAACATAATATTTATTGTAGCTCCAACTGAGGCAATATCTAAATAGATGGAAGTCCCAACTAAATGATCTGCTGTTGCTCGAATGTTCCCTTGTGTTATATTGGTTGTTGCACCTAGAGCCTCAAATCCCTTAATATGTAAATCAATTGGTCTTGCACCAAGATTACATCCACCTGGTAACCCTACTTGAACTTCACCACATCGACCAAGTAGTGAACCAATTAAATAATAAGAAGCACGAAATTTTCGTGTAATTTCGACAATGTCTTCTTTACAATTAATATTTGTCGTGTCAATTGTAATTTCATTAGAGCTGTGCCATTTTATTTTAGCTCCTAATTGCTCTAATATATCACAATATAGTTTTACATCACTAATATTTGGTAGATTTTCAATTCGACAGGTTCCATTAATTAAGAGAGTTGCTGGCAGAATGGCAACAGCTGCATTTTTTGCTCCACTAATATTAACTTCACCTCTTAAAGGAGTGCCACCTTGAATCACTAACTTTTCCAAATTTATTACCCCCAATAAATTTTTACATATTAAATTAGGATGTAAATACATTACATCCTATTAATTTAACTTATATATATCATATACTCTTAATATTTACAACAGTTTTTTATTTTTTTGCAGTCAAAGTATTAGCCATATTGGTAAATAATTCAATAAGTTTGAACTTGAAATTCATTTCTGGTGTATGTTTTGAAACAATTTGGAATTCTTCATCAGATAATTCTGATTTCATCATTTGCTTGGATTCTTCTGGAACAATACCAGAACTAATGTCAACAAAACACAAAGGAGGGAACATAACACACCACCAATTTTGACCATTTGAATTCCCAATTTTAATTTGGAGAGCATCATAGAAGCCAGCCGGTAAAGATATATCACCATATGTTTTCGTAGGAAAAGAAACATTGTCAATGGATACTGAAACATTATAATTATAACCGCTTTCTGTAATAACTTCTTTAGCTATATTTTCAAAATTAGTTAAATTTTGTTTTGCAACTTGAATAACATCTTGTTTAGAAGAGCAGTCTTTGGTTAATGAGTTCATATAGTCAATTATTCTGTCACGAACTTTATATTTTAAGTTTTGGTCTTCTACGGAGTTACTATTTGCAAGAATGTGTAAACGAAAAACACTTTCCGATAAATGTGTTGAAATTGCATTAACATATGAAAAAGCAGATATAATAATAAATAGTAGTAATAATACAGAGAGTATAAAGATTTTTTTTAGAAATGAAATTTTATACATTTGATTCATAAGTAACCTCCTGTTTTGTAAAAAACATTTTTGTAAATTTTTATCTTTACAAAAAGTATTAACCAAAATTTAAAAAATATACATTGTCGAATTTCCGTATACGAATTTTATTTTTTTATATTGACTTAAACAAAAATAAATGGTAAAATTTACCAATAAAAACAAAAGAGAGGGGACCTAAATAATGGCTGATAAGGGGAATGTAAAGAAAATTTGTAGTTTTTGTGTTAGTGACTGGCATTTTATTACGATGTTAATACCATATATTCATACTAAGCTAGAAAAAAATGAAAAAATAGAGGTGTTTACTCAACATAGCCAGTTTGATGCCATGAGCATTTTTCTTTCAAAGTTAACTTTGAATGACCAGATAAAACAAAAACTTATAGAATTGAATTGGAATACAAGCAAAATAGGGAGATATTCCGATTTGCAGAATAGATTAGAAAAAATTCAAGAAAGTAATATAACAATTATTGTAAAAGGTGAAAATTCATATATAGAAAAGTTAAATCGTTATATAGAAAAATGGAATATAAATGAAAAAAAGGAATACAAACAGATAACAATTTTAAACTGTTATGAAGTAATGCAATTTAATAAAAACATAGAAAGTATTTTAGCAAAACATGATAAAATTTTAAATACATCTGGAGAAAAAGAAATAGAAGAGGTATTTGAGGGGTTTTCAAAAAAAGTGATGTAAAAGACGTATCATAATCGTTTTGTAATAATTGACGAAATAAAATTTATAGTATACTATATAATAAAATAAAGAAAGGATTGATAATATGGAAGAAAAAGAAAAAAAAGCAAGAGAAATACTTGGTAAATATGGCCAAGAGCATTTACTATTGAAATATAATGAAATGACAAAAGAAAAACAAGAGAAGCTCCTTGAACAAATATTTAGCATTAATTTTGAAGAGATTTTACATTTATATGAACAAACAAAAAAGGAGATTGAATTTGGAAATGATAAAATAGAACCAATTTCATATGTAGACAAAGCAAAGCTAAATGAAAGTGAAAAAGAACATTATACTCAAATAGGAGAAAAAATAATAAAAGAGGGTAAACTTGGCTTTATTACAATGGCAGGAGGACAAGGTACAAGGTTGGGACATAAGGGACCAAAAGGAACATTTCCTCTTATTGGAGAAAAGACCTTGTTCGAATTGATTTGCGAAACACTAAAAGAGGGCAGCAATAAATATAAAGTAATTATTCCGTGGTATATTATGACAAGCCGTGAGAATCATCAAGAGACAATTGATTTTTTTAAGAAAAATAACTATTTTAGTTACCCAAGTGAAGCAATTTTCTTTTTTAAGCAAGGCGAGTTACCGATGATTAACTCAAATGGAAAAATTTTATTAGATAAAAATGGATTCATAAAGGAAGCTGCCGATGGACATGGTGGAATTTTTGAAGCTGTTTTCAAAAGTCATTTATTAGATGATATGAAAAATAGAGGAATAGAATGGCTATTTATTAGTGGTGTAGATAATCCATTGGTAAAAATGGTAGACCCTATTTTCATAGGACTTACAATAGATAAAAATGGTTTAGTTGCAGGAAAGTCATTAGTGAAATCGAGTCCGACGGAAAAAGTTGGAGTCTTTTGTAAGAGAAATGGTAGACCAAGTGTTATAGAATATACGGAAATTTCAAAAGAGATGGCTGAAATGGTCGATGAAAAAGGTGAATTACTATATGGAGAAGCACATGTTATTATGAATATGTTTAATATTAAAGCACTAGAAATGCTTAGTAAAAATAAATTACCATATCATAGTGCATTTAAAAAAGCAGAATATTTAGATGAAAATGGTAAATTAATTATACCAGATACTCCAAATGCTTATAAGTTTGAAAGTTTTATTTTTGATG
>CALXYG010000033.1 GCA_944392885.1 uncultured Clostridia bacterium
GCGCGGACGTCCTTGCGGAAGAACCTCCCAGACACGGCAGCCCTCTTATCGGTTTGAAAAACTGCATAATAACTCCGCACGTTGCGTGGGCGAGCAGAGACGCGCGCGCAAGGCTGTTAAAGGCGGCGAAGGAAAATATCGACGCGTTTATAGCGGGCGATCCGACAAATATCGTATATTGAAATTTTTCTTTAGCTGTCGATAAGAAGAAAAAAAGAAAACGCGCTTTATGGGCGTCACTCTTAGGGATTTAAATTAAAAAGTTAAAAAGCAAACCAACTTGGTTTGCTTTTTGTTATTTTTCTTGAATATCATAGAATTTAAAGTTAGATGTTCTCACTTTATTTTGTGCCCAATTTACTACCGAATTTCTATCACCCCTAAAAGTTTCCGTAAATGCTGGAACACCACAACGATACGCAGTTTCAGTTAAATAGTACTTAATAATAAATGTTTTCATATATATTTCTCCTTTTGTTTTGTAAGAAGAGTTTATCACATTTATTATCCCAACTTTGGGATTATTCCCATGTTTTATTGTTTAGTTCATTAAATAATTCATTAATATTTTTTGCTTTTACTGTAAAATATCTTTTTGAAGAAAACATTCCACCACGTGTTTTTTTACGATAATCTAATTGTTTAAGATTGCCAAATAAAAACATCTGCATTTCGCTATTGGCAAGTTCTTCTTTTCTCCAATCGGCACAAAGCTCCAATTTTTCCTTTGCTAGCAAGATAATTTCTTCTTCTGATTGTTGCGTGTTGTTCCACGCTATTTTAAGTTGCTTACCATTTAAAATTATTTTTGCTTTTATTTCAGCAATATAATTTACGTTTTTATCCCAATATGCGCCAAAATATTTTGCTCTTCTATGGGAATATGTTTTTATATTTGGGCACATATAAAACCCCTTATCGATTTCTTCTTTAGTGCCCCTACAATTGATTACGTCTAGAATATTTTGCCAATCATTTAGAAAGCCATTCGATAATAAATAATCTTCAAAATCTTTAAGATATTCTCTAAAATATTTTGAAAGCTCAAATTCGTTTTCAATAAACAATCTTTTTAGTGTATCAAGAAAATCCTTAAAAGTTAACTTTTGCAAAATTACGCCTTTTTCCAATGCATAATCAACCCCGTCTTTTATTCTTTCCTCGTCGGGATTAAACTCGTTTGTTAATAAAAATAAAATTCGTTTAATAGTTTTATTATTATTTTCAAATCCGTCAATATGCCTTTCTATTTGATTGTTATAAAACCAATCCGACTTTTTTGTTTCAAAATAAATTTCGAACGCCTGTTGCGAAAAACACAAATCTGGAATACTATTTTGTTTTTTAACTTGTTGCGAAAAATCTGGCAAACAACTAAAACTTTCTCTTGAATCAGAAATTAAATCATTGATAGTTTTTTCAAACGCCTCGGGACTTTCTTTATACAACATTTTTAACATAAGTCCACAATAATTTGTAACTTGATTTTCCCCTTGTGAATAGGGATTAAAAAAAGAAATTGACTTTCCCATAATTTTCTCCTTTGTTAAATATTTTTCTTATAAACATTTTACCCCCCAGAAAAATGTCAACTCTTTTCATATTTTTCATTTGCGACTTGTACGTTTTTCTTTATGCGTTCACGAAGTTCTAACGGCGATAAAATTTCAACGGCGTTCATGTATTGCATTGACCAATATTCCATTGCGTTTATACTAGCATGCACTTTAACTAAAAAACGCCCGTCTTCTCTCTCTTCTATCTTAATATCCTTACCGAACCAGTCTACAATTTGGTCTAACGCCCAGCCGTCTGCAATAAATTCAACCACTTGTGGTTCATCGTAAAACATATACGGCATTGAAGAAGAAAAACGTTTATAATCAATTCCACTTTCAAAGCCATTAACTGATTTCAACGGTGTTCTGTTTTTATCTATAAGTTCAATATCGGTAATTCTATCCATACGGTAATATTGAATATGTTCCCATTTTTCATTATACCCCATTAAATAATAGCGTTGATTATGCAATATCATTTGATAAGGGCTAACCGTATGAATTGCACTTCGGTGCATTTTCTTATCTGCGCCGTACTTATTATAATTAAACTTAATTTGTCGCTCTAATTCTATTGCTTCGTCAATAATTTCAATGTTATAAAAAACGGCAACGTTTTCAGTTTTATTCCAGTCCTGCACCGAATAAATATTTTTAACGTGTTTTTTGAAATACTTATTCGCCTGACCACAAAGTTTTTCAATTAACTCTTTTGATTGCTTTGGCGTAATATGTTTACTTGACAATACGCCGTCTATTAAGAGTTTTAGTTCGCTATCTTCAAAAGTTCTTGTCGCTAAATAAGAGCCTTTTTTGGTTGTTTCAATATCATACCCCGCTTCGTTAAGCAGTGATATATTTCTACCGATTGCCTTTCTTTCAATTGTAAGTCCGTATTCACTTTCTAAAAGATCTACTATTTTATCGTGTTTAATAGGGTGCTCACAGTCGCTATGCTTTTCTAAAATTTGCAAAACTCTAATTAGTGCCAATTTTTTAGGTTCAAAACTTTCCATTTCCATATTGTCCTTATTTTAGTATATTTATTATACCAAAATTGTCGCAATATATCAAGGCGTTTTAGGAATTTCATTAAAAGTAAAATTTATGTTATCAAACTTTAGCTTTATCCAAGGTGTATAATATTCTTCCATATTTTTGTCAACCATAATTTCAGCAACATATTTTTCGACTATACCATCTTCAAGTTCTTTTACTGTTACCATTTTATCAGGTCGATTGATTGTAATAATTTTATCAGCATATTTTATCAACGACTTATGTCTTAAATCTATATAACAAGACAGTCTTTTATTTATGCTTTTATGTCCATCTGCAATTAGAACTGCCACGTTTAATTTTTCTGCTATTCTTTTTAATTTAACAGTTGTTTCAACTTCTGAATGACAAGTATTGTTGAATAAGTCAACAGCATTATCTATAAATACAACGTCAATATCATATTTTATCTTGTGTTCTGCTACTAGTAATAACAATTCTTCATAGTCAACAAAGTCATCATATAAATAGAAATTATCATTTTCTTTAACGTTTAACAGTTGTAGCCTTTCTATTGCCTTGTGCTTATTCGTTTGCATGGTAAAAAATAAAGTCTTTTGTTTATCTATGGTTTTTTCTATCATAGAACACATTAAAC
>CALXYG010000034.1 GCA_944392885.1 uncultured Clostridia bacterium
GTTTCTCTTGCTATTACTTTGCTATCTAGTTTTGTTGTTGTATTTACTGTTATTTCTTTGTTGTCATCTATACTACTTAAAGTTGCTTGTCTGTTATCTTCTATTTGCATTTTTGTTATTTGGTTGCTTGTTAAATTAGCACTTAATTTTTGTGTTTCAAAATCTACTGCAGATTTCATTTTATTATAAACACTTTTTATATTATCGTTAAATCCCTCTCCTAATCCTAAAGCTAGATATCTACCGATTTCTTTATTCATAACTCGAGATGGAGAATGTATACCGAATGTGCTTTTAAATCCATCTATAATTCCACTTGCAAAATTAGAAATTTTATTTTTTAACCAGTTTCCAGCATTTGTAATACCATTCCATAATCCTTCAACTATGTTTTTCCCGATTTCTTTTAAACTGTCTGGTAAACTTTTTATCGTGTCTACTATATTATTGAGTAAATCTTGTGCAGCTTCTTTTCCTTTGTTTGCTAAATCTTTTCCCCAATTAATTACTTTGTTTGTGGCATTTGTAAGCCATTCCCAAATTCTTCCCGGTAGTTGTGCAAACCAATCAATTATACTATTTACAGTATTAGAAACCCATGTCGTCGCTGTGCTCCATGTTTTGTGTCCCCAATTTGCTATATTATCAATTACTTTTTGCAACCATTTCCATATTTTGTCCGGCAATTGTGCAAACCAGTCTATAATACTTTGTATTATTTGTGGTAAATCAACTGTTATCCAGTTCCATACATTCAGTCCAAAATTAGCAATATGTCCAAGAATTTGACCAATTAACAATCCTATGTTATATGGTAATTGTTGAAACCAATTTATAATATTAGTTATCCATTGTGGTATTGTAACTGTAAAAAAGGAAACTATAGAGTTCCAAGTATTTACTAGTGTATTCCATATATTATTAGCCAATTCTTTTAGTTTGTCTATAAAGCTATTCCATGCTTCTGGTATAGTTTTTATAAAAAATTCTACAATTCCATCTACAACATCACTTACTATATCTTTAATATTATTCCATATTTTTGTAACTGTTTCTCTAAAATCTTCATTTGTGTTCCATAAATATATTATTCCTGCTACTAAAGCTGCTATAGCTGCTACTACTAATCCTATTGGATTTAAACTCATCGCTAAATTTAAAGCATATTGTGCAATTGTCATTCCGTTAAGAGCCATAGTAACTCCTTGTATAATTCCTGATATTGCCATTGCTGTTTTATATGCTACAAATGCTGCAGTTAAAGGTATTATTATTCCTAAAATTTTTTGCAATGTGTTTGCAAAACTCTCTAAATCTCCATTATCTATCTTCTCTTGTAATTTTCCCATAAAATCATTTACAGCGGGTAAGATATTATTGGTCAACATTTCACTCATTGGTTTTAATATACTTCCTAGAATATTACTAAAATTATCTTTTAAGGTTGACCATTGTCCATTTAGAGTTTGAGATTGTTTGTCCATAGATTGAAAATATTTTCCGCCTTCAGAAGTTGCTCTTTGCATTGCTTCTGTTATCTCATCTACAGAGATAGTTCCTTTGCTTATTCTGTCATATAAACTTGCCATACTCTCGCCTGTAGATTGTGAAATCTCTTGAAGTGGGTTGAATCCTGCCTCAATCATCTGTTTTACATCTTCCAATGATACTTTTCCTGCTGAGCTCATTTGTCCATAAGCCATTGCGATTCTATTCATTTTATCTGCAGAGCCTTGTGATATATCCCCCAGCATTTGCATTTTATCTATTGCATCATCTGCTTCAAAACCATAATTCATTAATAGTTGTGTTGTTTCTGCAAGTCCAGTAAATTCAAATGGTGTTTTAGCTCCTATTTCTTTTAATTCTTCTACTACTTCTGTAGCTTTTTCGGCACTTCCTGTCATAACTTCAAAAGAAGTTTGTAGTTGTTCTACAGTTGCATTATATGTAATTCCTTCTTTTACTAAAGTTCCAAAACCTATTGCACTTATAGCCTTTACAGCTATACTTTTTAATTTGCTAAAACTTTTATCTATATTATTTATATCTTTGTTTAAACCATCATTGTTTAATTCAGTATCTATAATAACTGAGCCGTCTGCCATAGCTTTTCTCCTTTTTAGTCAGGCTCACAGGCTCAATTTAAAGACTATTTTTTTATCCTTATTTCAATTTCTTTTTTGCAATTTTTACATAATAAAAAGACGCCTTTTGAATTTGCGTCTTTTTCGTATTTTACTATTTTTTTTTTACAATAAGGACATATAAACCATTTCTTCATATTATCCTCTTTTCTTTTAGTATGCAGATGCTTCAACAATGTTAAATGTAGCATTTTGCATAGCTTCGATTTCATTAGAACTTACAAATTGAAATAAATCAAAATCTTGACTTTGTCCTGCTGTTAAATTATTAGCATAAATATAATCTTGATTTATTCTATTTCCATTTACATCTACTGCTTCCACTTGAATGTTGAATGATTTTGTTTCATTGGTTTTATTTGTAACTTTAACCGTTAACTTGGTATCACTTAATCCATACTCATCTGTTGTTACTTCAAAATCACCTAAAACCACATCTACATCATTTGCTAAAACTTGTTCTGTATTTTCTCCAGAAGCTGTATCTAGGTCTTCACTTAAAGCATCCAATGAATCAGATAAACTTTGTTGTGCACTTAAAGTTATTATTATTGCAAGTATTCCTAGAATTACAGTCGCAATCATTTTTCCCTTGCTTGCTCTTTTAATAGATGCAAGTCCAAATATTACTGCTAAAACCCCTAGGAAAAATGACAAATTGTTGATTATAGGTATAAAAGATGTACATACACCTATAATTCCTAAAACTAATCCTGCTGTACATAAACCACTTTTTGTTTTTTCTGAATTTTCCATATATATTCCTCCTTTTATTATTATAAAAAGAGTATATACCATTTTTTTACATTTTGCAACATGTTTTATAAAAATGCTTCTGCAAAATCATTTTCTTTTTCTTCTTCTGTCCTCATATCTGGCAAAGCATATATATCTTTTAATTTCTTATATTGCTTTTTCATATTTTTATCTTTTATTTTAGATAAGTCAATTGCTCTATATCCCATTATTTTAGAAAATAACACATCTTCATTCAAGCTATTAAATAATGCTTTAAATTCCCACCAATGTAAATATTTAATACTGTTTAAATTTATATTATATTGCTCTCTAAATGCACTATATATGTATTTATCATCAAATTCATAGCTATAAATTTGTTTTTGTTTATTTCTTTCTTGTTTTTTTTGACTAGTCTTTTCTTCTTCTCCACATTTATAGAACCATAAAACATTTTCAATAGCTTTTTCTATATCTGTTATTTTATCTATATC
>CALXYG010000035.1 GCA_944392885.1 uncultured Clostridia bacterium
ATTAAACTATATATATTTAAGTTCTCGAAGAAGCGTAAAGATTTGTCGACGCGAAAAATTGCATAGCAATTTTTCTGTGCAATAATATTTTTTAAGTTATAGAAAATGCAATTTCCTATAACTTAAAAAAGCGATCATTTATAATGACCGCATTTTTTAAAGGAATAAGAGTTTTAATAGTTTTCTGCTTTTATTTCAAAATAAGCTTGAGGATGTTTACAAACCGGACATATTTCAGGAGCTTCTGTACCCACTACAATATGACCGCAGTTTCTACATTTCCAAATAACAATACTACCTCTTTTAAAAACTTCACCATTTTGAATATTAGATAAAAGCTTACGATATCTTTGTTCATGCTCTTTCTCTACTTCACCAATAGCGCGAAAAGAAGCAGCAATTTCTGTAAAGCCTTCTTCGTCAGCTACTTTAGCAAAATTAGCATACATATCTGTCCATTCATAATTTTCACCAGCAGCAGCATCTGCTAGGTTTGCCTCTGTGTTACCAATACCGTTTAAATACTTAAAATGTATTTTT
This sequence comes from uncultured Clostridia bacterium, assembly GCA_944392885.1. GTDB lineage: Bacteria > Bacillota > Clostridia > TANB77 > CAG-508 > UMGS1754. The sequence goes on from CALXYG010000035.1 coordinate 541, forward strand.
GCATGTTCTTTTTCGTTTTCAGCTGTTTCTAAAAATAATGCGGCAATTTGCTCATAACCTTCTTTTTTAGCAACACTTGCAAAATAAGTATATTTATTTCTAGCTTCTGACTCTCCAGAAAAGGCAGACCTTAAATTTTGCTCTGTTTTTGATCCTTTTAATTCCATAATACATAAACCTCCTATACATATTATGTTCTTATATTATTCTAAATATTATTAAAAGTCAAGATAAATTTATAGAAATTTAATTGCATTCATTATTATAATATGTTACACTAGTAAACAAAGAAAAGGAGGAAAAGCATATGGGAAAAAAGGGTATTATTGCTATTATAGGTGTAATTGTTGTAATTGCAGTATGCATAGCAGTTTATTTTGGTATTGTGAATCAACCAAAAAAATTGAATCTAGAGGAATTAAATACAAAATTTGCAGAAACAGCGCCTTTTAACGATATGATGACATCTGACATTGATAATGAATTACTTACTAGTTATTTGCATGTTAATACAGAAAATGTAGAACAAGTAATTGGAAAATTTCCAATGATGAATGTACAAGCTAGTATGTATATGATTATTAAAGCAAAAGAAGGAACTGTGGAAACAGTAAAATCAGAAGTAGAACAATTTGGAAAAGATTATGAAGAGCAATGGTCAAAATATTTACCAGAACAATATGAATTGGTTAAAAACCGTAAATTAAACACATATGGAGATTACGTTTATCTACTTATTTCAGAAAATGCGGAAACACTAGAATCAATGATAAAATAATTTAGGAACAAAAAGGTCGGACTACATAAATCCGACCTTTATTCAAAGGATGAAAATATGGTCTTTAGTAGTATTGTTTTTTTATATATATTTTTGCCAATTTTATTAATTTTATATTTTATTGTACCAAGCAAATTTAAAAATGCAATTATGATAATTGGAAGCCTGGTTTTTTTTGCATGGGGGGAAATACGATATATTCCTATTATGTTATTACTTGCAGTAATGGATTTTATTTGTGGGAAAAAAATAAATAAAAACCGTGATGATAAAAATAAAAAGCGTTTTTTTCTTTTTATTGATATAGGAGTTAATATACTAATTTTATTTTTCTTTAAATATGCAGATTTTATTATAGGAAGTATTAATGAAATAACAGGGTTGCATATTCCACTTATGCATATACCATTACCAATAGGAGTTTCGTTTAATACATTTCAAAGTTTATCTTATATTATTGATGTTTATCGTGGTACAGTAAAAGAAGAGAAAAGCTTTTATAATTATTTAACATATACATTACTATTCCCACAAATTATTGCAGGTCCAATTGTAAGATACGAAACAGTAGAAGAAGAACTGGACAAAAAAAATATTAGTGTAGATAATTTTAGTGCTCGGAATGAGAAGATTTATACAAGGACTGGCTAAAAAAGTAATAATAGCAAACAATACAGGTGTATTATGGAATACTATTGAAATAGGCAATTATATGCAGATGTCTACATTATTAGCATGGATTGGAATTATAGCATTTGCATTACAGATTTATTTTGATTTTAGTGGTTATTCTGATATGGCGATTGGACTTGCTCAAATTTTTGGAATGAAATTTGATGAAAATTTCAACTTCCCATATATTTCGAAAAGCATCACAGAATTTTGGAGAAGATGGCATATGACTTTAAGCAGTTGGTTTAAGGACTATGTTTACATCCCACTTCGGTGGAAATCGAAAAGGTTTTCCAAAACAAATTCGAAATATTATTATTGTATGGTTATTAACAGGTGCATGGCATGGAGCTTCATGGAATTTTATTTTATGGGGGCTTTTCTTTGGAATATTACTTATTTTGGAAAAATTATTTATATTAAAATTGTTAAATAAGGTAGGAAGTATATTTTCACATATATATACAATGTTTTTTGTTTTAATTAGTTGGGTTATTTTTGCATTTGAGGATTTAAAACAAGTAGGGAATTACTTGCAAGCTTTGTTTAGTTTAAAAGGAATTCCACTAATTAATTTAGAAGCAATATTTTATTTTAAAAATTACATTATTGTAATTATTATTGGAATACTCTTCTCTACACCACTTTTATGGAAGAAAATTAAGAATCTAGAGAGTAAAAAAAATATATTAACAACGATGTTTGTTACGTTCGGTTATATAGGAATTTTAATATTATGCACAGCAAGTTTAGTAAGTGATTCATATAATCCATTTTTATATTTTAGATTTTAAAGAGGTGACAAGATTTGATAAATAAAGTTTTCTTTGCTGTTTTTGTTGTATTTTGGTTATTTTTATTTGTTTTCAATATCATTATACCTAAAGCAGATTTTTCAGAAGAAGAGAACCGCATGTTAGCAAAATGGCCGATATTTACGTGGGAAAAGTTATTTAATGGGGAGTATGCACAAGAGGCTGAAGAATTTATTAGTGATCATTTTATTTTCCGTAATGAATGGGTAATTGTGAAAAATTTATCTGAGCAGATAATTGGGAAAACACAAATTAATAATGTGTATATTGGAAAAGATGGCTATTTATTTGAAAAAATAGATTATAACTCAAGTAATATTAGTAATGCAGTGGAAAATATAGATAGATTTGCGCGGAAAATTGCAAATACCAGTTTATTTTATGATAGTACCAAATTCAATTTATATCAATCAGGAAAAATTACCTGATTTTGTACAGACTTTAAATCAAGATGAAATAATAAGGAAACAGTATAAAACATGTGAAGTTGCTGAAACAATAGATGTAACAACTAATATAAATCATTTTAAGTCATTAGAACTATATTTTAAAACAGATCACCATATGACAAGTCTTGGGGCATATATTTTATATATGACATTTTGTGAAAAAGCAAAAATTAATCCAGAACCTATTCAAAGTTATAATCAGAAGGTAGTTAGCAACAGTTTTTTAGGGACATTTGATTCTAAAACACGAATAATTGGTCAAGAACCAGATAAAATTACAATTTTTGAAAATAATGCAAATACAGATTTAAGAGAAGTAATATATGATAAAGAAACTACTAAATCTCTTTATAATGAGGATTACTTATATACAAAAGACAAGTATTCTTATTTCTTAAATGGAAATAATAGTAAAGTTGTTGTAAAAACAAAAGTAGAAAATAGTAAGAAATTATTGGTTGTAAAAGACTCATATGCACACAATGTAATTCCATTTCTATGTAGTAATTATGAGGAAATTCATGTTATAGATCCACGCTATTATCATTTAAGCATATCAGATTATGCAAAAGAAAATAAAATGACAGAAGTATTAGTTTTATACAATTTTTCAAATTTAATGACAGATATTGGTGTAAGGGGAATTAAGTAAAAATTACGTGTGTTTTGTATATGTTATGCAAAATGTTTTTTGTTGTTTTAGAAGTAATTAAAGAATAAGTTCCAAATCAGGGTTGTTGTCATGCAAAGAATTATTCCACATAGTGTTGGAATGGCAAAAGAAGCGAATGTCCATTTTAGACTACCAGTTTCTTTTTTTATTGTTAACAATGTGGTACTGCAAGGAAAATGAAGTAGTGTAAAAAGCATAACATTTATTGCAGTAAGAGAGGTCCAGCCATTTTGAGTTAAAATATATCCAATACTAGAAAGCTCATCCAAATCAATAAGTGTCCCAGCAGAAAGATAACTCATTAATATAATAGGTAGAACAATTTCATTAGCCGGAAGACCCAAAACAAATGCAGCGATTATATAGCCATCTAATCCCATTAGTTTGGCAAAAGGATCAAAGAAATTTGCTATATGAGTAAGTAAAGAGTAATCCCATAGAGAAATGTTTGCTAGTAACCAAATAACAATACCAGTAGGAGCTGCAACAACAATTGCACGCCCAAGAACAAATAATGTTCTATCAAATATAGAACGCAGCAAAACTTTTCCAATTTGAGGCTTACGATAAGGGGGCAATTCCAGTACAAAGGAAGAAGGTACGCCTTTTAAAATAGTATGTGAGAGAAGTTTTGAAATCAATAGTGTAAAAATAATTCCTATAATTATTATAATTAATACAATAACAGTAGCAAGAATAGATGAAAATTGGTTGAACATTCCACCAAAAAAAATCATTGCAATGGTAATAAGAAAAGGGAATCTTCCATTACAAGGGACAAAACTATTGGTAATAGAAGCAATAAGCCTTTCACGTGGTGAATCTATGATTCGACAACCAATAACTCCTGCTGCATTACAGCCAAAGCCCATACACATGGTAAGTGCTTGTTTTCCTGTTGTACATGCTTTTTTAAAGAAGTTATCCAGATTAAAAGCAATACGTGGTAAATAGCCAAAATCCTCTAAAATTGTAAAAAGTGGGAAAAAAATTGCCATTGGAGGAAGCATAACAGCTACTACCCAAGCTACTGTCTTATACATTCCAAATATAAGTATATTAGTAATCCAATCAGGTATATGTAAAAAACTAAAAAAGAGGAGTAATTTATTTTCTGTAAAGCCAAACAATTCTGACAATAATTCTGATGGAATATTAGCCCCTGCAATTGTAATCCAAAAAATGATACTCAAAAACAATAACATTATTGGAATACCATAGCGTTTTGAAGTTAAAATATTATCAATCTTTCTATCGCACTGTTGGTAATCTTTTTTAGCAAATGTAACTACTTTTTTACATATAGACTCTGATTCAAACAATATATTAGAAACAATAACATCTTTAAAATTGTTATGTGTAATGGAATTATTATCTAAAATGGTATATGCATAATTTAGCTGTTCTTGTATAAAACTATCTTTAAAGGAAAGATTAAGACAAGTTTCGATAGAATCTAGTATTTTTTCATTGCCATCTAATAATTTAAGAGATAGCCAACGCGAAGGAAGTGATTTCGTTTTTTCTACAATAAGTGGTTCTATATATGAAATAGCTTCCTCTATAACAGGACAATAGGAGATAGCATATGGTTTGCATATAAAATTTCCGATTACATACATTATGTACGCAGTCCATTAATTTTTTTAAGGTTTTAGGTTTTCTAGCTGTAGTACCAACAACAGGCACTCCTAAATGAGAAGAAAGTGTTTTAAAATCAATAGATATTCCTTTTTTTTGAGCTTCATCTAGTAAATTAATACATACTACTACTTTATTTGTTATTTCTAATATTTGATATACCAAATTCAAATTTCTTTCCAAACAGGTAGCATCTACAACTATAATTGTACAATCGTGTTTACCAAAACAAATATAGTTTCTTGCGATTTCTTCTTCCTCAGAGTTAGACATAATAGAATAAGTGCCAGGAATGTCAACTAATAAAAATTGCTTACCTGCATAAGAACAAACACCGTGAGGTGTTTGAAACGGTTTTGCCGTGGCCAATTTCCGGTGTGTTGATGCATGCCGAGTGAGACCATTAAACACCGTACTCTTACCTACATTAGGATTCCCGAGCAATTGCAATAGTGTAGTCTATGTCTGAATAAGCATTGTTTTCGAATAAAATTTGTTTTCCTGTAGATGTGTTAGTAAGTCCCATAAAAATGCCTCCCTATATTTGTGTTTTTAAATTATATGCAAATAATTAAAAATATATGAAAAAGAATAAATTATGAAATTATGGAAAATACTATAGGAAAGACAAAATAGTATTATGGGGTGAACAGATGAGAAAAATAATTTTAGGACTGGTATTTTTTTCCTTAATTCTAACTATAAGTGTTAATAGTAAAGCAGCAGAAATAAAAAAAGGAATTGAAAATTTTCCGGACTCTTATAAACCTTATTTACAAGAACTAAAAGATAAATATCCAAAGTGGGAATTTAGCGCATTATATACAGGTCTTGATTTTGAAAATGTAATAATAAATGAATATCGAAATAATCGAAATCTAGTCCCATTAAATTATAGTGATAGTTGGAAATGTACAGATGAACGGGATATATAATGTGGAAATTGATAAAGGCTGGGTAAATGCTTCAAGAAGAGCGGTTGAATATACAATGGATCCAAGGAATTTTATAAACGAAATAAGAATTTTTGGTTCTGAAAAATTATCGTATGACACATCTATTCATACAAAAGATGGAATAGAAAAAATATTATATGGAACAGAATTCTATAAAATGAATGTGAACTATAAAACATCTGAAGGTATGACAATTACGACTGACAAGACTTATTCAGACTTAATTTGGGAAGCAGCTGTTTATTCAGGGGTAAGCCCTTATCATTTAGCTTCTCGTATAAGGCAAGAAGTAGGCCCTTTTATAACACATCCATCTATTAGTGGAACAGTTTCTGGCTATGAAGGATTATATAATTTTTATAATATAGGTGCAACAAGTAGCTCTGAAATTTTAGGAGCTGTAAAAAATGGACTTAGCTATGCAAGAGATGGAAAAGGTGCAAGTGAGGAAGAAAAACAAAATCTTTTTTTACCATGGGATACTCCGGAAAAAGCTATCAAAGGAGGAGCTGTTTTTATAGGTAGGAGTTATATCAGTGTGGGACAAAATACTCTATATTTACAAAAATTTGCTGTTAATACAGATTATCCAGAAAATCTATTTTGGCATCAATATATGACAAATTGTTTAGCACCATATAGTGAAAGTGTATCCATATATAAAGCTTATCGAAATAGTAATATGTTAGATTCACCTATAGGTTTTCTTATTCCAGTTTATGAAAATATGCCTGATATTATGACAGATAACCCTAACATTGCAGATTCGGATTTCCAAACTGATAATACCAAAATGTATGCTAATGTTACAACAACATTAAATGTAAGAACTGGTCCAGATACAAGTTATGAAATAATAACTGCTATTCCAAAAGACATGATTGTGACTAGAATAAGAAGAGGAATACAATCAGAAGAAAAATGGGATAAAATACAATTAGATAATGGAATGGTAGGTTATGTTTTTGCTAGTTACTTAAAGGAAGTACCAAAACCTACAATTACTCAAATTGAGTTAAACGTAGAAAATGCATTAATGCAAAAGGGAAGCCAACAAGTAATTAATATTAAGATTACACCAGAGGAAGCAGAAGGTAAAATTGTATGGGCAACAAGTGATGAGAATATTTTATGTGTGGACCAAGAAGGAATAGTAACAGCAGTTGGAAATGGAAAAGCAAAAGTAATTGCTAAACCTTTAGGTGGAACTATAGAAGGTACAGTAGAGATAACAGTTTATACACCAGCTTATGATATATTACTTTCAAAGGAGAAGGTAAATATATTTCAGGGAAAAACATTTCAGCTAGTTGCTAATGTTTTACCAGAAGAATCTAGCCAAACACAAATTATGTGGAGTTCAGAAAATGATGAAATTGCAACAGTAAACGCAGATGGACTAATTGAAGCAAAACAAGTAGGAACAACCAATATAGTAGCTAATATTGGAAATATTTATAAAAAATGTGAAGTAATGGTTATAACTTGGGAGCCGGAGTGGTTTCTAGAATTTGACAATTCACTTCAAGTAACAGGAAATGAAATTGCCGGTTTACCATGGGAGAATCTACAAATAAGCAATATTGGTAAATTAATAAAAACAAATTTACAAACTCAATTTACTAATAATAAAGGTGATAGTATATCAGAAACTGATGTAATTGGAACTGGAAGTAAATTAATAATAAAAACAGAAGATCAGTCAGAAGTGTATCAATATGAATTTTTATTATATGGAGATGTAAATGGAGATGGAGCAATTAATTCACTTGATGTTTTGATAATACAAAAGCATATACTAGAGACAAAATTTTTAGAAGGAGTTTATTTAAAAACAGGTAATATAAGTAAAAATGGAAATTCACCTTCTGCATTAGATGTATTAAAATTACAAAAGCATATATTAGAAGTAAAATATATTGAGCAATGATGACTAGAAAAAGGAGGTATTCTATGAAAAAAATCGTTAGTTTAGGAGTTTTTTTTCTATTAATTAGTATTGCACAAATTGTGTATGGTGCAGGAAATGTTAGTTTATCGTCAAATAAATCTAGTGTTAAAGTAGGAGAAGAGTTTAGTGTAAGTGTTTCAATAAGTAATATGTCAGTAGCTTCGTTAACTGCAAGAGTAGGTGTGGATACAAGTAAAGTTGATTATGTTTCAGGACCAAGTAATAGTAGCTTTAAAAATGGAAGAGCAATTTATACATGGACTGATCCAAATGGAGGTGAAAGTCCAAAAACAAGTGGTGTTATAGCTACTTTTAAATTTAAAGCTAAGGCTACTGGAAGTTGTGGATTTTCTGTTAATGGAGATTTCTATACACCAGAAGAAACATCTGTAAATCCAATATTTTCAGGAACTACTGTAACAATTATAGAAGATACACCAATTGTACCAGATCCACCGAGTACACCAGAGAGACCAAGTACGCCGGAGACGCCGAGCAAACCAGAGACTTCTCCAGAACAAGGGAATCAGGGAACGACAACTACACCATCACAACCATCGCAAGGAAATAATACATCATTAAGCTCAAATGCTAATTTAAAGTCACTCAGATTAGATGTTGAGGGATTAACACCAGCATTTAATAAGGAAATTATGCAATATAATGTTGTGGTAAATGAAAATGTAACAGATATTGATGTTTTAGCAGTTGCTGAGGATGGTAATAGTACAGTTTATATTAACGGAAACCATGGATTACAAATGGGAAGCAATACAATACAAATAATTGTGACAGCACAAAATGGAAACAAAAAAATATATTCTATATCTGTTACTAAAACAGCAGAAGCTGAACTTTCTAATAGTTTGCTGGAAAACTTAGCAATAGAAAATGTCACTTTAAATCCAGAGTTTCGAGCAGATGTGTTAGAATATAGTGCGCAAGTTGGAAGTACGCAAGAGAATTTGAATGTGTTGGCAATACCACAAAGAGAAGCGGCTAAGGTAAATATTGAAGGAAATTCAAATTTACCATTTGGGCAGAGCAATGTTTCTATTTTAGTTACAGCAGAAAATGGAATTACAACTACAACTTATACAGTAAAGGTTTATCGCAAAACAGAGGAAGAGGAAAGACAAGAAGAACTAAATGCATCATTAATGATGGAAAATGATCAATCAGCAAATAACAAAAATAAAAATAAATTAAGAAATATTGTTATTATCGGAATTGTCGTAATTAGTGCAGCTATAATAGGAGTATTAATAATGAAATATAAGAAAAGTACTTTATCAAAATAACTATTTAAATATTCCATTTTTCAAGGCTTTAATATAGATTATTTAAATTTGTAATAAAAGATAAAAAGTGATACAATATAAAAACAAAACTGTAATGGGTGAGGAAAAAATGGAAAAGTTATTAACAAAATATTTGGGAAGAAATTGTTTGCTATATGAAGAGATAGAATCAACACAAATATTAGCAAAAAGCTTGGCAAAACAAAAAGTTCCAAATGGTACTCTGATTATAGCAGATAGTCAAACAAAAGGAAAAGGAACGAGAGGGAGAACATGGCACACAGGTGAGAAGGGAAAAAATTTAGCCTGTACATTTATTTTATATCCAAATTGTAGAGTTATAAAATTAGAGACTTTAACAAAAGATATTGCTATTTGCATATGTAATGCCATTTGGAATTTATATAAAGTATCATTAGAAATAAAAGAGCCAAATGATTTAGTTATAAATCGGAAAAAAAGTAGGAGGAATTTTAACAGAGGCAAGTGTATTAGGAGAGCAGGTTTATGAACTATTTATTGGTATAGGAATGAACATTAACAGTGAAAAAATACCAAAGGAGGTTACAAATCCTGCAACAAGTCTTAAAATTGAATATGATAGAGAATTTTCAACTGAAAGTATTGTTAGTGAATTTTGTAACTTATTTGAAAAAAAGTTTGAAGAACTATTAGTCTGACTGGTCAGATTAATAGTTCTTTTTTGATATTTAATATATAAATAGAGTATTAAAATAAGGAGAAGTAAATGAAATCAATTCAAATTATTGATATTAAAAGTTATCTTCCTAATAATAAAATAGAAAATAAAAAGTTAGAAGAAAAATATCATTTATCAGAAAATTGGATAAAAAAAAGAAGTGGAATCTTAGAAAGATATCAAGTAACAAATGAAACAATTTGTGAATTAGCCATAGAAGTAGCAAAAAAAGTAAGAATAGATGTTTTAAAAAGAATTGGAATATTTGTTGCAACAACATCAACAAATTGCCTTATGCCAGGAATATCATTTGAAATACAGAAGGAAATACGTTCTAAAAAGGCAATTTGTTTAGACATATTAGGTGGATGTAGTGGATTTATTAATGCATTTGATATAGCAAGGAAATATCTTTTGTTAGATGAAATTGATTATGCACTTGTTATTGGAGTAGAGGTACTTTCGAAATTCTTAAATAAAGAAGATAAAGATACAAGTGTTTTATTAGGTGATGGTGCAGGAGCCATATTATTGGGAAGTGCAGAAAAACAAAAAAAGTATATGGTACATATACAAAGTGATGGAAGTAGAGGAGAATTATTAACATGTTATGCAAATGAACATATTAAAATGGATGGAAAGGGAATATACAAATATGCTGTTGGTGAAACAGTAACAAATATACAAGAATTATTAATAAAATCTGGAGAAAAAATAGAAAATATTCGATTTATTATCCCACATCAATCTAACATGAAAATATTAACAAGTATTGCACAGCGTTTAAAAATACCACAAGAAAAGATTTATCACAATATAGAAAGAGTAGGTAATACATTTTGTGCTAGTATTCCTATTGCAATGGAAGAAATGCGCAAAAACAAAATACTGCAAGATGGAGATAAAATAATTATGTTACGGATATGGTGGAGGATTGAATTTAGGAAGTATTTTATTGGAGGTATAATATGAAATTAGGATTTATCTTCCCAGGACAGGGCTCGCAAACTATTGGAATGGGAAAAGATATTTATGATAATATAGAAATTTATTGTGACACATTAAAAAAAATAAGTGAAATAACAAAAAAGAATATGGCAAAATTAACGTTTTATTCAGAACAAGAGAAGTTAAATGCAACAGAAAATACCCAGTTGGCAATATTATCAATGAGTTTAGGTATATTAGAGATATTAAAACAAGAAAAAATTGTCCCTGAAGCTATGGCAGGTTTAAGTCTTGGTGAATTTACAGCTCTTATTTATGATAATATGATTTCTTTTGAAGAGGGAGTAAAACTAGTACAGGCAAGAGGCGAAGTAATGAGTAAATTTTGCCCTGACGGAAATTGGGCAATGGCGGCTATTTTAGGATTAGAAGATAAAAAAGTTGAGCAAATATGCCAAAGAGTAAATAATTGTGGCTTTATTAGCCCAGCTAATTACAATTGCCCACGGACAGGTGGTTGTTTCTGGGGAACAAGAAGCTGTTCAAAAGGCAATGGAAGAATCAAAATTAGAAGGAGCTAAAAGGGCAATTGAATTAAAAACAAGTGGACCTTTTCACACTAGTAAATTAAAAGAAGCATCAGAAGAATTTTCAAAGTATTTAGAAAAAACTATAATTCAAGAGAATAAGATAAGAATCGCTAAAAATATAGATGGAACTTTTTATCAAAAAGAAGATGATGTAAAAGAAATACTTGCAAACCATATGATATCACCAGTACATTTTAAAGATTGTATTAATACGATGTTAAAAGAGGGAATTGATACTTTTATTGAAATCGGTCCGGGTAAGGTTTTATCTGGATTTGTAAAGAAAACTAATCCAGATGTTACAGTATTAAGTATTAATGACTTAAATACACTACAAAATGTTATTAAAATGATTAAATTATAAGGAGGTAATGTTATGGCAGAAGAGATTGCGCTAATTACAGGAGGAACAAAGGGGATTGGAAAACAAATCGCAATTATTTTAGCAAAAGCAGGTTATGACATTGCAATAAATTATCGAAGCCAATCGCCAGAAGTAGAACAAACAAAACAGGAAATCGAGAAAGAGGGTAGGAAGGTATTACTAGTAAAAGCAGATGTGTCAAAATCAGAAGAATGTAAATGTATGTGTGAACAGATTATCAATAAATGGGGTAAAATAGATATTTTAGTAAATAATGCAGGAATTACAAAAGATGGCTTATTAATTAGAATGAAAGATGATGATTTTGAATCTGTAATAAGAACTAATCTAATAGGAACTTATAATGTAAGTAAAGAAGTAGTTCCATATATGATAAGACAAAAGAAGGGTAAAATAATAAATATCTCTTCAGTAGTAGGAGTAAGCGGAAATGCAGGACAATGCAATTATGCAGCATCTAAAGCAGGGATAATCGGTTTTACTAAAAGCTTGGCAAAAGAAGTAGCAAGTAGAGGAATATTAGTAAATGCGGTAGCTCCAGGATTTATTAAAACGAGCATGACAGAAGTACTAAGCGAAACAGTAAAAGAAAATATAAAAAATCAAATACCACTAAAAAGAATGGGAACTGCTGAAGAAGTTGCAAAAGTTGTAAAATTTCTGGCTTCAGAAGATAGTTCATATATAACTGGTCAAGTTATTTTAGTAGATGGTGGAATGTGTATTTAAAAATGGAGGATAGTATGGAAAGAAGAGTAGTAATAACAGGGTTAGGGGCAGTAACACCGATTGGAAATAGTGTAGAAGAATTTTGGCAAGGGATTAAAGATGGAAGGTGTGGAATTGAGAAAATTACTTTATTTAATACAGAGGAATTTAAGGTAAAACTTGCAGCAGAAGTAAAAAACTTTAATCCAGAAGATTATTTTGATAAAAGAGAAGCAAAAAGGTTAGATAGATATAGTCAGTTTGCTATTGTAGCAGCAAGAGAGTTAATGAAAGATGCAAATTTACAAGTGGATAAGATTAATCCAGAACGATTTGGAGTAGCTGTAAGTTCGGGAATTGGCGGATTTGCGACAATAGAAGAGCAAAAGAAAATTTTAATTGAGAAAGGACCAGACCGAGTATCACCAATGATAATACCAATGGCAATTTTGAATATGGCTGCAGGAAATATTTCCATTGAAGTTGGAGCAAAAGGTGAATCTTTTAGTATGACAACAGCATGTGCAAGTGGAACTCATACAATAGGAGAATGTTATCGTATTATTAAACATGGTTATCAGGAGCTTATGATAGCAGGTGGAACAGAGGCTTCGATTACTCCTCTTGGAATTTCTGGTTTTACAAATATTAAAGCCTTATCGACCATACAGGACAAAACTAGAGCTAGTATTCCGTTTGATAAAGAAAGAAACGGATTTGTAATGGGAGAAGGAGCAGGAGTTATTTTGCTAGAAGAATTAGAACACGCAATACAAAGAGGAGCTAAAATTTATGCAGAAATAGTTGGCTATGGAGTAACTTCTGATAGCTATCACATTACTTCTCCAGCACCAGAAGGAGAGGGTGGAGCAAGAGCAATGAAAAATGCAATAGAGGAAGCCGGTATTACACCAGAGAAAATAGATTATATTAATGCTCATGGAACGTCAACTCATTTAAATGACATATGTGAGACTATGGCAGTAAAAAAAGCATTTGGAAGTGCTGCAAAAAATGTGATGATGAGTTCCACAAAAGGAAATACTGGACATTTACTAGGTGCAGCAGGAGCAATAGAAGCAATTGCATGTATAAAAGCATTAGAAGATGGATTTGTACCTGCAACTATAGGTTATAGGGTTCCAGATGAAGAATGCGATTTAGATATTGTACCTAATTATGGTAGAAAACAAAATATAAAATATGTCATGTCAAATTCTTTAGGATTTGGAGGACATAATAGTAGTATCATAATGAAAAAATATAAAATGGAGGGTTAAATGGAATATCAAGAAATTAAGAAATTAATAGAAGATGTAGGAAACTCTAAATTAACAGCTATTGATATTGAGTTTCCAGATGGAATTAAAATTAAAATGGAAAAGCCAGGGCAAATAGAACAAATAAAATCACAAGAAAGTCAAGTGATAATAAAAAAAGAAGAGACAGCTCAGATAGAGAAGGAAAACTATATTAAATCACCAATGGTTGGAACATTTTATTCAAAACCATCGCCTAATGCGAAGGAGTTTGTAACAGTTGGAAGCAAATTCAAAAAAGGAGACACTGTGTGTATTATAGAGGCAATGAAGTTAATGAATGAAATCGAGGCAGAACAAGATGGAGAAATTGTAGAGATTTTGGTTCAAGATGGCGATATGGTAGATTTTGGAAAGAAATTATTTAAATGGAAATAAAAAACTAGAGGTGAATAATATGTTAGATATTAAACAAATTATGGATATAATACCACAGCGTGCCCCATTTCTAATGATTGACAAGGTTGAAGATTGTGTACCAGGATATAGTTGTGTAGCATATAAAACAGTTTGTAATAATGAATGGTATTTCCAAGGACATTTCCCAGGAAATCCTATTATGCCTGGTGTATTAATTACAGAGAGTTTAGCACAAACAGGAGCTGTTGCTATTCTTTCTAAAGAAGAAAATAGGGGAAAAAATGCATTGTTTGGAGGAATCGACAAATTAAGATTTAAACAAATAGTGGTTCCAGGAGATATATTAAAGTTAGAAGTAAAGATAATAAAACAAAAAGGAGCAGTTGGGGTAGGAGAGGCTATAGCAAGTGTAAATGGGAAAATAGCAGCAAAAGGAGAGCTTACATTTGCCATAGTTTAAGAACGTAAATCCATTCTGAGTGAAAGAGTTTGCTACAAGATTAATTAAAAGGAGGTAAAGATGTTCCAAAAAATTTTAATTGCTAACCGTGGGGAAATTGCAGTGCGAATTATTAGAGCATGTAAAGAAATGAATATTAAAACAGTAGCTGTATATTCTGAGGCTGATAAAGATGCAATGCATACTTTTCTAGCAGACGAAGCTATTTGTATTGGACCTGCAAGTTCTACAAAAAGTTATTTGAATATAAAAAACATATTAGAAGCAGCATGTTTAACAGGAGCTGAGGCAATACATCCAGGCTTTGGATTCTTGTCTGAAAATGCACAGTTTGCAAAGATTTGCGAAGAAAGCAGAATCGTTTTTATAGGGCCAAAAGCACATATAATTGATACAATGGGAAATAAATCAAATGCTAAATCATTTATGAAAAATGCTGGAGTGCCAGTAGTACCAGGATCAAATGGTAATATAAAAGATTTAAATGAAGCAAAAAAAATTGCCTCGCAAATAGGATATCCTGTTATGTTAAAAGCAACAGCAGGAGGTGGAGGCAAAGGGATTAGACTTATAAAGACAGAAATGGATTTAGAGAAAAATTTTGAAATAGTAAAACAAGAAGCGAAAAATTCATTTCAAAATGATGAAATATATCTTGAAAAATTCATAGAAAAGCCACGACATGTAGAAATTCAGGTTTTGGCAGATAACTATGGGAACTGTGTTCATTTAGGAGAAAGAGATTGTTCTATTCAAAGAAGAAATCAAAAGGTATTAGAAGAAAGTCCATCAACAATATTAGACAAAGAGTTAAGAAACAAAATGGGAGAGGCTGCGCTAAAGGCTACAAAAGCTATAGGTTATACAAATGCCGGAACAATTGAGTTTTTAGTAGATAAAAATAAGCAGTTTTATTTTATGGAAATGAATACAAGGTTACAAGTAGAACACCCAGTAACTGAGTGGGTAACAGATATTGATATTGTAAAAGAACAGATTAGAATTGCAGCAGATGAAGAAATGAAATTACAACAAAGCCAAATGCAGTTTAGAGGACATAGTATAGAATGTAGAATTAATGCAGAAAGTCCAAAAATGCAGTTTAGACCATCACCAGGAGAAATAAACGAACTAAATTTACCAGGAGGAAATGGTATAAGAATAGATACAGCAGTTTACGAAGGCTACACGGTACCTGCATATTATGATTCTATGATTGCAAAGCTTATAGTACATGGAAAAACAAGAGAAGAAGCTATTCAAAAAATGAAGAGTGCATTAAGTGAAACTATTATAAATGGAATTGATACTAATATTCCATTTCTACTTAAAATTTTAAATCATCCTAAATTTTTGAATGGTAATTTTGATACTAATTTCATAAAAGAGGAGTTAGATAAAGAAATATGTTGCTAGAGAAATTGAAAAAAGATAGAAAGATTGAAACAACCCCAAGAAAGGGAGATATACCAATTGGAAAATGGGTAAAATGCGAAAACTGTAAGGAGATACTATATAAAGAAACAGTTCACCAAAATGCTAGCATTTGTCCAAATTGTGGGTATCATTTTCGACTTTCTAGTAGACGAAGAATAAGACAAATTGTAGATGAGGGAACATTTGATGAATTTTCATTAGATGTACCATTTTCTAATCCTCTAGATCTTGAGGATTATGAAAGAAAAGTAGAAAATTTAAAAGAAAAAACAGGAACGTCAGAAGCAGTTGTTTGCGGAATTGCTAAGATAGGTGGAATAAAAACTGTTATTGGTGTTATGGATGGAAATTTTTTAATGGGAAGCATGGGAAAGATAGTTGGAGAGAGAATTACCTATGCAATTGAACAAGCAATAAAAGAGAATCTACCTATTATTATTTTTTGTGTATCTGGTGGAGCAAGAATGCAAGAGGGAATTATTTCATTAATGCAGATGGCAAAAACTTCAGCTGCTATAGGAAAAATGAATGAAGCTGGATTGTTATATATTTGTGTACTTACAGACCCTACATATGGTGGAGTAACAGCGAGTTTTGCATCATTAGGAGATATAATTTTGGCAGAACCGGGAACTAGGTTTGGATTTGCAGGACCAAGAGTCATTAAACAGACTATTGGACAAGAATTACCAGAAAATTTTCAGACAGCTGAGTTTTTAGAACAACATGGGTTTATAGATAAAATTGTACCAAGAAAAGAAATGAAACAGACGCTTGAACAATTACTACGACTACACCAATAAATTAAAATTTAATTTATCACTTTAATATTTTTTTAGGAGAGTAGAAAAATGGTAAAAAAACAAATAAGTGCTTGGGAAAAAGTACAATTAGCAAGATTGCCACAAAGACCTACATCAGAAGAATACATTTCTAGAATTTTTGATGAGTTTGTAGAGTTAAAAGGAGACCGCTATTTTGGAGAAGAACAAGCAACAATAGGAGGAATAGGAAGAATTGAAAATCAATGTTTTACTATTATTGCACAACAAAAAGGAAGAACAACAAAAGAAAACATTGAAAGAAATTTTGGAATGCCAAATCCAGAAAGTTATCGTAAGGCTTTAAGATTAATGAAACAGGCAGAGAAATTCCATAGACCAATTGTAACTTTTATTGATACTAAAGGAGCATACCCTGGAATTCGGTGCAGAAGAAAGAGGGCAACGGTGAAGCTATCGCACAGAATTTAATGCAAATGTCGAGACTAAAAGTTCCAATTATATGTATTATAATTGGAGAAGGATCTAGTGGAGGAGCATTAGGAATTGGTGTAGGAGATAAAATATTTATGTTAGAAAATGCTATTTACTCTATTCTTTCACCAGAGGGTTATGCTGCTATTTTATGGAAAGATGGTACAAAAGCTAAAGAAGCTGCAGAGGTTATGAAATTAACTGCAAAGGAATTAAAAGAATTAGGAATAATTGATGATATTATCTTAGAGCCAACGCGGTGGCGCACAAAATGATGTAGAGTCTGTGGCAAAAAAGATTAAAAAGGCTATTATAATATCATTAAGAGAATTACAAAAACAATCAGTAGAACAACTAATAGAAAATAGATATCAAAAATTTAGAAATATGTAATTAGAAAGGATGGTCAGTATGATATTAGAGGGAAAAACAGTTTTAATAATGGGAATCAGAAACAAATGGAGTATTGCTTGGGGGGCAGCATTATCTGCTCATAAAAATGGAGCTAAAATTATATTTACCTATGCTGGAAGTGAAAATCAAGAAAAAATAGAAGATTTAATTTCGGAAATACCAAATAGTAAAGCTTATGAATGTGATGTATCATCAGATGAAAAGATAAAAAATGCTTTTCAATTAATAAAGAAAGAAAATGGTAAAATAGATGGAATATTACATAGTATAGCACATGCAAACACAGAGGACTTAAGAAATTGCTTTATCAACACCTCAAGAGAAGGGTTCAATCATGCAGGAGAAATAAGTAGTTATTCATTAATTGCAATAGCAAGAATAGCAAAAGAAGAAGAACTCTTGAAAGAAGAAGCAAGTATAGTAACTCTTACATATTATGGGTCAACAAAGGTATTAACTGGTTACAATGTAATGGGAGTAGCCAAAGCTTCACTAGAAGCAAGTGTAAGGTATTTAGCAGATGACTTAGGTGAAGAGCAAATTCGAGTAAATGCTGTATCAGCAGGACCAATAAAAACATTATCTGCAAAGGGAATAAAGGATTTTAATAAAATACTAGATATAGTAGAAGAAAAAGCTCCACTAAAGAGAAATGTTACTATATCAGAAGTAGGAGATATAATTACATTTTTATTTAGCCCTATGTCAAAGGCAATTACTGGGCAAATTGTGTATGCTGATAATGGTTATTCAATAATGGGCTAAATATTATTAAATAGAAATGGTTTCTATTTTTATATCCTGAGCGTTTTCTTTACGTATTGCAAGTAAAGTACCACGTACTTCAAATGCTCTAGGGTCACCTGAGGGACTTTTTAAAACAGGTTTTATCAGGGTTCCAGGAATAATTCCTAAATCCAACAATCTTCTTCTGATGTCTCCGAGCACAATTTAAAGCTATTATTTTTGCCTGATGATTAATAGGCAATCTGTCTAATGTTGTCATTAGTATATCGTCTCCTTCCTTTATGAGTTACTATATTTTATGAAACAAAATAAAAACTTGTGATAAATCCAGAAAAAAAGGAAAAAGTGTTGAAAAAGGAATGGCATTTAGATATAATAAAAAAAATTGTAATGAAAAGAGGTAATATTAAATGGGAAAAAAACGTGGCTTTGAGATAGCAAAGGGATTTGAAAATATGCATATTAATTTGCCAACACGAAAAACAAGATATTCAGCAGGATATGATGTAGAAGCGGCAGAAGATACAACTATACCAGCATTTAAACCTGGGCAAAAACCTACTTTAATAAAAACTGGGATTAAAGCTTATATGCCAGATGACGAATATTTAATGATTGCTAATCGCAGTTCAAATCCTGGAAAAAAAGGACTGGTAATTGCAAATGGAATAGGTATTATTGATAAAGATTATTATGGAAACTCAGATAATGACGGACACATTATGTTTGCTTTTTACAATATAAATAGTGAAGAAATTGTCATAAAAAAAGGAGAAGCGATAGGACAAGCAATTTTTCAAAAATATCTTATGGCAGATGGTGATATTACTACGGAGGAAAGGGTTGGAGGTTTTGGCTCTACGAGCAAATAAAAAACAGTGGTAACCATAAAAAATTTACTAAAATTAATTACCAAAAGTTTTGACTTTTGGTAATTTTTGTAGTATAATTAGTATGTCGGAAAAAAATATTATACAAATAAAGAGGAGTGATAGTATGTTTAACGTTGGAGATAAAATCGTATATCCAATGCATGGAGCAGGGACAATTGAATCAATTGAAGAAAAAGACATTTTAGGAGAAAAACAAGCTTATTACATACTAAAGATGCCAGGAGAGGTAAAAGCAATGGTTCCTGTTGCAAAAGCAGAAGATATAGGAATCCGAAACGTAATTGATAAAGAAACCGCGGGAAAGGTTATTGCTGTATTAGAAGAGAATAGTACAGAGATGTCAATGAACTGGAGTAAACGTTATCGTGATAATATGGAAAAAATGAAAAGTGGAGATATATACGAAATAGCAGATGTAGTTAGAAATTTAAGTTTTAAGCAAAAGGAAAAAGGACTATCTACTGGTGAGAAGAAAATGTTATTAAATGCAAAACAAATTTTAGTTAGTGAACTTGTTTTAGCAGAACACTCCTCAAAAGATTATATAGAAGATTTAGTTGAAAATAAGATTAGTACATCATTTGCTGAATTTAATCCAGAAAGGCAGGCAAGTAATGTAGTTAAAAAATTTATTCCTTTTAACGGAACTGGAACAGAAACTTAAATTTTTAATATTGCAATCAGAAGAAAAGAGTCCTAAATAAGTTAGGATTCTTTTTTGGCTATTTGTTATTATAGAAAATGTAGTTTTCTTTAATAATACTCTTTTAAGACAAAAAAATTAAACATAAAAAAATGGTGAAATATAAGTAAAATAGTAGATTTTGAAAGAAAACACCAGGAAGGAATTACATCAAATTTGTCGAATAATATAAATATTAAGGAAAGGAAGTAATATGGTGCGATATAGTGATGAATTAATTGAAGAAATTAGAACTTCTAATGATATCATTGACATTATATCACAATATGTAACCTTAAAAAGGAGTGGACGTAATTATTTTGGATTATGTCCATTTCATAAAGAGAAATCTCCTTCATTTTCCGTATCACCAGACAAGCAAATATTTCATTGTTTTGGGTGTGGAGTAGGAGGTAATGTTATTCATTTTGTTTCTAAAATAGAGGGCTTAGACTTTAAAGACACAATTGAGTTTTTAGCAGAACATGCAGGAATATTATTACCTACTTTAGAAAATAGTGAAGATACTCATAAACAGGAATTAAAAGCAAAAATATATGAAATTAATCAAGTTGCTGCGAAGTTTTATCATGAAAGTCTATACAAGCCAACATCAAAGGTCGGACAAGAGTATGTAAAAAAAAGGAAATTAGATAATCATACACTAAAAACTTTTTTAATTGGGTATGCAAATCCAAATTATAATGATCTATACAAACATCTAAAGCTACTAGGATTCTCAGAAGAACAAATATTAGCATCTAGTCTAGTTAATAAAACCCAAAGTGGACAATTTATTGATAGATTCCGCAATCGTTTTATGATACCAATACAAGATATTAGAGGCAAAGTAATTGCATTTGGAGGAAGAGTATTAGACGATTCGAAACCAAAATACATCAATTCACCAGAAAATATGGTTTACAGCAAGGGAAGAAATTTATTTGGTTTAAATATTGCAAAAAAAAATGATACTTCTAGATTGCTTATTGTGGAAGGCTATATGGATGTTATATCACTATACCAAAGAGGGATAACAAATGTTGTTGCTTCTTTAGGTACAGCATTGACAGAAGCACAAGCTAGGCTTCTAAGAAAATACTCAGAGCAAATTATACTAGGTTATGACTCTGATGGTGCAGGGCAAGAAGCAATTATAAGGGGAATGGATATACTGTCATCAATGGGATGTGATGTAAGGGTATTGCAAATGGATGGAGCAAAAGATCCAGATGAGTATGTAATTAAATTTGGTAGTGGTAGATTTTCAAAATTAATGGATGAATCTATTTCATTAGTCGAATACAAGGTGAAAATATTAAAACAAAATAGCAATTTGAATAACACAAATGATAAAATCAAACTATTAAATGATATGGCAAAAATTTTTGTAACAATTGATAATCAGATTGAGCAAGAAATATATATTGATAGAATTTCAAAAGAATATAAAATTTCAAAAGAAGCAATTTATGCTCAAATTAATAAAATGAAATACGGAAACAAAAAAGCTAAAGACAATATAGAAAATGTTACAATAAAAAGAAAAAAACAATTAACAGAAGAAACAATAACATCAGAATCATTAAGAAGAGAAAATGTAATAATTGCTTTACTAGTAAATGAAGGAAATAGCGTATATGTAAAAATAAAGGACATTATAAGACCAGAGGATTTTAAATTAGAGCAAAATGAAAAAATTGCAAAAAAAATGTATGAAGAATTTGAAAAAGGAAAAAGTAATATAGAGAACATATTAGACTTATTAGAAAATCAAGAAGATTGTGTTAATCAATTAACAGCAATTATGGCAGATGATTTTGAGATAACAGATGTTAACAAATGCGTAGAAGATATTTTATACATATACACAAGAGAAAAACTAATAAAGCGTAAACAGGAAATTATAAAAAAAATGAATGAGACTGAAATATCAAAAGAAGAAGCCGTGGAGCTAGAAAAGGAATTAAGTGGCATTATTATGAAATTGGCAAAAAGAAAATTGGAGGGGTAAAAAGTGGTAAAAAAAGAAAAAGAAAAACCAACTCAACAAAATATGTCAGAGGATTTTGCTGACATGGTGGTCGGAGAAGAAGAATCTGTAGAAATACAAAAAAAAACCACAACATTAGAAAAAAAAGAGACGAAAATTAAAGAGACCAAAACAAATGAAATAAAAGAAAACAATACAGCAGATGATAAAAGTCAAATAAATGAAGAAACGCTAAATAAAACCAAAGAAGGTGCAGAATCAAAAGAATATGAAAAAGAAGAAACATTGAGTGATGCAGATAAAGTAAAAAATATTCTACAAAAAGCAAAAGAAAAAGGAAAAATTACTTATGGCGAACTTGCTAGTGAATTAGGAGATATTAACCCAGATCAGATTGATAAAGTTTTTGATGTTTTTGAGGAATTTGGTGTAGATGTTTTAAAAGATGATTTAGAAGAACCAGACATTGATGATTTAGAAGAAGTAGAAGATATTAAACTAGATGATTTGAATCTAATGAACTTTGATGGTGTAAATATCGACGATCCTGTCAGAATGTATTTAAGAGAAATTGGAAGAATACCATTATTAACATTTGATGAAGAGTTAGAATTATCAAAAAGAATGTTATCAGGTGACGAAGAAGCAAAACAAAAATTAGCAGAATCTAATCTTCGTTTGGTAGTAAGTATTGCAAAAAAATATGTGGGAAGAGGAATGTTATTTCTAGACCTTATTCAAGAAGGTAATATGGGATTAATTAAAGCTGTTGAAAAGTTTGACTATACAAAAGGGTTTAAGTTTAGCACTTATGCTACTTGGTGGATAAGACAAGCCATTACAAGGGCAATTGCAGATCAGGCACGTACAATACGTATTCCGGTTCACATGGTAGAAACAATTAATAAGTTAATTCGTACTTCGAGGCATTTACTTCAACAATTGGGAAGAGAGCCAACCCCGGAAGAAATTGCACAAGAATTAGAGATACCTGTAGAAAAAGTAATGGAAATACAAAAAATTGCTCAGGATCCAGTGTCTCTTGAAACTCCAATTGGAGAAGAGGACGATAGCCATTTAGGTGACTTCATCCAAGATGAAGATAGCCCAGCGCCACATGATTCAGCCGCATATACATTATTAAGAGAACAATTAGAAGAAGTAATGAATACTTTAACACCACGTGAGGCAAAAGTCCTAAAACTACGTTTTGGATTGGAAGATGGAAAAGCGCGTACTTTAGAGGAAGTAGGAAGAGAATTCATGGTAACCAGAGAAAGGATTAGACAGATAGAAGCAAAAGCACTTAGAAAATTAAGACATCCAAGTAGAAGTAAAAAACTAAGAGATTATATGAATTAATAGTGTAAAGATTAATTATATAGGACAAATATTTTTAAAGCTATAGGAAATGCAATTTTCTATAGCTTTAAAAAGAACAGAGAACATTAAAATAACGTTCTCTGTTCTTTTTATTGGTAGCGAAGGGGAGATTCGAACTCTCGACACCGCGGGTATGAACCGCGTGCTCTAGCCAACTGAGCTACTTCGCCATAAAGGACAAATAATATTATAGTATTATTTGTCTGGTTTGTCAACTAAAAAATAAAAATAAATACTATCTTTCTTTATCATCAATATCACGATGAGTTTCAGGCGCTTTTTTACGTGAAGTTTGTTTTTTAGATGTAATTGTCGAAGTCCTTTCAATAGTAGATTTACTTTTTTCATGAGATTCTTCTAATTGACGCTCAAAAGCAGCTACACGTCGTGCTGAATCTGAATTATCTGATATAAATTTATTTAAATCTTCATAGATTTTATCATCATCTGCTGTGTCATTTGTCACAAGTGCTTTAAAAAAGTCTCTCCATTTACCCATATATATCTTATAATGAAAACATTATAAGTTTCTTCACCTCTTTTACATTAAAAATAATACCAATTATAGTTTACCATAATTAAGCATAAAAAGCAAGTTTTTATGGTAAAAAATGTATATTTAATTATAAAACAAAAATAGTTGTATTTTTTTAAAAGGCAAGTGTGCATATTAATGGTCATTATCTGTATTATCTGTTTTTATTTTCTTTATTTCCGGGATAACAATTTTTTTCTTAGACTTTTCTTCATGTGATTTTGGTTTTAATGCCTTTAGATGTTCTCTAACAGGTGAAATATTAAGTTCTGAGCCATTGCCAGTAACAACTTCAATTTCTTTTTTTTCATTTTCGCCCATACAAAAACCTCCATCCATTTTTTAAAATAATATCACACAATCATAGAAAATACAAGCAAATTATTGACACTTTGTAAAATAAATGGCATAATATTACATAGTAGTATAGAAAAGAGGAAGAAAAATGGATTGCGAAAATAGAAAGGCAATAATTGAGGCAATTTTATTTGCAAGTGGCAGAGAAGTGAAAATAGCAGAAATAAAAGCGGTATTAGATATTGAATCAGATGAAATAGAAGCAATTATTAACCAATTAAAAACCGAATATGAAAACCGTGGCATGGAAATTATAAAGGTATCAGATAGTTACCAAATGATAACTAAGAGAGAGTTTTATGAATATTTATACCCACTATTTGATAATAGAGCAAAACCGAGTCTTTCATCTGCTGCAATAGAAACACTTTCTATTATTGCATATAATCCTAAAATAACAAGAGCTGAAATAGAAGCTGTGCGTGGAGTTTCGTCTGATTCATGTATATATAAACTATTAGAATATGGATTAATTGAGGAAGCAGAGAAACTAGATTTACCAGGAAAGCCAAGAGCATATAAAACAACAAATGAATTTCTGAAAATGTTTGGATTATCTTCGTTAGATGAATTACCTGAACTTCCAAGATATAAAATTGATGAAAATGAACAGATTGTACTAGAGAATTTCTTAGAAGGAGAAGAGACGGCATCCTTAGAAGAAAAAACAATACAACAAACTGAAAAAATAAATATGGAAGGAAATAACAATGAATGATAATAAAGAATTTGTAAAAGAGATTACTAATATTGAAAAAGATTTTGCTAAATGGTATACAGACATTGTATTAAAAGCCGATTTAGCAGATTATACTGATACAAAAGGTTGCATAGCTATTAAGCCATATGGTTATGCAATATGGGAAAATATACAAAAATATACAGATGAAAAATTTAAAAAAGCAGGGGTAAAAAATATTTATTTACCAGTACTTATTCCTGAAAGTTTACTTGAGAAGGAAAAAGATCATGTAGAAGGCTTTGCACCAGAGGTAGCATGGGTTACCGTGGGGGGATGTGAAGAATTAGACGAAAAACTTTGTATTAGACCAACCTCTGAAACTATGTTTTCTACGATGTATGCAAAATGGTTAAAGTCGTGGAGGGACTTACCATTTATATATAATCAGTGGTGTAATGTTCTTAGATGGGAAAAAGAAACTAGACCGTTTTTACGTTCAAGAGAATTTTTATGGCAAGAAGGTCATACAATTCATGCAACAGAGGAAGAAGCTAAAGCAAGGACAATGCAAATGTTAAACATATATCAGGAAGTAATTGAGGACTTATTGGCTATTCCAGTTTTAAAGGGTAGAAAAACACCAAATGAACAATTTGCAGGAGCAGAAGAGACTTATACAGTAGAAACATTAATGCATGATGGAAGAGCATTACAAGCAGGTACTTCTCATTATTTTGGACAAAATTTTACTAAACCTTTTAATATAAAATTTCAAAATAAAGAAGGAAAAGAAGAATATGCATATCAAACATCATGGGGAATAAGCACAAGACTAATAGGTGCCGTTATTATGGCACATGGAGATAACCGTGGGTTAAAATTGCCACCAAAAGTTGCTCCTATTCAAGTAATAATTGTTCCAGTAGCGTTACATAAAGAAGGTGTGGTAGAAAAAGCACAACAGTTATATGAATCATTAAAACAGCATTATCGAACACAAGTAGACTTAAGAGACAACTATTCTAATGGTTATAAATTTAATGATTGGGAAATGAGAGGAGTACCTATTCGAATCGAAATTGGACCAAGAGATATAGAAAATGGTGTTGCAATTTTGGTACGACGCGATACAGGTGAGAAAATTACAGTTCCTATTAATGAAATAGCACAAATAATTGAAAAATTGCTAGCTGATATTCAAAATAATTTGTATTGCCAATGTGAAAAAAGAAATAGTGAGAAAACCAATATTGCAACTAATCTAGATGAATTTAACAAAGTTATAAATGAAAAACAAGGTTATATTAAGGCAATGTGGTGTGGTAGCACGGAATGTGAAAATAAGATTAAGGAAGTAACAGGAGCACATTCAAGATGTATTCCATTTCAGCAGGAACATATTTCAGAAAATTGTGTAGTTTGTGGAAAAAAAGCAAATACTATGGTGGTTTGGGGCAGACAATATTAATAAAATATGTAAGAAAATGGTGGTTAAGATGAGTTTGTTTTCAAAAAAAGCAAAATTGCCAAATGAGTGTAATGTGGATTTAATGGATATAAATACAAAATTCCTTTACCATTATAGAATGAAATTTATAAAATTATTAGGAGAAAGAAATCTTTATCGTGTAGAAACAAATGTAGAGAAGGCGCAAAATGAAGATAAAATTGATTTAGCAAGGGTTAAAAAGGTTACTATACCGCAAAGAAGAGATAATGAGATACCAATAAGAAACTCATTCTTGTTAAAGACAAATTTGCCTGTTTACAAATTAATGATTATGCCTGGGTTTGCAGATGAGATGTGGTTACTTTTAGATGAACAAAGGATTAGAGAAAGATTGTTAAGGTCAAATCCAGAAGTGCAGAAACATTATTTGTATTATCGCATAGGGCAAAAAGATAGAGTACTTGCACAAACCATGCTGTATGTGGGATCTATTAATGATGGTGAAAATGGAGTATATCGTGCTTATACAAAAGAAGATGAAGAGTTTAATACATATTATGCCATGAAAGAAACAGAGCGAATAGATAGTGAAATTCACAGAATTAGAAGGGAAAAAGAATGGAAACAAATTTGCTCTCAAACATGGAAGAAACTAGTTGAAGAATCAAGGGCTTATCAAGAGTCTAAAAAACCATATAAACCTAAACATGCCAAAATGCAATTTGAAGAAGATTTTGAAGAAAGATAGATATAATAAAAGAGCTCATAGGGGAATGTTAAAATAGTTCTCCTACGAGCTTTTTTTAAATATATGGAATTGCAATTTTTATAATTTTATTAATGTTAATATAATTACTAAATCATGTTGTACTTTATATGATATTTAAAAATCGCAATTGTTTGGAGTCCTAGGAAATGGAATTATATCACGAATATTAGACATACCAGTTAAATACATCATCATTCTTTCAAAACCAAGGCCAAAACCTGCATGTTTTACACTACCATATTTACGTAAATCTAAGTAGAAATTATATTCTTCAAGATTCATATCAAGTTCTTTCATTCTTATTTCTAAGAGCTCAAGATTTTCTTCCCTTTGGCTTCCACCAATGATTTCACCAATACCAGGGGCAAGTAAGTCAGCCGCTGCAACCGTTTTTCCATCAGGATTTTGCTTCATATAAAATGCTTTGATTTCTTTTGGGTAGTCAGTAACAAAAACTGGCTTACCAAACAATTTTTCACAAATATAACGTTCATGCTCTGTTTGCAAATCACATCCCCAATTTACCTTATATTCAAAATTATCATTTAATTTTTCTAATTCTTTAATTGCATCAGTATATGTTATTCTTCCAAAATCAGAGTTAACAACATTATATAAACGTTCAATTAATCCATTATCTATAAAGTCATTAAAAAACTTCATTTCTTCAGGGGCATTTGTTAAAACGTAGGAAATAATATATTTTATCATTTCTTCTGCCAAATTCATGTCATCTTTTAAATCGGCAAAACAAATTTCAGGTTCAATCATCCAAAATTCAGAAGCATGTTTTACAGTATTTGAATTTTCGGCGCGAAATGTAGGTCCAAATGTATAAACATTGCGGAAAGCAAAAGCAAAAGTTTCGACATTTAGTTGTCCACTTACAGTTAAATGTGTGGGCTTTCCAAAAAAATCTTTTGCATAGTTAATGCCACCTTTAGCGTTTTTAGGAATATTATTTAAATCAAATGTAGTTACATTGAACATCTCACCAGCACCTTCTGCATCACTTGATGTAATAATTGGAGTATGCACATAAACAAATCCTTTTTCTTGGAAAAACTTGTGTATTGCAAAAGATAAAACAGAACGTACACGGAATACCGCATTAAAAGTATTTGTTCTTGGACGAAGGTGAGAAATGGTTCTTAAATATTCAAATGAATGACGTTTTTTTTGAAGTGGATATTCTAAAGAAGAAACATTATCAATGATAATATTTGTTGCTTTTATTTCAAATGGTTGTTTAGCGTTTGGAGTTAAAACTATTTTTCCAGTTACTTCAATAGAAGAAGATATAGTAAGTTTACAGATAGTATCAAAATTTTTTAATTTATTATCAAAAATTATCTGCACATTTTTAAAATAAGAACCATCATTTAACTCTATAAAACCAAATGTTTTTGAATCTCGAATGGTTTTTACCCAACCACCAATAGTAACTTGCCTATTTTCATATGTATTTGTTGATGAATATAAATCCTTTATTAGTGTATATGATTCCATATTAATTCCCCCTACTATTTGTATGATTTCACAATTATACAAGAATACATTATTTTTTTCAAGGGAATAGTAGACTTTTTTTAAAAAAAAGTATACAATATAACAAATGCAGAAAAAAATAGAAATCGGGGGAATTAAAATGCAACAATATAGAACACACAATTGTAATGAGCTTACCAAGGAAAATATTGGAATGCAAGTAAAACTTTCGGGTTGGGTACAGAAAATTCGAAATTTAGGAAAAATGAAATTTATAGATTTAAGAGATGAATTGGGTATAACGCAAATTGTTATATCAGATGATTTGCAAGATTCGACAAAAGAAATTACAACAGAATCTACTATTATGGTGTGTGGAGAAGTAGTAGAAAGACAAAGCAAGAATTATAAAATTAAGACAGGTGAAATCGAAGTCATAGCAAAGCAAATAAATATTTTAGGAAAATGTAATACGGTACTGCCATTTGAAATCAATAGCAATGAACAAAATGATGTAAGAGAAGATTTAAGGCTAGAGTATCGTTTCTTGGATTTAAGAAATGATAAAATACATAAAAATATATTGCTTAGATCAAAGATATTGCAAACACTTAGAGAAGAAATGAACAAAATGGAATTTATAGAAATTCAAACACCTATTTTAACAAGCTCTTCTCCAGAAGGTGCAAGAGATTTTTTAGTGCCAAGTAGATTACATCCAGGAGAGTTTTATGCACTACCACAGGCACCACAACAATTTAAGCAATTACTGATGGTTGCAGGATTTAATAAATATTATCAAATTGCACCATGTTTTAGAGATGAAGACCCCAGAGCAGATAGAAGTCCTGGAGAATTTTATCAATTAGATTTCGAGATGAGCTTTGCAACACAAGATGATGTATTAAAGGTATTAGAAACTGTTATATTAAATACATTTAGAAAACACGCTAAAGGAACTGTTGACCTAAATGTAAGTAGGATACCATATTTAGAAGCAATTGAAAAATATGGAAGCGACAAACCAGATTTAAGAAATCCCTTAATTATAGAGGATGTAACCAGCATATTATCAAACTTAGAATTCCGAGCATTTCAAAACAAGATAGTAAAAGCAATTAAAATACCAAATGGAGCAAGTCAAACAAGGAAGTTTTTTGACAATCTTTCAGAATATGTGGTAGAAGAATTAGGTGCTAAAGGTTTGGCTTGGTTAAAAATAGAAAATGGTTTGAATGGATCTATTGCTAAATTTATTACTCCTTGTGTAGAAAAAGATTTAATAGAAAAAATTGGGGCAAAAGAAGCAGATGCAGTTGTTTTCATCGCTGATGATAAAGAAAAGGCTTCTAAAATAGCTGGAGGAGTTAGAATTGAACTTGGCAAAAGATTGAACTTAATTGAAAAAGATGTATTTCGTTTTTGTTTTATTGTAGATTTTCCAATGTATGAATTATCTGATGAAGGTATTATAAATTTTAATCATAATCCATTTTCAATGCCACAAGGGGGAATGGAAAGTATACTAAACAGCAATCCATTAGATATTTTGGCATTTCAATATGATATGGTATGTAATGGTTATGAATTAGCATCAGGCGCTGTTCGTAATCATGATCAAGATGTTATGATAAAGGCATTTGAAATAGCAGGATATACAAAAGAAGATGTTGAGAAAAAGTTTGGAGCATTGTTTAAGGCCTTTTCATATGGAACGCCTCCTCACGCTGGAGCCGCACCTGGTGTAGATAGAATAGTAATGTTAATTGCAGGCGAAGAAAATATTCGTGAGGTTATAGCTTTTCCAAAAAATAAAAAAGCACGAGATTTAATGATGAAGGCACCATCTGCGGTAACTCAAAAACAATTAGATGAAGTACATATTGCATTAAAAACATCTGAAAAAAAATAAATGCATAATTATGGTAAGGTGATATGTGTTTTCAAAATGATTTCGTAATTTTTACCAATTATATAAAAATAATGACAAAAAGTAACCAAATATGATAAAATAAAAAGAGAAATAATTGTAGAAAAAATTGTAATAGTCTTACAAAATTATACATAATTAAAGAGTACAAAAGCAAGACAAAAGATAGGAGGAAAAATGAGAGAGCAAAGAGGAGTTACTTTAACAAGTGTTGTAATTTACGTTATGGTAATGACAATTATTGTAGGAATTATTACTGCGATTACTGCATTTTTTTACTCTAATACAACACAAATGAATGAATCTGCTACTAGTTTAGGGGAATACAATAAATTTAATACAGCATTTTTGGCAGAGGTAAAAAAGATTGATAACGAAGTATATAAAATAGAGAATGATAGCCAAAGAATTATATTTAAATCAGGAACAATGTTTACATTTCAAGATGGGGGGATTTACCAAAATCGTGTAAAAATATGTACAGGAGTAACAAATTGTAAATTTAGTGTTAAGGAACAAGAAGAAAAACAAATAGTAACTGTTTTAATAGAAATTGGACAAAACGCGGAATTTGCGAAAACAACAGATTATGTGCTAGATGATACAGACTATCAAGGTAGTAATGAAATCCAACATGTTCACAATTATAAGTATTGGAGAAAGATAGATGAAACAGTTCATATAGGTATTTGTAATTGCGGAGCAACACAAGAAGGAGAACATGAATATGGTGAATGGATACAAACAACACCAGCAACATGTACAGTAGCTGGAACACAGAGATCGACTTGTTCAGAATGTAACACTACAGTAACTAGAAGATTACCAGTTGCAACAGGACACACAGGGCAAACTCATGCAAATGGCGGAAAATGTATAAGATGTCAAGTTGTTTATGTGGCTCATACATGGGGTGGGTGGTCGAGATTAAATGATACAAGTCATATACATACATGTTCATGTGGAGTAACAGAAACTGCTACACATGTTTGGGGAGGCTGGGTACAAACAATTGCTGCCACGTGTACAGTAGCTGGAACACAGAGATCGACTTGTTCAGTATGTGGTGCGGCAAAAACTCAAAGTATGCCGGCAGCATTAGGTCATAGTTATGGGGCAGTTGGTATTGACCAGAATATCAATGGTAACCATACATTGAGATGCAATAGATGT
Organism: uncultured Clostridia bacterium; assembly: GCA_944392885.1. Taxonomy (GTDB): domain Bacteria; phylum Bacillota; class Clostridia; order TANB77; family CAG-508; genus UMGS1754. The sequence goes on from CALXYG010000035.1 coordinate 32,436, forward strand.
GGCTATACTATAACAGAAAGGCACAATGCAGTATGGTATGTATATCCATATTCAAAGGTATGCTGGGCTTGTGGAGAAATGTGGTTTTATTAGAAAACTGGCTACAAAAACCAAATACTTGATTTATATTTAACGTTTATGATAAAATAACAATGCTAAAAGCATTGTTATTTTATTGTATAGAAAAATGATTTTTATTATAGACGTATATAAATTATTTACACATATAACAAAATTAAGCTACCTTAATTAGTATGAGCAAAGCGAGATTTGTCTTACAAAAAAGGAGGGAATTATGGAAAAACAAAAAGGTGCATCTATAGTAATTTGGATTATTGGAGTGATATTATTAGCTATAGTAATTGTAATAGCAATTCATTTTATGCAAGAAGAAATAAACAAAAATCAGCAAGAAGATATAAAAACAGAGATGTTGCAAGTACAGGCAAAAGCTAAAATTGTGCTAGAAAAATATAATGTTGATAACAATAATGGATTAAAAGGTCAAAAAATGGAAGATAAAACATTACAAGAAAAATATGGAATTGAACAAATAGAAAACTACTATAAATGGACAAAAGAAATACTAGCAGAATTGGGATTACAAGAAACCATTTTACAAGAAGGGGAATATTATTTAGTTAACTATGATACAGAAGAAGTAATATATTCTCAAGGATATAAAGCAGAAAATGGTGAAATATATTATAAACTTTCAGAGATAAAATAGCTTGTATAACATTGTATGGAGGGAAAATGAAGGAAAAAGAAGAAATAAGATTGAACAAATTAAAACAAATAGATAAAGGTTTTTACAATCAAAACATAGAATATATTGCAGGTATTGATGAAGCAGGACGTGGTCCACTTGCAGGACCAGTTGTAGTTGGATGCGTTATAATGCCAAAAGATTCTTTTATAGAAGGTGTTAATGACTCTAAAAAAATATCAGAGAAAAAAAGAGAAAAAATATATGAGCAAATTATAAATGAAGCGGTTTGCTGGAGCGTTGGAATTGTTGACCAAAAAGAAATTGATGAAATAAACATATTAAATGCAACAAAAAAGGCACTAACTGTGGCAATAAAAGAATTAAAAATAAAACCAGAACATATATTGGTAGATGCTCTAACACATATTAACACATTAGAAATACCCTATACATCTATAATAAAGGGAGATGCTACTAGTTATAGTATAGCTGCAGCATCAATTATCGCGAAAGTGACAAGAGATAGAATTATGTTAAAATGGGATAAGGTTTATCCATTATATGGATTTGCGAGAAATAAAGGGTATGGAACTGCAGAACATATGATGGCAATCAGAAAATACGGTATATGCCCACTGCACAGACAGAGCTTTATATCATAATAATGGACATTTCTCAATGATTTTTTTTACTATTGGGAAATGTCTATTTAGGTGAAAGGAGTAGTTATGAATATTAAAGAAATAATCCAAAGAAAAAGGGATAGACAAGAATTAACTAAAGATGAAATTGCATATTTCGTAGATGGATATACGAAAGGTGAAATTGAAGATTACCATATTGCTGCACTTTTAATGGCAATTTACTTAAATGGTATGACAGATAGGGAAACAGCAAATTTAACTATGGCAATAGCAAATTCTGGAGATATTATGGATTGGCACGATATAGGTAATACAATTATTGATAAACACAGTACAGGCGGAATAGGTGACAAAGTAACACTAATTCTCATGCCAATTATTGCATCATTGGGAATACCTGTATTAAAGATGTCTGGAAGAGGATTACGGTTTCACAGGAGGAACAATTGACAAGCTAGAATCAATTCCTGGTTATAGAGTTAAACTAGAAAGAAAAGAGCTGGTAGATAATATAGAAAAAGTGGGAATTGCTTTAGTTGGACAGACATCAGAATTGGCACCTGCTGATAAAAAAATTTATGCATTGCGTGACGCGATTTCTTGTGTAGATAGTATTCCTCTCATTGCTTCTAGTATAATGAGTAAAAAGATAGCTGGTGGTGCAGACAAAATTGTACTGGAAGTGACACTTGGAAGAGGAGCTTTTATGAAGAAAAAAGAAGATGCAATTTACCTTTCAAAACAAATGAATGAAATTGGAAAAATGGCAGGAAAAGAAACAATATGTATTCTTACAAATATGGACGAGCCATTAGGACGTAGTGTTGGAAATACATTAGAAGTAATAGAAGTAGTGGAGAGTTTAAAAGGAAATATAGCTCCAGATGTAGAAGAGGTTGTGTGCACATTAGGTGCATATATGTTAAAGATGGCAAAAAGAGGTGATAACATAGAGGAGAATAAACAAAAAATACTTAAACAAATAAATAATGGAGAAGCCTTCAAGAAGTGGATGGAGCTAGTAGAAGCACAAGGTGGAGTGTTAGACTATATAGAAGATATAAGCTGTTTCCCAAGGGCTGCTTATGAATATACAGTAATTAGTAATAAAAGTGGAAATATTAGCAAATTAGATGCAGGAAGTATAGGAGAAATATTTGTTCTTTTAGGAGCTGGTAGAATAAAAAAAGAAGATAATATTGAAAAAGAAGTGGGAATAGTATTTCAAAAGAAAATAGGTGATAGTGTGAAAAAAGGAGAAAAAATGGCAACTATTTATGCTAATAGCAAGGAGAAAGCAGAAATAGCAATAAAAAAAGTACAAGATGCATATGAGATTGTAGATGAAAAAGTAGAAAAACCAAAAGTTATCGTAGGAATTCTATAAAAAATGAAACTTTTTATGGAAGTAAGATGTATTACTAGTGTAAGGAGGATTTACAATGTCAAGCGTGCAGAAATCCAGGGAAGAGTATATAAACTATCTATTAGAAAAATATGGCGACATGGTTTATCGCTTAGCTCTTGCTAGAACGAAGAATAAAGAAGATGCAGAAGATGTGTTCCAAGATGTTTTCTATAAATTAAGCAAAAAAACACCAGAATTTGAAAATAAAAATCATGAAAAAGCATGGCTTATTCGCGTAACAATTAATCTTAGTAAAAACTTATTTTCATCTTCATGGATGAGGAAAATGATTTCATTAGAAGACGAAATAAAATTTGAAGAAGAATGCGAGCAAGAAGTATATTTTGAAGTATTATCCTTACCTGTAAAATATCGCACAGCAATCCATTTGTTTTATTATGAAGGTTTTACAATTAAAGAAATTGCAAGCATTTTAAATCTTAATGAAAACACTGTAAAAACAAGACTTTCACGTGCAAAAGAAAAACTAAAAACGAAATTGGAGGGAGGTTTTGAAGGTGGATAATATAAATCTTTATAAAAGAGCTAATAATCAAATTAAAGCTGACGAAAATTTAAAAATGAAAACAAGAAAACAGTTGCTTAGTAATAAAAAACATTATAATCGTATTGCTATAAAACTAGCCAACATAGCAGCTATAATTCTAGTAGTATTTTCAATTATTTGGCTTTCTATTAACCAACAGGCAAATCAAATGCAGTCAATAGTAGTACTAGATTCTACTAAGCAAACGACAAATTTGCCAAAAGTTGAAAATAAAGAAATATTGATTTCAATGTTAGAAAAGTTAAGTAATAAGCAAGTAAATAGTGTAAATGAGTCAGATGAAGTAAGTGAACAGGGAGAATATGATGTTGCAGACAAACAAAGACATAGTGATACAATTGAGCAAGTAGAAGGTGTAGAAGAGGCTGATATTGTAAAAACAGATGGAGAATATATATATTACATCGAAAAACAAAAAGTTTGGATTATTAAGGCTGATACGTTACAGATTATAAACAATATTGTTTATGAAGAAAGTGGATTTAGCCCTTCAGAATTATATTTACATAAAAACTACCTAGTTGTTATAGGACAAAGTTTAACACAAGATAATAATGATACAGCATATTACGATGTGGCTTACATAGGTAATACTTGTGCTTTAGTTTATGATATAAGTAAAAAAGAAGATGTGAAGGAAACAAGAAAAATTGAAATAGATGGATATACTATAGCTAGTAGAATGATAGATGATATGGTTTATCTTGTTGTAAATCAACCAATTGAATTAACGGACCAAACAAAGGCCGATGAAGAAAAATTAAAACCAACATACTTTGACTCAGCTATTTCAGAAGAAACGCAAAAAATAGATTTTCCAGAAATCTATTATTTCCCAGGAGAGATATCAGAAAGCTGCTATTTGGTACTAGCTAGTTTTTCAGCAGAACAAACAACTGAAGCCAAAATACAGGCATATCTTGGATCTGGCAACGAGGTGTATGTTTCTGAAAGAAATATTTATGTAGCAAAATTAAATTATAATTATGATTTGATAGACCAAGCAAAAAACATTATGGGATTTAGAACATATAATGATTATACAGAAATATACAAATTTGGATTGAAAGAAGGAAATATAGAATATGAAGCAAGTGGAAGTGTACCAGGTTATGTACTAAATCAGTTTTCAATGGATGAAACAGATGGCTATTTTCGTATTGCTACAACTGAAGAAAATGAAACTCTAAATCAAAGCACAAACGCATTATTTGTACTGGATAATAAATTAAATATAATAGGAAAATTGGAGAATTTAGCAAATGGAGAAAAAATATATGCAGTTCGTTATATGAAAGATAAGGCATATATTGTGACATTTAATCAAATTGATCCATTATATGTTATTGATTTAAGTAATCCAAATCTTCCGATTGTATCAGGTGAGTTAAAAGTCCAAGGTTATAGTACTTATTTACATTTTTACGATGAAACATATTTAATTGGAATTGGGGAAGCCACAAAGCTACAAGGAGAGGATGTAGTCCCAAGTGGCATAAAAATATCTTTATTTGATATTAGTAATATGAAGCAACCAAAAGAAGTGAGTACTGTTACTATTGGAGATAGGGGGACTTATTCTGAGGCGACATACAATCACAAGGTTTTCCTATTCTCCAAGGAAAAAAACTTAATAGTATTTCCTATTACTGTAATGGAAAATATTAATGGACAAACAAAAATAACTCTACAAGGAGCAATCTTATATGGTATTTCACCAGAGAAGCAAATTTATGAAAGAGGTAAAATTGTAGCAAATAATTCTACTGAAATTATACGAAGGAGTTTCTATATAGGTGATTTGCTATATGTTTGCTCAACAGAAGGAATTCGAGTAATAGATTTAAACAGTATGCAAGAAGTAAACAAGGTTGAATTATAAAATTGACCGCACTTGTTAAAAATGTGAAAATTTAACAAGTGCGGTTTAAATATAATTATTCAATGCGCCTTTCTTGCCTTCCTTCTTGACGAGTTGATTTTTCATATTCTTTTAATTTCATTTTATATTCTAACTGCTGACACATGAACTTATAATACATATAAGCTTGCTCATATTGCACAATTGGGTTAAACATTGGATTTGAATACATATCATCCATAGATGAATCAAACCCCATACCATAGGAAGAAAATGGCGTAAAATCAGAATTTTTATCCATGCTATACACATCCTTTTCTGTTAAAGCATATGTAAGATTTGGAAAGTTTATGAATAATTTTTTTTATTTGAAAGATAATACAAAAAAGCAATACTTGCCCGAATATAAAAAACATGATATAATCTCAAAAAAATGAAAGAGAGGTATGAAAATGCAAAAATTAGTAAACGAAAAAAAGGTAGGATGGGAAGAAATAGATGAAGAAAGAAAAAAAGACATATTCAAATTTGCAGAAGAATATATGTTCTTTTTAAATCAAGGAAAAACAGAGCGTGAGGTTGTAAAACAAACAAGGGAAATTCTAGAAAAAAATCAATTTGTTGAAATTGATTCTATGGATGCCCTTAAACCAGGTGATAGGGTTTATTATTGCAACAGGGAAAAAAGTATATATATAGCAGTAATAGGAGAAGAAAAACTAGAGAAAGGATTGAACATTGTAGGTGCTCATATTGACTCTCCAAGGTTAGATTTAAAGCCAAACCCATTGTATGAAGATACTGGTTTTGCTTATCTAAAAACACATTATTATGGAGGGATTAAAAAGTACCAATGGACAACAATTCCACTTAGTATTCATGGTGTAATAGTTAAAACAAATGGAGAAAAGATTACTGTAAACGTTGGTGAATCTGAAGATGACCCTATATTTACCATTACGGATTTATTGCCACATTTGGCGCAAGAACAAATGGAAAAGAAGTTAAAAGATGGAATTTCAGGAGAAGACTTAAATCTTTTAGTTGGCAGTATTCCTTCAGATGAAAAAGAATCAAAAGAAAGAGTAAAATATCATATTCTACAAATTCTAAATGAGAAATATGGTATTGTAGAAGCGGATTTATTAAGTTCTGAGCTAGAAATTGTTCCAAGTTTTAAAGCTAGAAGTTTGGGATTTGATAAAAGCATGATAGCAGGTTATGGTCAAGATGATAGAGTATGTGCTTATACATCACTTCGTGGAATACTAAATGTAAAAAAACCAAGAAGAACAGCAATCTGTATCTTGTCAGATAAAGAAGAAATTGGAAGTATGGGCAACACTGGAATGGAATCTAATGTATTTGACATATTTATTGCAGAAATACTAAATAAAACAGGAGAAAATAGACCAAACTTACTAGAAAAAGTTTTCTGCAACTCTAAAATGCTTTCAGCAGATGTGGATGCAGGCTTAGATCCAATATATAGCAGTGTCTCAGAAAAAAACAATGCAGCTTATCTAGGCAGAGGAATTGGAATTAATAAGTATACTGGGGTAAGAGGAAAAGCGGGTGATTCTGATGCAAATGCAGAATATGTAGGTGAAATTAGAAAATTATTAGAAAGCAGCAAAATCTTATATCAAATTTCTGAACTTGGAAGGGTAGATAATGGAGGAGGAGGAACTATTGCATATATTTTAGCTAATAAAGGAGTAGATGTTATAGATTGTGGAGTTCCTGTTTTATCTATGCATGCACCATATGAAGTAACTAGTAAATTTGATATTTTTGAGGCATATCGCACATATGAAGCATTTTTAAAATAAACAGGTAAATGGAATTGAACCCAAATTATTAGACCCAAAAGTTTAATAATTTGGGTTTCCTTTATTTAGCGAAATACCTTCTAATTGTATAAAAACACAAAAAGCATATACAACTAATAATAATTAAAAGAAAATAGTCACACATTTGGAACGAAAACTGTTTTATAGAAGATGAAAAAGAATATGTTGTTTGTACAATATCTAAATTAAAAAATGTAGTGTATGTAAGAAACAGATATGTATAAAGGGCTGCAAAAACAGCATGGAGAGATTTGCCAATAAAATATGCTTTAATTGACACATCAGTTTTTGATGTTATACTAAATACTTGAAGAAATACGGATAAACCACCAAAACCAAGCAAAAAACTGCATAAAATAACATTTTGGGAAATTGCCTTGACTGGAACAGTAGCAATTTCATTTAATCCATTTGTTAGTTCTAAAAGACCAGTTAAAAATGCAGGTAAAAATGTAGTATTAACACCAATAGTATTGAAAACAGGTTCTAGTAATAAACTAAAAATTGTAATAATATGACTTTGCTTTAACATAGAAATTATAACTGAAAAAAGAACTACAAATCCACCAATTAGTAATATTGTATGGATTGAGCTCATAATACTCTTTGCTAAAATTTCACCAAGATTGGAAAAAGAGACATCTAAGTTGCCTGCTTGCCTCTTAAATAGTTGAGATATTGTTTTAACAGAAGTATTTGTTTTATATTTTTGTTTTCGTTTCCAAAATCGAAAACAAAAACCAACACTAAAACATGCTAAAACATGAGTTAGCAATAACAAAAGACCAGTTCTAGTATCACCAAATAAACTAATACCAACAGTGCCAACTATGAAAAGAGGTCCAGAGTTATTGGTAAAAGCTAAAAGTCTTTCACCTTCCTCTTGAGTGCATATTCCTGCTTTTCGAAAATTTGATACAATTTTTGCCCCAGTGGGGTAACCACTAATTAAACCCATAAGAAAGGCAAAGGCGCCTTCTCCAGGAACATTAAAAAGAGGACGCATAACATTATTTAAAATTTTACCAAGTAATGGAACAATAAAAGTATAACTTAGTAATTCGGTAGCAATAAAAAACGGAAGCAAAGAGGGAACAACTGAATTTGCCCATAATAACAGACCAGATTTGGCGCTGGAAAGATTGGTTTTAGAAAAAATAAGCAGGAATAATAAAAATAAGCAAAATATACTAGGTAAAATGGCTTTTTTCAATTTTAAAACAAAAAAGTTATTTCTTTTCACTAGAATCACCTAATCTATTGTATGACGGAAGAACAACTTTATGTTAGAAGTCTTGAAAATGAAAAACTAGACAAGAAGCTAAAAAAGTGGTATATTATAAAAGTATGACAATAAATATTTTAATAGAAAAGAAAGAGGTATTAAATGGAAGAAGAAATAAAGGAGAAACTTAAAAAATATGGTCAAGAACATGTACTTGCTTTTTATAATGAACTAACAGAAGGACAAAAAAGAAAATTAGAAGAGCAAGTTAAAAAAATAGATTTTTCACTTTTAGATGAATTATTTAGAAATAAAGAAGAAAAAATGAAAGAAGAAACAATAGAACCAATTAATTATGAAATAAGGTCAAAGCTAGAAAACAAAGAAAAAAAGTTGTACACACAATTAGGAAAACAAGCAATTCGAAGTGGAAAAGTAGCAGTATGTCAAATGGCAGGTGGACAAGGAACACGATTAGGACATAATGGACCAAAAGGAACATACATGGTTCCATTGGCAATACCAAAATCAATTTTTCAGATTTTTGCTGAAAAATTACAAGAGATAAACAAGGAGTACTCTGTTTGGATACCATGGTATATTATGACAAGTGATGAAAACAATGAAGAAACAATTGATTTTTTTGAAAAAAATAAATACTTTAATTATCCAAAAGAAAAGGTTAGCTTTTTTAGGCAGGGAAAGCTAGCTATGCTAGACACACAAGGAAGGGTAATATTAAATAAAAAATATGAAATAAAAGAAGCTGCAGACGGAAATGGTGGTATATTTGAAGCATTATATCGTAACAATATATTAGAAAAAATGAAAGAAGAAGACATTCAATGGCTAGGAATAGGGAATGTAGATAACATTTTGTTAAATTTAGTAGATCCATTATGGATAGGAATGGCAGAATCAAGAAAAGTACTACTTTCTACCAAAACTGTAACAAAGGTAAATCCAACAGAAAAAGTAGGGGTTGTATGCAAGATAGGTGGTAAACCTGGAGTAATAGAATATACAGAGATTAGTGAACAAATGGCAAATTTATGTGATGAAAATGGCCAATTAGTATATGGACAATCATATTTTGGTTGTGCATTATATAATATTAATTTATTAGAAAAAATAGGAGCAAAAAAATTACCATATCATCCTGCTTTTAAAAAATGCGACTATATAGCTGAAAATGGAGAATTAGTAACAGCAGAAACAGCCAACGCATATAAATTTGAGAGTTTTATTTTTGATAGTTTTAAATTTACAGATGAAGTATTATTTTTAAATGTAAAAAGGGAAGAAGAGTTTGCACCAATAAAAAATAAAATTGGGGCAGATAGTCCGGAAACAGCTAAGAAACTATATGAAGCATTTAAAAAAAAATTAGAAAACTTGAATTAAACTATAGCATTTTAAAAAAATTATACAAACAATAAAAAGGAGTATGCAAATGGATGCTAGCATAAAGATATTACCCAATTTTAAAAAATACAATCAATATATAGAAGACGTAAAGAAAAACGTCAGTCCAATGATGTTATCTGGACTAACAGATAGTGGAAAAGTGCATTTTGCTTATTCTACTCATTTTTATACTGAAAGACCAATTATGATTATTACTTTTAATGAACTACAAGCTAAAAAAATAAAAAAAGATTTGGAATACTTTACAGAGGATGTACTGTTTTTCCCCAAAAGAGAAATTTTTGCTTATGATTATATTGCTGAGAGTAAGGAAATATTTTACCAAAGAATGAATGTTTTAAACAAAATTCATTTAAAAAAAGCTAAGGTAATTGTCACTACAATAGAGGCTTTAATGCAAAAGATTCCGGCAGAAGATGTTTTGTATAAAAATCAAATTTCTTTGAAAATAGGTCAAACAGTTGAAATTGAAGATTTAAAAGATAAGTTACATCTGATAGGTTATGAAAGATATGAATTGGTAGAGGCAGAAGGCCAATTTAGTAGTAGAGGTGGAATATTTGATATTGCATTATCAGATAAGAAAGGTGTTCGCATAGAATTTTGGGGAGATGAAATTGATTCTATCAGATATTTTGATTTAGCAACCCAAAGATCAAACCAAATGATAGAAACAATACAAATTAATCCTGTACATGAATTTGTACTTGAACAGACATTAGAAAACATATGTCAGAATATTTTAAAAAATGCTAAAGGGGATAAAGCCATAATAGATGAAGATATACAAACTATTATAAATGGCAATTATACTGAAAAAGTAGATAGATATTTTAATAATTTTTATACAAAACAAGCTACACTTTTAGAGTATATTCAACAAAACTTTATTATATATTTAGACGAAGCATCCAAGCTCAAGGCAAGATCAGAAAATATTTTAAAAGATAGTAAAGCAGTTATTAAAACTCTAATTGAGAAAAAGAAAATAGTGCCAGATAGTATTACTTTACTAGAGGATTACTATACTTTTATGGGGCATATTGACAAAAAACAAATAATTTATCTTGAAAAGCAAGATATTGGATTTATTGATAAACAAACTATGCATGCAAAAAGAAATGGATATAGCTTTAGCTATAGGGAGGTCAACTTTTTTCGTAGTTCAATGGATTTACTGTTTGAGGAAATACAAAAAGCAAGTCTAGATAAAAAAACAGTAATTTTATTAGGTGGGAGCTTAGAAAATAGTAAAAAACTAGTAGAAAATCTAAAACAAAGAGATATACCAAATTATTTAGTAGAAAATTCAGATATTGATATTACTCCAGGGGTGGTTATTGTAACTACTGGAGTTATTTCTAATGGGTTTGAAGCATTTGATTTTAATCTACTTTTAATTAGTGGAGAAGAGCTGTTTGCTCCACCCAAAAAGAGAAAGATCGTTTCAACAGCTTTTAAACAAGCAGAATCAGTTGTCTTTTCTGATTTAAAACCAGGTGATTATGTAGTTCACAGGACAAATGGAATTGGACAGTTTATGGGAGTTAATACTATAAAAGCAGATGGCATTATAAAAGATTATATTAAAATTAAATATCGAGATGATGATGTACTTTATATTCCAACAAATCAATTGGATAATATTCGCAAATACATAGGTCCGGGAGGCGCTTTACCAAAACTAAATCGTTTAGGAAGCAAGGAATGGAGTAATACAAAACAAAAGGTAAAATCAAATTTGAAAGAGGTAGCGCGAGAGTTAATTGAATTATATGCAAAAAGACAGAAAATGGTGGGCTATGCCTTTTCAAAAGACACACCATGGCAAATACAATTCGAAGATGAATTTCCATATACAGAAACAGAAGATCAGCTACGATGTATTGAAGAAGTTAAAAAAGATATGGAACAACAAAAACCAATGGATAGGCTACTTTGTGGGGATGTTGGTTATGGCAAAACAGAAGTTGCGATAAGAGCTGCATTCAAATCCTGTATGGATCAAAAACAAGTAGCATATTTGGTCCCTACTACAGTACTTGCAAATCAGCAATATGAATCATTTAAACAGAGAATGGAGCAATTTCCAATTCGTGTGGAACTTTTGAACCGTTTTCGTACAAAAAAAGAACAAGAAGCAATTATAAAAAAATTAAAACTTCGGTGAAGTAGATGTTATTATTGGAACACACCGAATTTTAAGTAAAGATATAGAATTTAATAATTTGGGCCTGCTTATTATTGATGAGGAACATCGTTTTGGAGTAAAAGACAAGGAAAAAATAAAACAATTAAAATCAAATATCGATGTTTTGTCTATGACTGCAACTCCGATTCCAAGAACGTTACATATGTCGATAGTTGGAATACGAGACATGTCAGTTATTTATGAACCACCACAAAATCGAAGACCTGTTCAAACTTATTTACTAGAATATGATATAGAAGTAATCAAAGAAGCTATCACAAGGGAACTAGAAAGAGAAGGTCAGGTTTTTTATTTATTCAATAATGTAGAAAATATTATAAAAAAAGCAGAAGAAATTTCCAATTTAATTCCAGAAGCAACAGTAGCTTTTGCACATGGAAAAATGTCAGGTAGAGAATTAGAAGATATTATGGTGGACTTTATTAATAAAAAAATCGATGTTCTTGTGTGTACTACTATTTTAGAGTCAGGAATCGATATTCCAAATGCAAACACAATCATTGTGGAAAACGCAGACAGGCTAGGGTTAGCTCAACTATACCAAATTCGTGGAAGAGTTGGAAGGTCAGATAGGCAAGCTTATGCATATATCACTTATAAACGAGACAAAATGTTATCAGAAGTAGCAGATAAAAGACTAAAAGCTATTAAGGAATTTACGGAGTTTGGATCTGGATTTAAAATAGCTATGCGTGACTTAGAGATTCGTGGAGCTGGCAGTATTCTTGGAGAAATGCAACATGGACATATGGATGAAGTAGGATATGATATGTATTGTAAATTATTAGATGAAGTAGTAAAAGAAATAAAAGGAACAGAGGTAATAGAAGAGCAAGATGTGCAAATTGATTTGTCTTTATCAAGTTATTTACCAAGTGAATATATTTCAGATAATAATCAAAAAATTGAAGTATATCAAAATATTGCGTTATGTAAAAGTGATGAAGAGATTGACAATATTAAAGAAGAGCTAATTGATCGATATGGAAAACTACCTCATGAGGTAGAAAATTTGCTGGAAATAGCAAGGATTAAAAATTTATGCAGAAAATTAGGCATTAGTAAGATTTCACAAAAAGATAAATCTATTGTATTTCATTTTCAAATGGAATCATTTCAAATTGAATGGGTGGATTTATTACTTGAAAAATTTCGAAATCAAATTAAATTTTCACCAGGAAAGGAACCATATATTACATATAAAATTGAAAGTCCGGTTAAAATATCAGAAAGAATTTACGATTTTATAAATGTATTACTAAAAAAATATGAAAGGAAATTGATATGCAAGTGATTATAAGTAAGGAAAATGAAAAAATAAAACAAATCCATAAATTAAAAGATAAAAAATACCGTGATGAAATGGGTTTGTATATGGTAGAAGGAATCAAAACCGTAAATGAAGCAATTGAAGAAGGCGCAGATATTCAGACAATAGTTATTTGTGATGATAGTAATGAGCAAAATGAACTAAAACAGAAAATGCTTTACGAAGTTGCAAAATATGACATTTTATATGTAAATCAAAAGGTATTTGAATTTATAAGCCAAGTAATGCACCCACAAGGAATACTTGCTGTTATTAAGAAAAATGAGCCAAAAGAAATTAATTATAAGGAAGACATTATTGTTGTCTTAGATGATATACAAGATCCTGGAAATCTTGGAACTATAATTAGAACAATAGATAGTATTGGATTGAAACAAATCATTTTATCTAGGGGAACAGTTGATGCATATTCACCAAAGGTAGTTAGATCTACTATGTCTGGAATTTTTAGAGTAAATGTAATAGAGGTGAATAACATTGTAGAATCTATAGAAAACATGAAAAAACATGGTTATAAAGTAATTGTTACATCACTTGGTGCGCATAAAAGCATTTATAATGTATCTTATCATAAATCAGTTATTGTAATTGGAAATGAAGCAAATGGAGTTTCTAATGAAGTAATGAGGATAGCAAATGAAAAAGTAAAGATACCAATGCTTGGTAAAACAGAAAGCCTGAATGCAGCAGTAGCAACGGGAGTTGTATTATATGAAGCGGTAAGGCAAAAGTTGAATAAATAAATTTATCCCACAAAAAGCATCGAAATTTTTGTGGGGATTATTATATTAATATATAAGGATAATCTAACTTAGTTTTAATTAGACAAAATTTTAAAATGTTTATTCACCAAGTAGCAATTCTAAAATTTTAGGATAAATATCTTGAGCGTTTTCTTTCCAATTATCTGCAATTTGTTTAGCATGATCTCGAGAGCCAGCAAATGTAACGATTTCAAACAAACTAACACTATTTTCTACTATCTTACAACGTACACTATATTCTGTTTCACTATGTGGAATAAAATCTGCTGTAACTGAAATCTCTTCCTCAACCTTATCTAAATTATCCTTTAAATTACTATCTATTCTTAGTTTTCGAATTCCAGGAATAATATCAATTGTAAGTTTTAATGTTTCTTTTCCTACAGGAGTAACAGAATAAACCATCTCGTCACCATTAGAGTAATAAATAATATAGCCACTATTTACAAGGTCTAATAGAAATTGTTGAAAATAAAAATAATTCATGTCTGTTAAAGTACATACAACCTTTAATAAAGCCTCATTTGTAACAGGTTTACCGATTTTATTTAAAATATATAAAATAAGAACTTTCCCTTCTGCTAAGTTTTTATCACTAGATGAAAGCATCATAATTTCAACCTTCTTTCTAAAAAATTATACCATAAATTTATAAAATTACAAGAAAATTATTGTCATTTCGAAATTGCTTTGATATAATTCTAGTTGAAAAGGAAATGGTAATATGGAAGAAACAAAAGATAAAGATTTATATTTGAGGTATTTAATACACAAAAAACAAAGATTAGAAGCAAAAAAACAAGAACTAGAGAGTGAATATACAAAATTAATTATACAAGAAGAAACGCAAAAGAAAAAATTCAGTAGTACATAGGAAATAATGGAGGAATAATGAAAATACAAACAAATGCATTAGTGCTATTGAAAAAAAAACCATTTTTTTCAATAGCTACTTTTTTTCATAAAATTATATTTTTTAGTAAAAAGAAATTTGAAAAGGAAAAAAACGTATTAATTGAAGAGAGAATAATAGAATATAAAAAAGCACTTGAAGAGAAAAAAATGGCAACAAAGGATTTAACTGAAGAGCAAATAGAAATATTGCAAGAATCATACCAGAATCAGATTCAAGAAATAGAACATCAGATAAAATTAATAGAAGCAAGAAATCAGATGTGTAGGTTTAGAATTCGAATGTTTGAAAAAGAAACTCGATGAATAAAAAATGAAATATAGTACATAATTTTCTTGTAGGAAATAATTCACAAAAAGGAAAAATTTTTAATGAGCGCAAGTGCTCGGAAGGAGAAAAAATGGATAGAAAAGTTAAAGTTGCTCAATATGGAGCTGGAAAGATGTCAGTTTATACAATGCGATATGTGTATGAAAAAGGAGCAGAAATTGTTGCAGCTATTGATGTAAACCCGAATGTAATCGGAAAAGATATCGGTGATATCATGAAAACTGAAAAAAAGGGTGTTAGTGTAGTTAATGTACAAGAAGCAGAAAGTATATTACAGCAAACAAAACCTGATATTGTTATTGTTACTACAATGAGTTTAATGCAAGATGTAAAAGATGCATTATTGCTTTGTGCAAAATTGGGACTAAATGCAATCACTACTTGTGAAGAGGCTTTTTTTCCAATGAATTCAAATCCATGTATCACGGCTGAAATTGATAAATTAGCCAAAAAGAATAATTGTACAATTACAGGAAGTGGTTACCAAGATATTTACTGGGGAGAATTAATCAGTGCTATGGCAGGCTCAACTCATACC
Source organism: uncultured Clostridia bacterium (assembly GCA_944392885.1). GTDB lineage: Bacteria > Bacillota > Clostridia > TANB77 > CAG-508 > UMGS1754. Next base: position 48,222 of record CALXYG010000035.1, read on the forward strand.
ATAAAGAAAATAAAAGGAAGTTCTAGTTACAATGTTGAAGATTATGGAATTGCTCTTGCAAAGGCACACGGAGCTGGCTTAGATTTAGAATCTTTTGACAAAGAAGTAGCTTCAGCAGATAATATATCAGAACAAGCAAGACAAGACTTAATCCAAAAAGGAGAATTCTTACCATCTTATATGTGGAATGTCAATGGTTGGCTATGTTCAAAATTAGGACTAACGGTAGTTTCACAAACACAAAAGTGTGTACCACAAACATACAAAGAGGATATTACTTCTTCTACCTTAGGAATGACCGTTAAAGCCGGAATGGCTACAGGAATGAGTGCTGTTGTAACAACGCAAACAAAAGAAGGGATCGTAATTGAATCTGAATGTATTGGTAAAGTATATTCAAGAGAAGATTATGATAAAAATGAATGGACGATTGAAGGAGAGCCAAATACTACATTAGTTATTGCAAGACCAAGCACTGTAGAATTAACTTGTGCAACTATAGTAAATAGAATACCAGATGTTATAAATTCAACTCCAGGTTATGTTACAACCAATGAAATGGGTGAACTAAAATATCGTGTAAAACCATTAAATGAATATGTAAAATAAAATGTATAAAATCTCAAACAAAGAAAGTTGCCTAAAACGGGAAACTTTCTTTGTTTTTATGTGTCTAAAAACAATACATAGAGAATAAATATAAATATGAAAAAATGGAAAATTATAATAGGCGTAGTAATAATAATTATAATTATTATTTGGAGCTTACAAACCAGCTTTTTAAAAGACAAGGAAGTTATATCTACTGCTGTGGCAGGAAGTTTATATCATATTTTAGTAGATGTGGAAGAGTCAAAAATGTACATTCTAGAAAACAATGTTTGCACTAAAATCTATACATGTGCAGGTGGAAAAACTTCTACCCCTTCTCCTATTGGAACATGGACAATCGTTAGTAAAGGAAAATGGGGAGAAGGTTTTGGTGGTAGTTGGCTAGGGATTAATGTACCATGGGGTCAATTTGGTATTCACGGAACAAATGAAATTTATTCTGTAGGGTGTGCAAGCTCTCATGGGTGCATACGAATGAATAACAGAGAAGTTGCTGAACTATACCAGTATATACCAATAGGTACTAAAGTGACTATTATAGATGGCACATACCGTGAATTCGGAAGAGGATTTCGCAATCTAAAATCTGGAATGTATGGATCAGATGTAAAAGCAATTCAGGAAAAGTTAAAAAAAGACGGTTTTTTTCATGGGGTACCAAATGGAATATTTGGCAAGGAAACAGAATTGGCTGTCCAAAGATATTGCAAAGCAAATGGAATATATGTTAGAAAAACAATAAATGTTGATCTGCAAAAATATATGGGCTTTGAACTGATTGATTGATGTAACAATTAGTAAAATTTAATTGATATTAAATGTGTGATTAAATACACAAAAAGACAAATGGTGTAAAAAGAAAAGTATAGTTTAATTGATTAAGCTATACTTTTTTTGAATTCACAAAAAGAATTCACAATATAGACATAATTGATACCTATAATATATAATAAGTATGAAAGGAAAGTGAGTGAATACCATGAACGAGTTTAGCGTATTAATCGTAGATGATGAATCAAGAATGAGAAAATTAATTAAAGACTTTCTAGTAGCTAAAGGCTATTCTATTTTAGAAGCCGAAAATGGAGAAAAAGCGCTAGAAACATTTGAATTAGAAAAAAATAAAATAGGACTTATATTATTAGATGTTATGATGCCAAAACTAGATGGGTGGTCTGTATTAAGACAAATTAGGCAAGAATCTAATGTACCTATTATTATGCTTACTGCAAGAGGAGAAGAACAAGACGAGTTATTTGGATTTGAATTAGGAGTTGATGAGTATATTGCAAAGCCATTTAGTCCTAAAATCTTAGTAGCAAGAGTGGATGCAATTTTAAAAAGAGCATATGGCGATAAAGAAAATGAAGTAAAAGATTATAATGGAATTGTAATTGATGAAGCGGGAAGAACGGTAACTGTAGACGGAAAAATAGTGGAATTAAGTTTAAGAGAATATGAACTTTTAAAATACTTATTAGATAATGAAAATATTGCACTATCTAGAGACAAAATTTTAAATAATGTATGGAATTATGATTATTATGGTGATTCTAGAACAATTGACAGTCATATAAAAAAAATTAGACATAAATTAGGAAAAAAGGGTAAATATATTAAAACAATGCGTGGAGTAGGATACAAATTTGAAGTTAAATAGGAGGCAGAAATGGGAAAACTAAAAAACGGGCTAAAATCTATTAGATTTAAACTTTTTATCACTTTGTGTATAGCAGTTATAGTTATTATTGCTTTTCTGATTATCCTAAATAATTTTGTATTAGAAGCATTTTATTTATACTCTAAACAAAAAGACTTAATGAATGTTTATGAAAATATAAATTTATATTATACAAATCCAAATTCAAATATTGATATTGAATTAGAACTCGAAAAAGTAGCTGTAAATAATGATTTTGATATTATAATCAAATCAGACTCTGGAATTAATGTATATACATCAAACAAGGATTTTTCTTCAACAATTGGAAAAATAAACGAAATTGAAACAAGTGTTAGTAGCTGGTTTAGTCCTAAAACGGTACTTTACAAAGATGATAATATCATTATTCGCAGAACCCAAGATAGCAAAAATGGACTGAATTTTATATTATTATCAGGAACATTAGATAATGGTTATGTACTTTATATAAGAATACCAATTTCATCTATTAGAGAAAGTGTTAAAATTTCAAATAATTTTTCTTACTTAATTGGAGGTATGGCTATTATAATAGGTGGAATTGTAGTTTTAGTAATATCTAGAGAATTTACTAAACCCATTATGGAATTAAATGATATAGCAAAACGAATGTCAAAGTTAGATTTTAGCAAAAAATATCGCATTAGTGATACAGACGACGAAATTAATGAACTTGGAAAAAATATGAATACAGTGTCAGAAAAGTTAGAAAAAACAATAGAACAGTTAAAGGAAAACAATATAGAACTGGAAAAAGATATTGAACGAAAATCAAAAATTGATGAAATGAGAAAGCAATTTATTTCAGACGTATCACATGAATTAAAAACACCAATAGCCATCATTCAGGGCTATGCAGAAGGGCTTAAAGAGAATGTTAATACAGATTCAGAAAGTAGAGATTTTTACGCAGAAGTTATCTTGGATGAAGCAAACAAAATGGATCGCTTAGTAAAACAACTACTTGAACTTATGAAATTAGAGTATGGAAAACGAGAATTTAATAATCAGAAGTTTAATATCGTAGAACTAGTTCAAGAAGTAGCGCGAAAAGGTAATATTATGTATGAAGAGCAAAATATTAAAATAGAATTAGATGTTCCTGACAAAATATATGTATTTGCAGATGACTTTTATATTGAGCAAGTTGTAACAAATTACTTTACTAATGCTATGAAACATGTAAAAGCGGTAAATGGACAGAAGAAAATAAAAATTACAATAAAGGAATTAGAAGAAACAAACAAAGTGCGAGTAAGTATTTATAATACAGGAGACAAAATTAAAGAAGAAAACTTAAGCCGAATTTGGAATAGATTTTATAAAGTTGATAGTTCTAGAAACCGTTCCGCTGGAGGTAGTGGAATAGGCTTATCTTTAGTAAAAGCAATTATGGTTAATTATAATAATGATTATGGTGTGTTTAATACTGAAGATGGTGTTGAATTCTATTTTGAACTAGATAAAGTACAATAAAAAATAATCCATTTAAACTTCAAAGTTCATTCACGAAAAAGACATATATATTATATAAGATAAGAACAATGAAAGGAGGTAACAATGTGTAACTGCAAAACATATTTACTATTTTAATAAAAAGGAGGAATGCCTATCGATTAATATAACAAATTAAGATAAATCTATTATAAAAAAAGAAAGGAAGTTGATGCCTATACGAAACTGTTGTAATATATAACCCCATAAGTCTTAAAATAAATTAATTACCCTTAAACATTGATGGATGCTATAAAAAGCATCCATTTTTAATCTATTATATTTCATATAACATAAAAAATCGTTGCACAGAAAAACTATTACGTTTCTTCAAGAATTAAATATATATAGCTTAATCAGATAGGTAGAAAAAAAGATTTGCCTTAAATTTTAAATATTTTGAAATTAAAACGTCATTTAATTGTAATCAAATAGTAATGGTTTTGAAAAAGAGAAGAGCTATAATAAAAACTGCAAAAAAGGAATATGTGGAAAACTAAAATAAAAACAAGGCTAAAACTGCAGTTATTTTAAAGTAAATTTACAAAATCTAAAAAAATAGCAATTTTTTGTCGAACGATTTTTCTTTACTTTTTACAAAGTATGTATTAATATTACAATATATTTTAAAAATTGCAATTTTTAAATTCGAAACATTTTATTCTGATTATGAATCTATATTAAAATAAGGAGGAATGCAGATGGGATAAGCTATACAAAACGAGGTATTATAGCAATTTCTCTTTTTATAACAATTCTAATTTTTTGTTCATTTATTTTCTTAAAAACTTATTTTCAAAAATCAGCTTATGGTAACCAGAATATTTCAGAAAATATTAATAAAATTGTTTTAACAAATTCTTTTAATGAAATCCAAAAAAATGAAATTAAAAATAAAACAACACAAACCAAAAAGAATCAAATAAAAAATGTTACAAAATCTAATACAAATGTAAATAATCAAGTAAATAAAACTGCCAATATATCGACTGTAGAATGGAGAATTTCTATTCCTTCTATAGAATTAAATGCGCCAATTGCAGAAGGAACAAGTAGTGAAGTAATGAATGTCTATGTGGGGCATTTCTCAGTCACAAGTAAATGGAATGGAAATGTAGCTTTGGCAGCACATAATCGAGGTTACCCAGTAAATTATTTTGCTAATTTAAAAAAGCTAGAAAAAGGAGAAATAATAGAATACCATATAAACGGAAAAACGCGAAAATATCGAATTGAAACAATCACCAAAATTCGAGATACTGATTGGAGATATCTAGAAAATACAGAAGATAATAGAATCACACTTATTACTTGTGTAGAGAATGAACCAGATTATCGAAGATGTATTCAAGCAGTTGAAATATAGAAAGGGGAATATTATGAAACAACTTAAGCAAATTATTAGAATAATATTAATTGTGTTAATACTATTTGCTTCAAGCATAGGAAAAGCAGGAAATAAAGTAGAAGCAACTTTTTTTGTCGACAAAGCAAATTTGTATTCAAAAGGATCATATGGAAATATGTTGAAGTATAATGGAGTAGAGGTACTAACCACCTATGTAGTATATTCAAAAGATGGAGTAGAATACCCAGCATATTGTCTAGATGCTAACATGCCAGGAGTAGGTGAAAATGGAAGTTATACAGCCAGTGTAACATCCCTGTTAAATGATGTAATGATTTGGAGAGTTATTACAAACGGTTATCCATATAAAACTATATCGCAATTAGGTTGCAACACAAAAGAAGAGGCATTTGCAGCAACAAAACAAGCTGTATATTGCATTATTTATGGAAGGGAAGCAAGCTGGTATGAACCAATTGGAGAACAAGGTGTTCGTGTTCGAAATGCAATGGCACAAATTCTAAATAATGCAAGAGCCGCTACAGATGGAAAACCATCTAGTCAAATTATAATTAACGAACTTAAGCCAATATGGGATATAGATCCAATTTGGAGCAATTGGATTTCTAAAACATACACAATATCAACCTCAACAGCATACAATACCTATACAGTATCTATTAATGGAAATTACCCAGAAGATACTAAAATTGTAAATGAACAAAATCAAGTTAAAACAACATTTAATGCAGGGGAAAAATTTAAAATAATAATGCCATTAAAGAATTTAAAACATGCAGATGAATTTAATTTAAATGTTACAACAAAATTAAATACAAAACCAATTTTGTATGGGAAGGCTCCCAATAGTGAATGGCAAGATTATGCATTAACAGCAAATAGTTATGAAGATGCAACAGGAAGCCTAAAAGTTTCTTACTTTAAAAATGATACAAAAATTATTATAAAAAAACAAGATGCTGTAAATCTAATTCCACTAGAAGGTGTTGAATTTCGTATTGTAGACAAAAATCAAAATCCAGTTTATACAAATCTAATAACTGATAACAATGGAAGAATAGAATTAGGAAATATGTTACCAGGAGAGTATTTCCTCGAAGAAGTAAGAACAAAAGATGGCTATGTCAAATATGAATGGCAAATTCCATTTAATCTAAAACTTAATCAAACACTTACAGTTACGGTTAATAACAATTTAGAAAGTAAATATGAATATGTAAACAACACGCAAGATATTACAATAAACAGCTCAAAACATGAAATAATTGTAAAAGACGACCAAGAATATACAAAAAGGGACGAAATAAAAAATATAATAACAGAACTACATAATCAAAGTTTTCAAAATACAAGCAATATTATCAATGAGAAAAATGGAAACTATAATTTAGACATTATCAACTCTAACATAAATGAAAATAGTCAAAATATAAACAATAATACTAATATCTCAAATGAAAATACAAATATAAACCAAAATAATCAAAACCAAAACACTAACATTAACAATGAAAACACAAATATAAACCATAATAATCAAAACATTAATATTAATAATGAAAATACAAATGAAAACACACAAAATATTAACAGTAATATTTCACAATTAAATGGTATTGTAAAATTACCAAAAACAGGAATGTAAAAAGAAGGAGGGCGTAATTAGAAATGGTACGCCCTCTTATATCTCTTCCTTTGAAATTTATTGACAGAAGCTGGTATAAACTATATAATATTTGTTATAAATAAGAAGAGAGAGGAAGAGGAAAATACATGCTTTCGCAAATAATTATTTTAGTGATTCTAATTTTTTTAAATGCTTTTTTCGCAGCAACTGAAATTGCCTTTATTTCCATAAATGATGCAAAAATTAATAAACAGGCAAAAGAAGGAAACAAAAAAGCAAAACAAATTTCAAAAATGCTCAAAAATCCAAGTAAATTCTTAGCAACAATTCAAATAGGGATCACTTTAGCAGGATTTCTATCTAGTGCATTTGCATCTGATGCATTTGCTGACAAATTAGCACCTGTTTTAGAATCATGGTTACCAATAGGCTTAGATATATGGAAAGGAATTTCAATTATTGTAATTACCATGATTCTTTCATATTTTTCATTGGTATTTGGTGAACTTGTGCCAAAAAGAATAGCAATGAAAAATCATGAAAAGTTAGCATTTATGACAATAGGAATTGTTCGTTTTATTTCTATTGTAACTGCACCATTTGTAAAACTACTAACATTTTCAACAAATATTGTTTCAAGAATATTTGGAGTAAGAGAAAATGAAGAAGAAATAGTTACAGAAGAAGAAATACGCATGATGGTAGATGTAGGAGAAGAAAAAGGAACCATTAAAGAGGAAGAAAAAGTATTAATAAACAATATTTTTGAATTTAATGACAAAACAGTAGCAGAGGCTATGATACACAGAACTGACGTGTTTGCTATTGATGTAGATGCAGATATTTATAGTTTATTAGATGAAATTGATGAGTACAAATACAGTAGAATTCCAGTATATTCAGAAACTATTGATGAAATTATAGGAATATTATACTTAAAAGATTTATTGAAATATGTAAAAGATAGAAAAAAAGTAAATATAAAAGATATAATGAGAGAAGCATATTTTGTTTCAGAACATAAATTAATTAATGAGCTGTTCAAAGAATTACAAAAAAACAAAAAACAAATTGCTATTGTAGTTGATGAATATGGTGGAACAGCTGGAGTCATTACTATGGAGGATATTCTTGAGGAATTAGTAGGAAATATATTTGACGAATATGATGACGAAGAACCTGAATATGAAAAAATAGATGATAACACTTTTTTAATAAATGGTAGTGTTTCTATTTACGATTTAAGAAAAATATTAAATACTGAAATAGAAGAAGGCGACTATGATACACTTTCTGGTTATTTAACAGAAAAACTTGGACGAATTCCAGAAGATGAAGAAAAGCCAATAGTGGAAACCAAAGAAGTAACTTATAAAATAGAAGAATATGAAGATAAAAGAATAAAATGGGTAAAAGCTTGTAAAAACAATATAGAAGAAGTAATAGAAGATGATGAAGAACAAGAAAATTAGAAAATCACATACAAAGTTGTGTATAAAAAATGAAAAGCAGAAAGGAAAAACAATGGATATAGAATTGAAAAAACAGATAGAACAAGTAGAACAAGAAATAAAACCAGTATTTGAAGATATAAACAGAAACTGTGAAATAAATAGTAAAAAGGTTTTAGAAGCATTTCAAAAAAATCATATTTCAGAAATGCATTTTAATAGCACCACTGGATATGGTTATGGCGATGTAGGAAGAGATGCAATAGAATCTATTTTTTCTCAGGTATTAGGAGGAGAGGACTCGCTAGTACGAACTCAATTCATTTCAGGAACCCATGCACTAACTGTATGTCTATTTGGGCTGTTAAGACCAGGAGATACAGTTCTTAGTATTAATGGAAAACCATATGATACGTTAGATAGTGTTATTGGTATAACAGAAAATCAGAGTTCATTAAAAGCGTATGGAGTAAAATACGAACAAATTGACTTAATTGATGATGAATTTAACTATGAAAATATTCAAGATAGAATGAAAAAGCAAGATATAAAATTAGTAATTATGCAACGTTCAAAAGGATATGCATTAAGGAAAAGTTTACATTTAGAAAAAATAAAAAAGGTAGTTGAAGTAATTAAACAAGTAAACCAAAAGGCTTGGATTATGTGTGATAATTGCTATGGAGAATTTGTTGACACTAAGGAGCCACTTAGTATGGGAGTGGACATTATAGTGGGCTCACTTATTAAGAATTTAGGAGGAGGCATTGCTCCAAATGGAGGATACATAGTAGGAAAGAAGGAACTTGTAGAATTATGTAGTCAAAGATTAACAGCACCAGGTCTAGGTAAGGAAGTGGGACCAACTCTTGGAATGAATAAAAACATTCTGCAGGGATTATTTATGGCACCAAGTGTAGTTGCTAGTAGTTTAAAAACAGCAGTGTTTGCAAGTAGAATGTTAGAGAAAATGGGTTATTTAGTTGAACCAAAGTATAATGAAAAAAGAACGGATATTGTACAAACTATACAATTTGGTACTCCAGAGTTGCTAATTAAATTTTGTCAAGGAATTCAAATGGGTTCTCCAATAGATTCTGCCTCTATCCCGGAACCATGGGACATGCCAGGTTACAACAGCAAAATTATTATGGCAGCAGGAGCGTTTACCTCAGGATCATCTATAGAATTATCTTGTGATGCTCCAATAAGACCACCTTATGTTGCTTTTCTACAAGGAGGACTTACATACCCTTATGGAAAATTAGGAGTAATAAGAGCAATCGAAAACATAATAAACAGATAAAACAAAAAAGTAATTAGTAATAGAAGGGAATTAATATGGAGAATAAAAGACCGATTTTAATACAAGGTGCTATGCAAGTAGAATTAAATTTCTTATTAGAACAACTGGAAGACAAAATAGAAATAAATCTATATGGTTATACTTTTTGGAAAGGCAGTTTTTATGGGCAGCCAGTTTTAATTTCGAAGACAAATATAGGTTCAGTAAATGCAACAATTGCAACAACAATTGCATTATTAGAGTTTAAACCAATTGCCATTTTAAATCAAGGAATTGCAGGCGGTTGTCAAAGAAACATCCATAAATATGATATCATTATTGGCACAAGTTGTAAAAATACTAATTCATATAAAACCAAAAGACGAGAAATAGGAGAAGGGAGTAATCCGCTAGAATGGGAAATGTTAACATTTTCATCAGATGATGAGCCAGAAAAAGAAAAAATATTGGAATCAGATAGATATCTGCTAAGTATAGCAGAAGAAGTTTCCTTCTGCTATTCAAAGGGAAATATACATAAAGGTATACTAGGTAGTGGTGATTGCTGGAATAAAGAATTAGATAGAATAGAGTATTTAGTTAACCAGACAGGGATTGTTTGTGCAGACATGGAAACAATAGGAGCATATAGCGTAGCACATAAATTCAATACACCAGTATTAGGTATACGTGTAATATCAGATAATGAAATTCTACAAGAAACATATGACAGAGAAACATCAATAGAAGCACAAAGAATTTCAATAGAAATTGTAAAAAAATATATAGCAAAAAAATAGAAGGGAAATAATAATGCAAGTAGTTGTAGTAGGTGGTGGCCCAGCTGGACTTATGGCGGCAATAGAAGCCGCAAAGGAAAATACGGTTATAGTTTTAGAAAAAGAGGAATCTTTTGGGAAGAAACTAAAAATAACAGGAAAAGGTAGATGTAATATCACAAGCAGTTTACCTATTTCTGAGTTTATTGGCAATGTCCCTGGCAATGGTAAATTTCTATACAGTGCTTTTCAAAACTTTACAAATAAAGATATAATACAATTACTACAAGAAGAAGGTGTTCAAGTAAAAGAAGAAAGAGGCAAACGTATTTTCCCAGTAAGTGATAAAGCAGAAGATGTATTGAAAGCTTTAATAAATAGATGTAAAAAAGAAAAAGTTAAATTATTAACAAAGAAAAAAGTAATAGAAATTATGGTAAATGAATGTGAAGTAACTGGCGTAAAAATAGAAAATATACAAAATGGTAAAATTGAGATACTAAATTGCCAAAAAGTAATTTTAGCAACTGGAGGGAAAAGTTACTCTGTTACTGGTTCAACAGGCGATGGCTATATATTAGCACAAAAATTAGGGCATACTATTATTCCATTAAAAGCATCACTAGTACCATTAGAATGTTTTGAAAAAAAGCTCTGCCAAAGCATGCAAGGTTTAAATTTAAAAAATGTGAAAATTCAATTAATTCAAAAAGAAGTAGAAAAGCCAATTTATGAAGAGTTTGGAGAAATGCTATTTACTCATTTTGGCGTATCAGGACCAATTATCTTAAGCGGTTCTTCACATCTATTAAGAGTAGAAGAAGTAGAAAAAAAGTTAGAGAATAGACACATACAGTTAATAATAGATTTAAAACCAGCCTTAAATGAAACAAAATTAGATGCTAGAATTTTAAGAGATTTTGAAGAAGATAAAAATAAACAGCTTAAAAATATTTTAAAAAAATTATTACCAAATAAAATAATAGAACCATTAATTAAGCAAGCAGAAATATCACCAGAAAAACAAGTAAATGGAATAACAAAAGAAGAAAGAAAAAAATTAATAAGAGCCATAAAACAATTTACGCTAACAGTTTCTAAATTTAGAGATATAGAAGAAGCAATAATTACGAGTGGTGGGATTAGTACTAAAGAAATTAATCCTAAAACAATGGAATCTAAGAAAATTAAGGGCTTATTCTTCGCAGGAGAAATTATTGATGTTGACGCATATACAGGAGGGTTTAATCTTCAAATTGCATATAGTACAGGTGTAAGCGCGGGAAAGAGTTGGTAAAATGGAAGAAATTCAAACCATACAAAAGGATTCAAAAGCTGAAATAAAAGTCAAAAAATCAAAATTTATTGCAGAAGCTTTTTATGTGGAAACAGTTTCGCAAGCAGAGGAATTAATAAAACAAATAAAAAAAAGGGAACACAGTGCAAAACATCATTGTTATGCATACAGAATTATAGAGGACAATTTAATACAAAAAGCAGAAGATAATGGCGAACCTTCAGGAACAGCAGGAAATCCAATGCTTAGCATACTACAAGGAAGACAATTAATTAATGTACTTGTAGTTGTTACTCGCTATTTCGGTGGAATATTGTTGGGTACAGGAGGACTTGTAAAAGCATATTCAGAAGCAACCACAAATGCGTTAGAATATGCAAGTATAAAAAAACAGCAAAAGGTAGTAGAAGTTTCCTTTCAAACAGAATATTCAGAGTTAGAAACACTAAAACACTATATAAACCAAATGCGGTGGTAAAATTATAGAGATGCAATATGAAGAAAAAGTACAAATAAATGTACTTATACCAAAAAGTAAATTAGAAAAAAATATAATGGAACAGATAAAATTTCTATTTAAAGTAGAAAATGAAAAAATATGCAAAGAAAAATTCGTTGATATATAAGCAAAAAAACAGAAAATTTGAAAAAATTTCCAAAAGAGTATTGCATAATACAAAAAAACATAATATAATTCGAAATGTAGAAAATAAAATTTTGTTTTATAGGAGGAATTGTTTTGAAAGAGAAAATTAGCGTATTAATTGCAGACGATAATAGTGAGTTTGCAAACACACTGTCAGGTTATTTGCTTAATCATGATGATATGGAAGTAGTTGGAATGGCAAGAGATGGAAACGAAGCAGTAGATATAATAAAAGATGTTAAACCAGACATTGCATTATTAGATGTTATAATGCCACATTTAGATGGACTAGGAGTATTAGAACAAATACAGGAATTAAATATAGATAAAAAGCCACTTTGCATTATGTTATCAGCGGTAGGACAAGATAAAATTACACAAAAAGCGATTAATTTAGGAGCAGAATATTATGTAGTAAAACCATTTGATATAGAGCTTCTTATAAAAAGAATAAGGGAAGTAAAACTATACCAAAATGTACCAATTCGCCCAATGTATATCAACAGAGAAATTAAAGCACAATACATAGAACTAGAACCACATGCAAAAAAAGACGAAAAAAATTTAGAAGCACTAGTAACTAATATTATTCATGAAGTAGGAGTACCAGCTCACATAAAGGGCTATCAATATTTAAGAGAAGCAATTATGATGGTAATAAATGATATAGATGTAATTAACCAAATTACAAAACAATTATATCCAGATATTGCAGAAAAATATAAAACAACTCCGTCAAGAGTAGAACGTGCAATTCGTCATGCAATAGAAGTAGCATGGGGAAGGGGAGAACAAGCAACAGTAGAAAACATATTTGGTTATACAGTATCTGCAAGTAAAGGAAAGCCAACAAATAGTGAATTTATAGCAATGATTGCAGATAAACTAAGGCTTGAATTAAAGACTGCGTAAGCAATAATTAAGATATACTTAAAAGCATTGCAAAATTCGATAGACAAGTGTGTAAAAATTCAATATACTAGGTAACATAGGAAATGAGAATAAGCAGTGTGGGTGCTACCACTTTATAAAAAAAGCAAATATTATGAAATTAAATATGCAGGTGAAGATATATGAATAAAAAAACAAATCAACTAATAAAGAGCATAATAGCATTATCAGTTATTATAGCTTCAGTTATAGGATTCTCATCTTATTCCATAAATGAAAACCTAGAAAATAATATTTCAACTGAAACATCGTATGTAACACAAAACACTTCAGAAATATATATAGAAATAAACAATAATATTCCTAACTTCAGTAATGAAGACTTTAACATTGAAGAAGATTATTATTCAGAATTGCAAAATGGAAAAGTGCGGAATGGCAATGATAAAAACGAATTGGGAAAAAGCAAACATAGATGATGAAAAAAATGATTATTCTGAGATTATACCATCCGGATTTATACAAAAGAAATATGATAAAGACATTGTTCCAGGGATGTATCTTTACCATAGATGCCATTTAATAGGTTGGAACATTGGTGGAACTGATGTAGACGAAAGAAATTTAATGACAGGAACAAGAGATTTTAATGTAGAAGGAATGAAAATATTTGAAGATAAAGTATACAATTATTTGAAAGAAAATAAAACAAACAATGTATTATATAGAGTTACACCATATTTTGAAGGAGATAATGAATTAGTAAGTCGGTGTAAGTATTGAGGCATATTCAATTGAAGATAATGGGAAACTACAATTTAATGTGTATATATATAATGTTCAAAATGGTATAGCTATCAATTATACAACAGGAGAAAGTAAATTAGCTAAATAAAAAAAGGAGGCATAATTTTGGATTTAAATTTATTTGAAAATAAAGAAAAAGATAATAGCAGTTTTATAGATAAATTTTTAGAAGAATTAAAAAAGTTTGAAAATAAAAATCAGAATAATGTTCAAGAAACCAATACATTACAGGAATATAATTTATATGAAAAGAAAAAAACATTTTTAGACAACAAGAGCAGAAAAGGTAATGATTTTGCTTGGATTATAGATGAAAATTCTGCGTGTATATCAGAACATGGAGATGGTGGACCATATTTTCTAACCGAAACAAATTTACCGCAAAATGTAAAGATTGGTGAAGTATATGAAAAAATTAATGGAGAATATGTATATAATGCTGAAGTTACAAAAGAATTAAACAGTATAAGTAAAGATACTTCCATAAAATAAGAAATTAATTTTAACTTTAAAACATTAAAAACACATATATATGAAATCAAAACATATATATGTGTTTTTTGTGGCTATAAGTGATTAACAAAAAAAATATTCGTGAATAAAATAAATAACAAAGGAGGGAGGAATGGAAAAGAAAAAAAGTAAACAATATTATATTTTAATACTTATTATATTTGTTATACAAATAGGTATTCAAAATACAGTATTAGCTTTAAGCCCAATAAGTACACCAACATATCTTGGTATGGATGTAAGTGCATGGCAAGGCTATATTAATTATGAAAAAGCAAAAGAAGATGGTATTGAATATGTATACATAAAGGCAACAGAAGGAACATGGTACACAGATTCGTATTTACAATATAATTATGAAAATGCAAAAAAGCAAAATCTGAAAATTGGAGTGTACCACTTTGTAAGAGCGACAAATGAAAATGAAGCAAAAGCAGAAGCAAGATATTTTGCAAATGCTATTTCAGGGATGGAAATAGATTGTAAATTAGCAATGGACTTTGAAGAATTTGGTAATTTAAGCATAGAAGAAATAAACAAAATATCGTTTGCATTTTTAAATGAAACCCAAAGAATCACTGGGAAGGAAATGGTAATATACAGTAATACAAATGATGCAATACATATTTTCACACAAGAACTAGCTAATCAATATCCATTATGGGTGGCAAATTATGGAGTAAATGAGCCATATGATAATGGAAAATGGAATAGCTGGGTTGGATTTCAATATACAAGTAGAGGTAATATTAATGGGGTAAATGGTTATGTAGATTTAAACCGTTTTACAAAAGAAATTTTATTAGAAGAAACGAATCCTATTCCAATCCCTGAACCTGTGCCAGAACCTGAAACAAGTATAATTTACTATACAGTAAAAAGAGGAGATACACTAAGTCAGATTGCATTGTATTATGGCACAACAGTTCAAGATATAGTAAGAGCAAATCAAATTCCAAATCCAAACCTAATTTATGTAGGGCAAAGACTGCTGATAGAAATAAAACAAACAAGTGAAAAAGAGGAAATAGAATATACAGTAAAAAAAGGTGATACACTAAGTCAAATTGCGTTAGACTATAATACAACAGTAGAATCAATAGTACAAATAAACAACATACCAAATCCAAATCTAATTTATGTAGGGCAAAAAATAAAAATCAAAATAGATGACTATACAATACACGATTGTGGGCATATAATTTATAAAATAAAATGGGGTGATACAATGACATCAATTGCAAAAAAATATGGAGTTAGTATTCAAAGTATAGCCGAAATAAATAATATTGAAAATGTAAATCTAATATATGCAGGAGAACAATTACGTATTTGTCGTTATCCAAAAGTAAAAGCTATTTGACACTAGTTTGTAAAATATTTAATTATGCAAATATTTTTGGTTAATTAATATTTAATTATTTTAGAAAAGGCGAGGAGTGGTGCTGTACTGAATCCAAATGAAAAATTTTCATAAATAAAAATTTCCATAAATAAAAAACTGTATTGACAAAAGAGGGAGAAAAGATATAACATAAGAAGAAATAAAAGAAAAGCTATAAAAAATAGTAAGAACCTTGAAAAATAAATAGGATGTGAAAATAAAGTAAAAACAAGGGGAAGCTATGAAAAATAGTTTTTCAATAAACAACAGGGGAAAAGCAAAAACAAAAAATTTTGTAAAAAATTACAAAAAGGAAAAAACAACATAGGAAAGGCAACAAAGGAAAATAAAAAACATAGGAGGAAAGAATGATGAAGAAAGAAGAAAAAAGGAAAACACATCCTAAAGAAGAGTTAGGAATAACACTAGTGGCATTAGTAATAACAGTAATAGTATTACTAATATTAGCAGGAGCAGCCATAAACATGGCAATAAATAGCGAAGGAATATTTGGGAAAGCAAATGAGGCAGTAGAAGAATGGAATAGTGCAGTAGGAGAAGAAGAAAGCCAGTTAGAAAACCTAATAGAAAAGGCAAATAGTATAGGAGGAACAGGAGGAAACACAAATGTTCCAATTCCAGAAGGATACACAAAATCCCAAATTACAACAGAGGATTCAGTAGAAGAAGGATTGGTAATATATGAAATACCAGAAGGAG